>JBBQEG010000491.1:0-3711 GCA_038320495.1 Opitutales bacterium | reverse complement strand
GTCACTTATTACGTGACACTGTAGAGCATCAGGTTTTCCGCTGCGGATCAGGTTTTCCCGACGTGCCTTGGTTGATCGGACACCTGGCCCGCGTGATCAATTTGCCGGCCAGTGCTGCTGGATTTTCCCTCGCACGAAGCGAGCGCTCTCGGCGAGTTGCTCCATACCGTCGACGCCATCTTCAATGCTGATCCAGCTGTCGAAGCCCACGCTGCGCAGCTCCGTGAAGATCGCATCGTAGTCGTTCAGACCCTTGCCCACCGTACCGTGGCGCAAGCGTTTCACGTAGCCTTCCGAACCGTCTTCCTCGCGTCGCAAATCCTCCAGCGTGCCTTCCGCCAGATAACGATCACTCGCGTGCATCGTCACCACGCGATCCTTCACGCGGCGCAACAACTCCAAGGGATCGTCCCCGGCAATGAACGCATTGCTCGGATCGTAATTCACCCCGAAGTGCGGATGCTGAATCCGTGCGATCAATTCGCAGAAAACATCCATTTTCTGCGCAAACTCGGGATAGCTCCAAAAATCATCCTTATAGTGATTCTCGATGATGAGCGTCACCCCGCACGCCTCCGCTTCGGGCAGACACGCCTCGATCGAGGCGACGACGAGATCGATTCCTTGCGCGCGCGTCAGCTCGGGACGGCGCTGGCCCGACAACACCCGACAATACCGGGCACCGAGCGCGGCCGCCATGCGGATCCACGTTATTTCCTTTTCCACTTCGCGAGCACGAAAATCGGCATCAGGGTGCGCGAAATCAGGTGAACAACATAGCATCGGAATAACCATTCCGCTGCGCTCCACCTCGCGCCGCGCCGCGGCCCAATTTCCTGAATCCGCCAGCTCGATAAATCCACTATAGTATTCGAGTCCATCCAAGCCGAGCGGCTCGGCGAGATCGACCCACTGGCGCAAGGTCATGGTGCCATCGCGCACCAGTTGGCGCATGAAGGCTTTGGGGAAAGCGGCGAGTTTCGGCATGAGCGTAGAGTGCGAGAGAAATGAAAAACAAACGCCGGTTTAAACCTTCACCGGATTGCGCCCGTGAATGGAGAACTGCTCGATCTCGAGCACAACGCCATTAACCGGCCGTGACTCGTCGCTCAGCCAGTAAACCGACGCCGCCGCGATCTCCTCTGGCGTCAGCAGGCGGCCGGCGGGCGCAATTGAAACCGGCAAACGCTGAGCCCAGTCGACCGGCTGACCATCGCCGACCTGAAGCGCCTGTTCGCGCTCCGTGAGCACCCAACCGACGTTGAAATGATTCACCCGCACCTTTTCGTGCGCATGCGCATTCGCCAGGTTGCGGGAGAGCGTTTGCAGCGCGCCCTTGGAAATCGAGTAGTCGAGCAGAGTCGCCTCACCACTGAGCGCGTTGATCGAACCAATATTCAACACGCAGCCCTCGTTTCGCTTCAGCTCGGAGAACGCCGCCTGAATCAACAGCAACGGGGCACGCACATTGATGGCCATCATCCGGTCGAAGAACTCCGCCGTAGTCGTCGCCAGCGTGCTGCGCGCCACCAGCGCGGCATTGTTCACAATCGCGTCAACTTTGCCAAAGGCAGCCATCGCCGCCGCGACAATTCGGGCGGCACTCGCAGGATCAACGAGATCGTCCAGATGCAGCGCCGCATTAGCCCCGAGGCGAGCGACGACGTTTTCGCCCGCTGGACGATCAATGCCGTGGATCAGAACGCGGGCGCCCTCGGCGACCGCGCGTTCCGCAATCGCACGACCGATCCCGCTGGTGCTGCCTGTGACGATGATGACTTTGTCGCGAAGTTTCATGATTCAAGTACCTCCGGATAATCACGCGAATGCACGCGTTTTGATCCCGTACCCATGGCCGCAAACCCACCCCGGAAAGCAACGAGTCTTTCGTCCTGATCTCCCTTGTTCCCCTCCGTGGTGGCCGTTAAAATTGATCGAGATTCAAGTTCCGCACCGCGCGCTTCGCAGGACAGCGCTCGGCGCCATTTCCTCACTGGGGCTTCAGCACGGCTTTCACGATCGAACCGCCATGCATTTTTTCAAAGGCCTCGTGCCATTGTTCCAACGGCCACACCCCGCCCAGGATCGGACGCACGTCGAGTCGGCCGGACGCGAGCAGCGCCAACACGCGTTCCCAGATCGGCCAGTTGTGGCTGAAGCTGCCCTGCAGCGTAATGTTCTTCTGCACCAGCATATCCAGCGAAAACCCGATCGGCTGCGGCCCCCAGCCCACTTTGCTAACCCAGCCCGCTGGCCGCACGAGTTCCAAAGCCGTCTTCAGCGCCGCGGAAACACCGGCCGCGTCCACGACTCCGTCAACTCCGAGCCCATCGCGTTCCTTCGCCCAAGCCGACGCATCGCCAATGATGACTTCGCAACCATACGCCCGCGCGATCTCAAGCCGCGCCCGATCGCGCTCGAGGCCGACCAGCGCGACGTCCGCACCCGCGAGACGCGCCATCGCCGCACACAGAATTCCAATCGGTCCCGGCCCGAGCACGATCACGCGATCACCGGGCTCGATCCGCGCGTTGTGAATCACCGCATTGTAAGCGACACAGCAGGGCTCGGTCAGCGCCGCATGTTCCATCGCAAGCCCGTCCGGCACGCGATGCAGGCAACGCGCCGGCACGCGCACATAACGCGTCATGGCTCCATCGACCCCATAGCCGAATCCTTTGCGCGTCGGATCGAGATTATACAGTCCGGCCCGCGTCATCGGATTATTCGAATCAATGACTGCAGCCGTTTCACTCACGACGCGGTCACCTTCGTTCCACGCGCGGACATTGCTGCCGAGCGCATGGATGCGTCCGCCAAATTCATGCCCCAGCACCACGGGATAGTTTACCGGCCAGCTGTGACTGCTCGTCCACTGATGCAGATCGCTGCCGCATACGCCCACAGCTTCGACTTCCATGATAATATCATCCGGACCGGGCTCGGGACGCGCAAACTCGCGCAGTTCCACACTATGCGGTTCACGGGAAAAATTAACAACAGCAGGACTTTTCATCGGGTAAGATTCGCTTTCGATTTTACGGCCACGTCGCCGTAGGCATGCACGCGCTCGCAGATGATACGGAGCGTGCCTTCGAGATTCCCATCCGCGGTGCGAAACGCATCCGCGTCGACAGCGAGTGGTGCACCAATCACCACGAGTGGCGCACCGTACTCCGGAGTTCGCACCGCCTGCTCCAAGGTCAGCCCTCCCACAGCCTGCACTGGCACGCTCACCGCGGCGACAATCTCGCGCAGTTGATCGAGCGGACTCGGCATCCGGTGGCCACCCGCCGCGAGTCCGCGGCGTTCATCATAGCCGATGTGGTGGACGATGAAATCGCAGCCGAGATCTTCGAGCATTTGGGCGCCCGCAATCATATCGGGTTCACCGAGGTTGTCGCCCATCACCTTGATCCCGTAGTCATGCCCGGCTTTCACGACAACCTTGAGTGTTTCAGGATGCGCCCGACTCATCACGACCACATGGGTCGCACCGGCCTTCGCCATCATCTCGGCCTCGAGATAGCCGCCATCCATGATCTTCAAGTCGGCCACGATCGGCGTATCCGGAAAACGCTCACGCAACGCGCGCACGCCGTGCACACCCTCCGCGAGAATAAACGGGGTGCCGGCCTCCAGCCAATCGACGCCCGCCCGCAACGCCATCTCGGCGGTACGCAGCGCTTCGGCGCGATCAATGAGGTCCAG
>JBBQEG010000490.1:0-3713 GCA_038320495.1 Opitutales bacterium | reverse complement strand
TCAATTCGGGTTTACCGGTGATGCGTCATATTTGTGTTACCGAAGTAGGGATGTAGGGGAGCACAGCGTCCCACCGGTTCGTGGATTGGAACGACGGTTTCGCCGAGAGCGGGCTTCCCCGCAGGACTTGATTGAGACGCGTTCGGCGGGGCGATGGCACCCGAGCGGTCGGCCACCGAAATTACCGAACTGAACACGATGGGTTGGCTGGACGCTTTGGATGCCGGGTTGCGGCAAGTGGTAAATCCCACGCTGACCTCGAAAACGCACCGAAAGGCGCGGAGTGGAAGATAAACCCTCGAAAGAACGCTGCGCGCCACCGTGCCCCCCCTTACTGTTGGCGATGGTTCGCATCGAAGCTGCCCCGCTCTCGTTGCTTGCAACGCACGGAACCTCCGGGGCTCAACCCATACAATAGGAGGGATGCCTGATGACGTAACGGGAGAATGGGAAAAATGATGCAGACTTTCTCGTCGCACTGGCCGTCATGGGTGCCGTGGCAGGCGCGGCCGGTCTTGCGTCGGGGCGAACCGCCGCTCCGCTCCGAGCTCTTCAGCATCGAACAACTTACCCGGCACGCCAAGGCACTCGCCACCGGGCACGAAACGATTGTCCGCCGCGGACCGAGTGGGCTGCTGAGGCGTCTGGATGACAACGAAACGATTCTGCGGGAGTTTAATCGTGCCACCGTGGCCGTAAATCGAACCCGGCAGGTCACCCCGGCCGCCGAGTGGCTGCTCGACAATTCCTACCTGATTGAAGAACAGGTGCAACTCGCCCGCCGGCATCTGCCCCGGCATTATAGCCGCGAATTACCCCGCTTGGTCAACGGTCCGTCCGCTGGTTTTCCGCGCGTCTATGACCTCGTGCTCGAGTTGATCTCGCACGCCGATGCCCAAGTCGACTCCGGTCCGCTGACGGCCTTCGTCGCCGCTTACCAGACCGAGAAGCCCCTGAAACTGGGCGAGCTCTGGGCCATTCCTATCATGCTGCGCCTTGGTTTGATCGAAAACCTCCAGCGCATCACGAGTCGTCTGGTGGTCGCCCGCGCCAGTCGCGATCTCGCCGATACGTGGGTGGATCGTTTGCAGTCGATGGCAGAGAAAAATCCGTCCCTTCTCGTCACCGTGGTGGCGGATATGGCGAAGTCCGAGTTACCCCCCTCGAGCTCCTTTGTGGCGGAATTTTGTGCGCGACTCTCACGGCAAAATCCGGTGCTGCACTTCGCGCGCAACTGGCTCGAGCAATGGCTCGTGAGCCATGGGCTCTCGAGCGAGCAACTCGTGCACGAGGAAAGCCAGAACCAGGCCGCTGATCAGGTCTCCGTCAGTCACAGCATTGCCAGCCTCCGCTTCCTCAGTGCGATGGACTGGAGGGAATTCGTGGAGACACTGAGTGTCGTCGACCACACGTTGCGGGGCGACCCGGCGGATGTGTTCAGTGACATGGATTTTGCGACGCGGGATCGGTATCGGCACGCGGTCGAGTCGCTCGCCCGGTACAGTACGCTCACCGAGTCCGAGGTCGCTCACCGGACCGTGGAATTGGCGACCGCCAGCGCGGAGGCGGTGGGCCGGGCCGATCGCACCGCCCACGTGGGATTCTACCTGATTGACAAGGGCAAGCCGGTGCTTGAACGCGCGGTCGATGTCGCCTGGCCCTGGCGCACCGCCCTCGAACGCATCATTCGGCGGATACCGCTGACGTTCTATGCCGGTGGAATCCTCCTGCTCACCGTGCTCGGCACGCTCGCCTTTCTCCAGCAAGCGTGGACGTATGATCTTGCCGGATGGCGACTGATTGTGCTCACGTCGGTTTTCCTGCTCTGCGTCAGCCAGTTCGCGGTGTCGGTGATGAACTGGCTGTCCACGCTGCTCGTTTCGCCGCAACTGCTCCCGCGGCTCGATTTCGACTCTGGCATTCCTTCCGACAATCGGACGGTCGTGGCCGTGCCCACCCTCCTGAGCAGCTTGGCGGGCGTGGATCGGCTCATCGAAACTCTGGAAATCCATCACCTCGCCAATCGCGATCCGTGCCTGCATTTCGCCCTGCTCACAGATTTTCGGGACGCTCCCACGGAAGTCACGCCGCAGGACGAAGCGCTCCTGCAGCGGGCGCAAGCCGGGGTGGAGTTACTCAATATCAAGTATCCCTCCGATCGCCGGGATCGCTTTTTTCTCTTCCACCGCCCCCGCCGCTTCAACGCAAGTGAAGGGCTATGGATGGGTTACGAACGCAAACGCGGGAAGCTCGCCGAGTTCAACGCCCTGCTCCGCGGCGGCTCGCGCAGCTGCTTCTCGATGATTGTCGGCAACACCTCCGCGCTTCTCTCGGTCAAGTATGTCATCACGCTGGATACAGACACCCAGCTGCCGCGTGATGCCGCCCGCAAGCTCGTGGGCACGATGGCGCACCCGTTGAATCGGCCGGTATTTGATTCGGCCCACGGCATCGTGACCGAGGGTTATAGTATTCTCCAACCGCGCGTCAGCGTCAGCCTCACGGGCGCTCGGCGCTCCTGGTTCGTGCGCCTGTTCGCCGGCGAAACGGGCATCGATCCCTACACCCGCGCGGTCTCGGACGTCTATCAAGACGTCTTCCAGGAGGGGTCCTTCATCGGAAAAGGCATTTACGATGTGGATGCGTTCGAGCGCGCCCTGGCCGGACGTTTTCCGGAGAACACGGTGTTGAGTCACGATCTACTGGAATCGGTCCACGCGCGCTCGGCCTTGATGAGCGACGTGGAGTTCTACGAAGAGTATCCCTCCCGCTACAACGTGGATATCGGTCGACGTCATCGCTGGATCCGGGGCGACTGGCAGATCACGCCGTGGCTTCTGCCGCGCGTAC
Organism: Opitutales bacterium; assembly: GCA_038320495.1. Classification (GTDB taxonomy): domain Bacteria; phylum Verrucomicrobiota; class Verrucomicrobiia; order Opitutales; family Opitutaceae; genus ER46. The sequence goes on along the minus strand of JBBQEG010000490.1, from coordinate 863 downwards.
CCGGTCCAGATGCGCGACGCATTGCAAATCCACTCTCGGCTTTGTCGCGCTGGAAACTGCTCGATAATTTGCGACGCAGTCTCGTCCCGATCGCACTGCTCGCGTTGCTGATCGGCCTCTGGCTGCTCCTGCCGCCGCTCGCCGGCATTGGCACCCTGCTTGTTCTCGTGATTGTGGCGCTCCCCGGCTTTCTTCCGGTGTTGGTGAACGTGCTGCGCAAACCGACCGACCTTCCTTGGTTGATGCATTTGCGGACAGCGGCCGCCGCGGAGGGTCGTCAATTGGGCCAGGTGTTTCTCACTCTGGCGTTCCTCCCCTATGACGCGTACGTCAGCCTCGACGCCATCGGACGCACGCTTCTGCGCGTCCTCATCACGCGCAAACGTCTGCTGGAATGGCAGAGCTCCGCCGAAGCCGAAAATACCACGCGGTCCGATCTCGCGGGCTTTTTTCTCACGATGTGGAGTGCGCCTCTTCTGGCGCTGGCGGCAGGTCTCTCGTTGTGGCGGGTGCAACCCGACATGCTCCCGCTAGCCCTGCCGTTTCTGGGCACCTGGCTGGCGGCTCCGTGGATCGCATGGTGGATCAGCCAGCCGATTGAATCCCCGCCACCGGACCTTTCGCCGGCGCAGCTCGCATTTCTCCGGCGTACCGCCCGCAAGACCTGGAACTTCTTCGAGACGTTCGTCACCGCGGAGGAAAACTGGCTGCCCCCGGATAATTTCCAGGAAGTGCCGCATCCCACGATCGCCTCGCGCACCTCACCAACGAACCTCGGATTGGCGCTGCTCGCCAATCTCGCCGCGCGCGATTTCGGTTATCTGCCCGCCGGGAAAGCGATGGAGCGCATCGATCACGCGCTC
>JBBQEG010000489.1:0-3736 GCA_038320495.1 Opitutales bacterium | reverse complement strand
AAGGAGAAGGCGCAAAAAAGCCCGCACGTTGACCGTGCGGGCTGCGGGAGTGATCAGCCTGCGAATGACGCGTTAGAAGCGGACGCGCACGCCGACTTCGTAGGTCCAGACATCAATCGGGTTGCGGTGCAGATCGGTTTTCGCGATCGCGGCAAACACGGCGTTGCGGCGGTTGAGCCAGTAGTTGCCTTCGCCCCGGAACGTCCAGGCATCGCCTTCGCCAAAGCCGTTCTTAAAGTCATCCGAGTAGGCCAAGCTGGGCGTAAACGTGACAACTCCGAACGGAATCTCGACGCCAGCGGCCACCGCCCAGCTCGAGAGATTGCCCGACGGGCCGAAGGAGAGGCTCGTCCAGGAGTGGCTTAGCGAGGCGGCGACGAAGGGCTTGACGCCCTCCGCGGTGAAGTAGCCGACCGCGTACGTGTTAAGGGAGTTCGCGTGGCCGTTGATGGGCCCGCGAATCCGGCTGTAGCTGTAGCCGCCGCCCACATCAACCTGATTGGCGATGAGGGGGAGGTTGAAACTCACACCGGGCTCATAGCTGAGCTTCGAGATGCTGTCGGTCTCGATAAAGGTGAAGTTGAACTCAGCGAACTGCTGGCCGAGGAGGCCATTGCTGGTGTTTTCAGTTTGGGCAAAGCTCGTGCTGCCGGCCAGCAAGCCGAGCGCGAGGATCATTTTCTTAGTCAGGTTCATAGTAGGTTTTAATCCCGAACGAATTCGGGAGGGGGTGCGTAGTTCGTTGCCTAAGATCAGCAATGAAAAAAACTGTGTCAGCAGACGGAACATATTAACGCTGTTCATGTTCGCGCGCGGTTAGTTTTGCTGGAGTCCCGGCGCGCGATGATGCAGATTTTTTTTATGCGTATTCTCGTCACCGGCGGCGCAGGTTTCCTTGGCTCGCATCTCTGCGATCGATTACTCAAGGAGGGCCACGAAGTCATTTGCATCGACAACTTGTTCACCGGGCAGAAGGCGAACATCGCGCACCTGCTCGCCAACCCGAGTTTCGAGTTCGTGCGTCATGACATCATCGATCCGTTCAAGTACGAGGTCGACCAGATCTACAATCTGGCGTGTCCGGCATCACCGCCGCATTACCAGTACAACCCGATCAAGACGATCAAGACATCGGTGATCGGGGCGATCAACTGCCTCGGACTGGCAAAGCGCGTCAACGCGCGGGTCTTTCAGGCCAGCACGAGCGAAGTGTATGGCGATCCCCAAGTGCATCCGCAGACGGAGAGTTACTGGGGCCACGTGAATCCCATTGGCCGGCGGTCGTGTTATGACGAGGGCAAGCGCTGTGCCGAAACGCTTTTCTTCGACTATCACCGGGAGCACAACCTGGACATTCGCGTCATCCGCATCTTCAACACGTACGGCCCGCGGATGCATCCGAATGACGGTCGGGTCGTCTCGAATTTCATCGTGCAGGCGTTGAAAGGCGAGGACCTCACGCTCTACGGCGACGGCAGTCAGACCCGATCGTTTTGTTACGTCGACGATCTGATTGAAGGGTTTGTGCGATTCATGGCGCAGACGGAGACGGTCGGGCCGGTTAACTTGGGTAATCCCGGCGAGTTCACGATGCTGCAACTCGCGGAATTGGTCCTGCGGCTCACCGACGGCAAGTCGAAGATTGTGCATAAACCGCTCCCGTCCGACGACCCGCGGCAGCGCCAGCCGGATATTACGCTGGCACGAAAGCATCTGGGCGGCTGGGAGCCGACCGTGCCTCTGGAAGCGGGTCTGGAGCGCACGATTGCCTATTTTCGCGGACGGATCTGAACAACCCGGTCGAGGCGCTCGTTAATTGCAGAGGGGGCCAGACCGTTGCATCCGCAGTCAAAGTAGCATTGCTGAGGGCGGTGGTATTTGCCATTTGCCAACACCGCCTTGCCTCCTAATGTTCGAATTCCTTCATGCTCTCGTTCCTGCTCAAACGGTTTTCTGGCCGGCATTATAAGAAATTTCTCGAGAAGGCCCGGCCTATCGTCGCGCGCATCAATGAGCTCGAGATCTCTTACCAGTCGCTGACTGACGAACAGTTGCGCGCCAAGACGGACGAGTTCCGGGCGCGCATCGCCGCGGCCGCCGACAAGCGTGCGGCCTTGGAAGAGGTGCTCCCCGAGGCGTTCGCGACGGTCAAGAACGCGGCACGGCGTCTTGTGGGCCAAAAAATTCTCGTGTGTGAGCATGAGCTCACTTGGGACATGGTGCACTTTGATGTGCAGCTTATCGGTGGCATGGCCATCCACCAAGGGCGTATCGCTGAAATGGCGACAGGCGAAGGCAAGACCCTCGTTTCGACTCTGTCGTTGTACCTGAATTCCCTCACGGGGCGGAACACGCAGCTGGTCACGGTCAATGATTACCTTGCCCGCCGCGACTCGGAGTGGATGGGCCACGTCTACAATTTCCTCGGTGTTTCCGTGGGCTGTATCCAGCAGCAGATGTCGCCAGATCTCCGGCGGGAGATGTACGGACGCAACATCACTTACGGCACAGCCAGTGAGTTTGGTTTCGACTATCTGCGCGATAACGGCATGGCCACGCGGCAGGAGGATCAGGTGCAGCGTGACTACTGGTTCTGCATCGTGGATGAAATCGATTCCATCCTCGTCGATGAAGCCCGCACCCCGTTGATTATCTCGGGCCCGGCACCGATCGAGCGCGAGCAGCCATTTTCGCGGATCAAGCCCCCCGTGGAACAGCTGGTGAATGATCAGATTCGGCTCTGCAATAAGCTCATTACCGAGGCGAAAGGCATTCTCGAACGTCCCAACGTTTCCAATGACGACCGGATGTTGGCGGCGCACAAGATGCTCCAGGTCAAAATGGGGAATCCGAAAAACAAGCAGCTGCTTCGGCTGATGGAGACAGGTGACTGGCGGAAGCTCCTCGATCGGACCGAGACCGAGCTCAATTCGGATCTCAACAAGTCGCAACTTTACGAGATCAAGGAGGAGCTCTTCTACGTCATCGATGAGAAGCAGCACCAAGCTGATCTCACCGAGCTCGGCCGCACGCGTCTTCGTCCCGATAATCCGGATGCGTTTGTCCTCCCGGACTTGGCCACTGAGTTCAGCGATCTCGATAAGAATACCGCCGTTCCGATCGAGGAACGCGAAGCGAAGAAACTCGCGGCGCAGCAAAAGTACGGCGACGTGTCGGAGGAGATCCACGCCATCTCCCAGTTGCTTCGGGCCTATTCCCTGTACGAACGCGATGTGGAATACGTCGTTTCTCCGGACGGCAAGGTATTGATCGTCGATGAAAATACCGGCCGTGTCATGCCCGGTCGCCGCTGGTCTGACGGCCTGCATCAGGCGGTCGAGGCGAAAGAGAACGTGGTCATCGAGCGTGAGACCCGGACGTACGCGACGATCACCATCCAGAATTATTTTCGGATGTACGAAAAGCTCGCCGGCATGACCGGCACGGCGGAAACGGAAGCGACCGAGTTTAGCGACATCTACCGTCTCGCCGTTCAAGTCATCCCGACCAACAAACCTTCTATTCGCGTCGATCGGAACGATTCGATTTTCAAGACGCGGCGCGACAAGTTCAACGCGGTCGTGAAGGAGATTGAAGATGCCAGCAAGCGCGGCCAGCCCGTGTTGGTCGGCACCGTAAGCGTCGAATCGTCCGAGGTCCTTTCCCGGATGCTCAAACGTGCCGGTGTGATCCACACCGTGCTCAACGCCAAGTTTCATCAACAGGAAGCTGACAT
>JBBQEG010000488.1:0-3742 GCA_038320495.1 Opitutales bacterium | reverse complement strand
CCTCATCAAACCTGCGCCCAGCAGGGGCTGCGCTGCGCGATGAGGCCAGCTCCACGCAGCCCCTGCTGCATCGGACGGTGACATCTCTATCTGGCCGAAATAGTGTCTTCTCTAACTTGCGAGAACAGTCGCGACACACGGCGGTGCTGTGTGAACGCAACCTTTGATCTGCACCTTCGAAAGCAGCGCAAAATCGCGTTGCCGGGAACATCGGCGTCCCGAACAGTTACTGTTCTGTGGCGGGGCGGTTTCCCGCTCCGGAGGCGTATCGAAGTCCGATCTATCCGCCAACCATATGCAGGTAACCATGACCGAGAAGCCTATCGTTTTCATCACGGGTGCTGCCGGAAACATCGGGAGATCCTTGGCGCGAGCCTTGCACGAACACTATACCGTGGTGGGCCTCGATCGAGAGAGCCGCGATGCGGACTATCCGATCGTCGAAGCCGACCTCACCGATCGAAAAAGCGTCGAAGGCGCACTCGCCCGGATAGCGACGGAACACGGTCGTCACATCGCCAGCGTTGTCCATCTAGCGGCCTTCTTCGACTTTAGCGGCGAGGAAAAGCCGGAATACAAGGCGGTCAACGTCGACGGCAGCCGGAACCTGATCCGTGCGTTGCATGCCTTCCAGGTAGAGCAATTCGTCTATTCGGGAACAATGCTGGTCCATGAGCCAGGCCGCCCCGGCCAGCGCATCGACGAGAGCCGTGCCATCGCGCCGGGTTGGGCCTATCCGGCCTCCAAAGCGCAAGCCGAGCAAGCAATCAGCCAAGAGCGGGGAGACATCCCTGTAGTCTTCCTGCACCTCGCCGGCCTTTACGACGAGCGTACATCGGTACCGACCTTCGCCAACCAGATCGCAAGGATCTACGAACGCGAATTTCATAGCCATCTTTATTCCGGCGACACCGACGCTGGGCAAGCGATGATCCACCGCGACGATATGATCGATGCTTTCGTCCGGGCGATCGATCGGCGCGATCGGTTGCCCGGCGAAACAGTTATCCTGGTCGGCGAGCCGGAAGTGATCGGCTATGACGATCTGCAGGATCGGCTCGGCGGTCTCATCCACGGTGAGGGCGACTGGGCCACAGTGCGGGTGCCGTCCACGGTTGCAGGGATCGGGGCCTGGATCCAGGACAAGGTCGAACCCGTCATTCCCGATGCTCTCGACAAGGGAGAGCGACCTTTCATTCAGCCATTTATGACACGAATGGCGAGCGATCATTATGTACTCGACATCGGCCGAGCCAGGGAGCTCCTTGGCTGGGAGCCGCAGCACCACCTGGCAGGTGAGTTGCCGGCGATCGTTGCCACGCTCAAGGAGGATCCGGCCGCGTGGTACGCCGCCAACCGCATAACTCCCCCGGCCTTCATTAGCGAGGCCGAGGCAGTCGGCGAAGATGCGGAGGAGCTGCGGGAACGTCATGAGCAATGGCTCCGCGCTGCCCACGGCCAGACGCGTTGGGCGCATTTCGTCAACATCGCGCTCGGTTGCTGGATTCTGGTTCAGCCGGTGATCGTCCAAGTCGAGGAGCCAGGCCTGTTTTGGTCGGAGATCGTACTGGGCGCAGCCCTCGTCCTGTTTGCCACCCTGTCGCTTTCGTGGCGGCTCGCCTGGGCGCGGTGGGCTTCGGCTGCGGTCGCTGCAGGCATCATGGCGATCCCCTTTCTGTTCTGGACGACCAATCCGGCTGCCTTCATTTCTGACACGTTGGTCGGCGCCTTCGCGTTCGGCCTCGCCGTGGGAACGCGGCCAGAACCCGGCACTTCCGTCGTAGCGAGCATGACCGGGCCCGACATCCCGCCGGGCTGGAGCTATAATCCATCCAACTGGACGCAGCGGATACCGATCATCTTTCTCGCCCTGGTCGGCCTGCTGGTTGCGCGCTACCTGACGGCCTATCAGCTGGGCCAGATCGACGGCGTATGGGACCCGTTCTTTGTGGGTCTGCCGGACGATCCCACCAAGAACGGGACGGAAGCGGTGATCACCTCTTCGGTATCCGAAGCGTTCCCGATTCCCGACGCCGCGCTCGGCGGGTACACCTACGCGCTCGAAATCGTCACCGGCATCGTGGGCTCGCGAGCGCGGTGGCGGTCCATGCCTTGGCTGGTGTTCCTGTTCGGAATGATGATCGCGCCGCTCGGCGTCGTTTCAATCCTTTTCGTCATAATCCAGCCCATCGCCATCGGCACATGGGCGACACTAACGTTGATCGGTGCCGCAGCTATGCTGATCCAAATTCCCTATTCGCTCGACGAGTTACTAGCCACGATCCAATTCGTGCGGCGGCGGGCAAGGGCCGGCCGTCCGTGGCTGCGCGTATTCCTGTTCGGCGACACCGATGAGGGAAAGCGTGAAGAGCCAATCGACGAATTGGAGCGCGGTCCCGGCGTGGTGTTGCGAGACATGTGGGCGGGCGGGGTTAATCTGCCCTGGAACCTCGCGCTGGCTGCAATCTTGGCTGCGACGCTGCTGTTCACCCGACTGACGTTCTCCGCGCAAGGGGCGATGGCCCATGCCGATCATGTCATCGGCTTTCTTTCGCTCACGGTCATCTCACTTGCAACTGCCGAAGTGGCGCGTTCGCTACGCTATGGCCTCATCCCCCTGGGCGGCGCACTGATGGTCACGCCGTTCGTGCTGGGCGCCGACGCAGTCCACGGCGCCGTCAGCGTTGCACTCGGCGTTGCCCTCATCGCCCTGAGCTTCCGGCGCGGCCCTGTCCGGGAGCGATACGGGTCGTGGAATCGCTATATCGTATGAGCTCCGCAGAGCGGTGCTGTCGACCTGAAGCACCAAATTCCCCTCGAAATGGTGGTGGACACAACATGGCGAATGGGTCTTCTGGAGCAGCGGCTTGGGGATATGGCGAAAGCCGATGCCGTAAAAGCTGCGCTGATGTCGGTTTTCGAATCTTGAGCCTTCAGTCCCGCCACTGTCGCACCAACCGTATCCGCTTGGTTAAGAACCACGGGTCGGGCGGAAAAGCAGCCAATCAGGCCAGAGATGTCGAGGGGTTGTTGGAGATGGGGTGGTTGCCGCCCTCCCAAGACGGCATCGCAATATGCCAAAGATGTGGTGTTGAAAGGCCACTGTCTATCATATGGTCCATTCTGGAAAATACGAAGAACTCGTGCTTGTCGCCGACCATGAAGTAACCGAAAGGAATTTCCCGCAAATGGATTAGACGATAATTAATGCGACAACGGTTGTGCTTGAAAGAATCCTGTTGGCGCAAATAACAAGAAATTGACTACTCGCTAAAGAGCGAACATCGATGAGAGAATGGTATCAATTCATTACGTTAGGAACGAAAGTCACCTTCGTGCGTTGAATTAGTGGGAGATTTGATGCGCGAGGCGCGAAAGCGCCCTGCGATCTACCAACTCAAACGGAGAGACACATTATGCAGAGCACAGTTCAGAAAAATCACGATTGTATTTCTAGCTCGCGGGTCGAAGGAACGTCCGTCTACGGAGCTCAAGGTGACAAGATCGGCTCCGTCGATTGCGTCATGATCGAGAAGAAGAGTGGCCAAGCTCGTGAAGCGATTGTCGACGTTGGCAGCTTTCTCGGGATGGGTGGCACGCGTCACACCATTCCTTGGCAGAAATTGGAATACGATGAAGATTGCGGTGGCTACAAGCTCGACATCACCGAGGAGCAGCTGAAAAATGCTCCGTCTTATCCAACTGATGAAAAGGATGAGCGTGCGTCAGATGCAGAGTATCG
>JBBQEG010000487.1:0-3747 GCA_038320495.1 Opitutales bacterium | reverse complement strand
GGCGGAACGCGACATTGAAGCAGCCATCAGGCTTTTCCCCAAGCTGGCCGAGCGTGCGCGATAGTGAGACGCGAAGTTCGCAGCGGAAGACTATACCGGCAGGGAGCGAGAGCCGTGAGAAACAGTGCTGCCAAGCCCGCTGGTTAGCGAGTGGCAACGAATATGTCTCGTCGTCTAGATAGTCTCTTTCTCCCCCAACTGGAGTAGGAATTTCTCTGCGAGAAGTTTGGCTACACCTAAAGTCACGAAGCCGTGGAATTTTTCCCTGGCACGAGTGTCTGTATGTGTGTGGGGCGCATTGGCCCCGACCGGTTACACTCCTAAAAATCATGAAATTATTCCGCACATCCCGTCTCCGCGCCTCGAGGTTTGTCCTCCTTGCGCTCATCGCCCCTTGTTTCGCGCATGCGCTCGAGGTGCTCGTCACGATTCAGAACCTCGCTCCGGCCCAAGGGGGTCTTTTGACCCCCGTCTGGGTAGGCTTTCACAACGGGACCTTCGATCTCTACGATTCCGGTGCACCCGTATCGATGGCGCTCGAACGTCTGGCCGAGGATGGCAACACCGCACCGCTCTCCACCGCTTTCGTCAGCTTTGGAGCCGGCGCCATGGACGGAACAATCTTGGGCTCGGGCGGTGCGATCGTGCCAGGGGAGACTGCGAGCCAGACCTTCTCGCTCGTTCCGACAAACCCGCTGGCGCGTTATTTCAGCTATGCGTCCATGGTCATTCCGAGCAATGACGCGTTTGTCGCCAACGGGAATCCGCTCGCGCACTCGATTTTCGACGGATCGGGCAACTTTCTGGGCGCAGATTTTTATATCTTGGGCAACCAGGTTCTGGACGCCGGTTCGGAGGTGAACGACGAGATCCCTGCCAACACGGCGGCCTTCGGTCAGGCGATGCCGAACACCGGAGTCGTCGAGAATGGCGTCGTGCGCCCTCACCTCGGATTCATGCCCGCGGGAGCGGGAGGAATCTTGTCCACGCCGCAGTTCGCAAACGCCAACTTTCTCGCCGACGGATATCAAGTGGCCCGGATCACGGTAACATCTGTACCATCTGTGCCCGACGGCGGTGCGACACTCCCGCTGATGCTCGTAACTTTGCTCGGACTCCTCTGGGCCGGAGCGCGTGGTAAATCAACCACCCAACCCGACCTCGCCTGAAGCCCGGTCCTACCGACGCAGCGGGAAACATACGTAGCCAAGTATCCGTCGGGCTTGTTCAACCATTCAACCAGAGGCCTGTGTCGGCCGCTGCGATACAGAACTTTTGGAATTGAAATAGATGCCCTGGTACACGCCGGCGTCCTTGAATACTACCGCTAGTGAGAAGGACGTTCTGGCAATAGTCCTTCCGGATTCATAATAGATAAATCCGACAGGACGTTCGGGAGCTGCCGCAGCTACAGAGCAAGGCGCGCAGCACAACGCCATGAGTAGGTACTGGAGGGGGTATATTGGGATCGTCGTTGTCATAGTTTTTCCGAACAGTGTTATTGAGCGACACCGGAGGGTCGCACTAACGGAAGCAAGAGGCGAGTATCCAGCGTACCATATTCGCGTGATTCCTCATTTCCTTCACCATTGCAGGATGATCGGTGAGTGGGGAACGGCCTTCGCCATGGACGAGCGGAGCACCCTGCGTTCCCCAAAAGCGCGACCCAAAAGCGACACTCGAACTTCGCGCTCGGGCCACCGCGCCGATCCGCTTGCGAAAAGGATGATTCCGCGATCTCGCCTGCTCTCCGTTGCAGCGATTTCGTGAGTTGAGTTTGCGGTTCGGAGTCATTCCATGAAGAGCAACGGCGCGCGCTTCACATCAGGTCGCCGGCCATTTTCCAACGTACACCCTTTCCCCATGCGCCGTACCTGCCTGATTCTTCTTTGCTTGTCGTTCGCGGGGATGCCGCACGCGGCAGCGTCCGCCATCGACTACAACCGCGATATCCGGCCGATTCTCAGCGAAAACTGCTTCTCCTGTCACGGTCCCGATGAGAGCGGCCGCAAGGGCAAACGCCGCCTCGATGTCGCCGATGCCGCGTACGCCGATCGCAATGGTATCATCGCGATCAAGCCGGGGCGCGCCGACGAAAGCGACGCCTGGTTGCGCATCACGAGCACGTTCGAAGACGAACAGATGCCTCCCAAGGAGTCGCATCTTTCGCTCACCGCCGCCCAGAAAGAAAAACTTAAAGCGTGGATCGACGCCGGCGCCCCATATGCGCCCCACTGGTCGCTGGTCGCACCGCAGAAAGCGCCCTTGCCGGTCGTCGCCGCCCGCGAAGAGGCGTCGTCCCCGATCGATCGTTTTGTCCGCGCGCAGCTCGCGGAAGAAAACCTCAAGCCCGCCCTCGTGGCGGATCGGGCCACGCTCATGCGTCGCGTGACCCTTGATCTCACCGGACTTCCGCCGAGTGCCGATGAGGTCGCGACCTTCGTGCGCGATCGGGACCCCCGCGCCTACGAACGGCTCGTCGATCGCCTGTTGGCGAGTCCGCATTTCGGGGAACGTGCCGCGCTCGAGTGGCTGGATGCGGCCCGCTACGCCGACACGAACGGTTTCTCGATCGATGGCGGCCGGCACATGTGGCTCTGGCGTGATTGGGTGATTCAGGCCTTCAACGACAATCTGCCGTATGATCGTTTCCTAGTCGAGCAGCTCGCCGGTGATTTGCTGCCGAACCGCACCGAGTCGCAGCTCATCGCGACGGGCTTTCAGCGGAACAACATGGTGACCCACGAAGGCGGCACGATTCCCGAGGAAAACCTGACCAACTATAACGTCGACCGCGTTAAAACACTCGGTGAAGCGGTGCTCGGTTTCACCCTCGCGTGCGCGCAATGCCACGACCACAAATTTGACCCGATTTCGCAGGAGGAATATTTCCGTTTCTACGCGTTCTTCAATACCCTCAGCGACAAAGGCAACGACGGAAACGCCGGCATCAATCCGGGCCCCAGTGTGCAGGCGCGCACCGTGTTGCGCTCGACGGAAGCGCCGCAATTGCACGAGCAGATCGCCGCGCTCAAGGCGGAACTGGCCCAGCCGAATCCCGCACTGCTGAAGACTTGGGAACAGCGGGAGCAACCCGTGCTGGCCGCGCGCGGCACGAACCTCGGCGTTCACCGCGTCAAGGCCCTGAAGGTCTCGACGCCCAACCGCGGCTCGGGCTTCGAAGTGGAGGGTGAAAATCTCGTGCGCTTCCGCCAGACGCAGCCCATGGCCGCGTTCGATATCCTGACAGAATTGCCGAAGCTCGATGCGCCGATCACGGGCCTGCGGGTGGTGATGCATCCGTTGCCGGAACTGCGCGGTGGTGGGTGGGGCAGTGGACCCAACTTGCCCGCGCGAGGGACCCAAGTCGAAATGAAGGGGAAGCGTATCGCCTCGAAAGAGGCCTCGATGGAGGAAGGCAAGGGAAGCTTCGTTCTGACTGCCCTGGCCGCTTCCGCCGAGGCGGTGCCGGGTGATCAGGTCAACCTGCATTTGCTGCGGCAGTTCTCCCGCGTGACGGCCAACTCCTGGCAGCCGGCCTATCCACCGGCTGGAATCCTTGATCCGCGGAACGAGAGCGGCTGGTCTCCCGATCTGGCGACCTCGGGTTCGGTACATCTCACCGCCACCTTTGCGCAACCGGTGCACTCCACCGATACCCCGTTCCTCAACGTCCAGGTGAATTTTGGTCATGGCAAAACGTTAATGCCCGGATTGATCGAAATCCTTGTATTAACCGGCACTGAT
>JBBQEG010000486.1:0-3750 GCA_038320495.1 Opitutales bacterium | reverse complement strand
GTTTTCTGCATCGGTCGCAGTGCCACCTCGGCGGTTTCGAGGCCGAGGTTCTGGGCCATCATCTGGGTGATCCGCACCGGGCCGGACTGAGGTCTGGCTGGCATTCCCGGATCGTCCGGATGGGGGTGTCCATGGTTGTCGGCACCGTGTACGATCAATGCGGATACAAGCAGGAGTGGAAAAAAGAGTTTCATCGAAGAGGAAATTAGGGCTGCGGAGGAACGGCGCCGGCAGCGGTTTCTGCTTCGGCGAGGGCGGTGGCGTAGAGTGCAGCGGCGTGGAGGAAGTCGGTTTCCAGGGCGAAACGCTGCTGGCGGGCCTGTGCGAGTTGGAGGGCGGTGACCTCACCGCGCTCGTAAGCGGCGCGCAGGGTTTCCGGCAGGGCGCCTCCGGGTGCAAGCGAGGTTTGATGGGCGAGAAGGACAGGCTGAAGCGCACGGACCACGGCGACGGCCGCAGCGATTTCCGCCGTGAGTTCGTTTTGGGCCGCGGCACGTTCGGCTTCGGCAATGCGCAGAACGGTTTGTTTTTCGAGAATGTCGCCCCGGTTGGCGACGCGCCGGGGCCACGGCACGGAGGCGCGCACGCTCAGGCGTGGATCATTCTCAAGCCGGCCCGTGAAGTCGTTGGTTCGGCGCTCAAATTCCACACCGCCGCCCACGGTCCAGTCGGGCCGGCTCTCGGATCTTGCGAGGGCGACCGCGGCCTCGGCTTGGCGAATAGCCAGTGCCGCCAGAGCGAGAGTGGGACGCGCGTTTGCAAGCGCCACTGGGGTGGAAGGCAGGGAGCGAGCAAGCAGCGTTTCCAAGGTAGTTCCAAGGACGAGCGGAGCGGCGGTTGGAAGACGCAGGCGTCCGCGCAAACGCTGGGTTGAGGCCACGAGTTCAGCGTCCGCAAAGGCGAGGGCCTGCTCAGCCCTCGTAATTTCCAACGCCAGAATGTCGATGTCAGCCGCGGCGATTTCGCCCGCGGCGCGACGACGTTCCAAGCTGGCGGCGAGTTCACGCTGCGTCGCGAGGGTGCGACCCGCGACGTCGCGCCGGGTTTGCTGCACGACCGTGTGGTAATAAATCCGGCGCACCTCGCCGGCGAGTTGGCGGCGTTGCTCGCTGAGATGAAGCGCGGCGCTCTCGCCGCCGAGACGTGCGAAGGCGCGGGCTTGTTCGATTCGTTCACGGCGCGGCAGACGTTGGCTGACGCCGACGCCGAGGGACCACTCGCTCTCGTTCTTTAAGGGAGTGGGCGTGGCCGCGGTGAATTCGACTTCGGGATTTGGCCGGATTCCGGCCTGTTCTTCGCGGGCCTTCGCCAGCTCGGGTGCCAGCGTTAGCGCGGCGACTGTGGGATCGTTCGCCCACGCGAGACGAATGGCGTCATCGAGGCTGAGAGGCGTGGACTGCGCGCTCGCCACGGAGGCTGCGCCAAGGAAACAGAAAAATCGAAATGACATAAGGACCGACGTTGAAGTTGCGCGTCCGCGAAGGACGCTTGCACACGCGCAGGCGCGAGGGCCCGCTCACGTGAAAATGCGCCGTCGCGAGCGACGGCGTCGCCTCAACTCAACGCCGGCGGTGCGGCCGAATCCGGGGCGCACCGCCAAACAAACTGCCAGACCTGCGCCCAAGGCGGGTCGCTTGGGCTGGCTCCGAAGGGCAACGCGGTAGGCGCAAACAACGGATAGGATACCGTACTGAGTCCGCTGATACCGGCAACAAAGGCGAACGTGAGCACGCCGGTTGCGCCGATGCGGAACTGGGCGTCCTTCGTGAGATTGCGCGCGAACACCGGCTCGTGATGATCCTCGACCGCTGCCGGGTGATCGTGGTGCTCGTGACCGCCATGCGCCCGATGCTCATGGTTGAGCACCAAACCGATCGCCTCCAACTCAACATGCCACGCAGCCGAACACCAGGTGGCGGCGAGCAGGAGAGCGAGAAGGACGCGGAAGCGCGGCATTGCCGGACATCTGTACGGGATATGGCCCGACGGGCAAGTCTCCGCTTCATCGATCGATGTCGGTCGACATGAACGACCGTCCGTGCCGGTCGCGCGTTTCCCCTCCTGTTTCTGCGTTTTACGCTCGGTTTCGGCAGCGACTAACGACCGCGGCCCGAGGGATTGCGCAAATCGACGTTTGAAGGCTCATGACGACACGGGCCATGACTAACCGGCATATTATGGTCGCCCTTTCGATTCTGGAACTGGTCCGCGTGACCGAAGAAACCGATGCGCGCGGTGCGATGGACCAAGCGCGCGATCTTGCGCGGCACGCGGAGCGGTGGGGGTATCGGCGCATCTGGGTGGCGGAACACCATAACATGCCTGGCATTGCGAGCGCGGCGACGTCGCTGGTCCTCGCCCATCTGGCCGCGGGAACCGAAACGATTCGAGTCGGTGCGGGCGGCATCATGCTCCCGAATCATTCTCCGCTCATTATCGCCGAGCAGTTTGGCACGCTGGCCCGATTGTTCCCCGGGCGGATCGACCTCGGATTGGGTCGAGCACCCGGAACCGATCAAGTCGCCATTCGGGCGCTCCGCCGCGTGTCGGCGGCGGTGGATAACTTTCCTCAGGACATTCTGGATTTGCAGGGATTCTTTGCCCCGGCGAAACCGAATCAGATGCTCCAGGCCGTCCCCGCCGCGGGAACCGATGTGCCGCTGTGGATCCTGGGTTCGAGCACCTATGGCGCGACGCTCGCCGCAGAATTCGGGCTCCCGTATGCGTTTGCCTCACATTTCGCTCCCCAGCTTTTACTCCCGGCGCTGAAGATTTATCGGCAGCGGTTCAAACCGTCCGCCCAACTCGAGCGCCCCTACGCCATGGTCGGGGTCAACGTCATCGCGGCCGAGAGCGACCCGGAAGCGCGCCGGTTGGCCACGACCCAGCAGATGGCCTTTACCAATATGTTTCGCGGAGCCCGCGGACTGAGCCGCCGGCCCATTGCTGATATCGAAGATTATTGGTCGCTCAGTGAAAAAGACCAGGTGCAGCACATGCTCGCGCGCTCGATAATTGGTTCCCCGAAAACGGTCCGCACGGGGATGGAGGCGTTGGTGGAGGAGACGGGTGCCGACGAACTTATCATCGTCTCGGACATCTTCGACCACGCGGCGCGGTTGCGGTCGTTTGAGCTCATCGCCGGTGAGTCCGGGTCCTTGTGACGCAGACATTCCTGTCTGCTTTGATTCAGAATCGATGCTCGGAGAAGCCGGCGCCGTTCACTCAAATTTGGGGTAGTTCCCCCGCTTGTGTGGCGGGCAAAAACCAGGCTACTCAACCGTTTAAATGCCAACCCTAACGCGGGAAGTCTCCTTGGGCCTGATCGAAAGTCGAATTCGTCCGTGCTGTGGTCGGCTGACCCTGCTCGCCGCTGATCTGGCGGAGTATTATGATGTGTCGCATGAGACATTGCTGCAGTGCGCGCAACGGCACGGACCGCTCCCGGGCGAACTCCATTTTCGAGCCGACCCGGTGGAAGCGGGGACCCTTCCTGGAGACCGCCGTGGGGAGTGGCCGCCCGAGGTGTTTACAGAGCATGGCGCTCTGGCGGCGGCGTATCTGATCGGTTCGGATTTCGCGATCGCGCAAAGCATTCACGTGCTGCGCGCATTCGCCCGCCGGCGATCCCGGACGGCTTACGGACTGGGATAGGACTAAATCGAACGACGCTGCCTTTCGGCCGTGCTTCGACACCGCGTTTCCCGCTCACCAAGACTTGCGGTGAGACGGAGGCGGTGAAACGTTCGT
>JBBQEG010000485.1:0-3811 GCA_038320495.1 Opitutales bacterium | reverse complement strand
CCGGCAGATCGAACAGCTCCTGGCAACGCGCGTCGAGTTCGACGGTGCGAGTGGTGGCGTCACACACCCAGGTGCCAATCGCGGTGGTTTCGACGGCCACCCGCACGCGCGTCTCGCTCTCGCGCAACCGCTCTTCCGCCTGCCGCCGCTGAATCCATTGCGCGAGCCATTCCGCGACAATGATGAGTTCGTTTCTCTCCTCATCCGACACCTCACGCGCACTCCACAACGCCAGCACGCCGGCCAGACGGTCATGCAGTAGCAAAGGCAGCCCGACAAACGCCACGATTCCTTCGTCTTGGGCCCACTGCGGGTTGGGCAAATCCGGATCGCCGGGGAGATCGTTGGTCCAATGCGCCCGACGCAACTGCGCGATTTGACCGATCTTCCTTTCGCCCAATTTTAGTCGGGCATCGCTGCCATCCCGGTGCGTGTAGCGCCCGGCGCTCGCCTGGAGTTCGAGCACCTGCTCGATGGGATGGAAAGACCAGATGCGGGCAAAGACGCCGTCCATGTGAGTCACCATCGCCTGCGCGCAACGCTGGAACACCGGGTGCCAGTCTTCGTCGGTTGCCAGTGCGGCACTGATCTCCGCCCGCATCTCGCGCGACCGCGCGCGCAGCGCCAGCGCGTGCTCGGCGACCTTCCGGACTGCGATTTCCTTTTGGGCGGCTTCATACAGCCGCGCGTTGTCGATCGCCACGGCCGCCTGCGCGGCGACGCCGACGACGATGCGCTCCGCGCGCGCCGTAAAAACTCCCGGTTCCGGATGGCCGAAGAAAAGGCCGCCGAAGACCTCGCCCGAACGCGAAATCACTGGGACTGCGAGGTAACTGCACACCGGCAAATGGCCCGCGGGCATGCCGTGATGGGGCGCCATCCGGCCGTAGCGGGGATCTTTCCTCACATCCGCGACTCGGATCGGTCCTTCGCCACGAAACGTCGGCCCGAAAATTGCGGTCGCTCGCGGATTACCGAATCTTTCGAAGGCGGCGCGAGGTGCTCCCGAGAGCGTATAGAGCAGAAAAGCGTCTCCCTCCGCGTTGATCGTATTGTAGAAAAAGGCTCCGAAGCGGGCGCCGGTCAGTTCCGTGGCGGCATCCGTCACCGTCTGGAGGAGCGTTTGCAAATCGAGCTGACTGGCGATCGCGCTGCCCGTTTTGTTGAGCAGTTCCAGCACACGGGATTCCTCCCGCAAGGCATCCTCAGCCCGCTTGACCTGATCAACATCGGTGTTGGTGCCAAACCAGCGGGCCACGCATCCTGCGCTTTCGAGGACAGGGTTTACTCGCGTGAGGAACCAACGGAAGACGCCGTCTGCACCGCGCAGCGGAAACTTCATTTCGAACGGATTGCCGGTGCGAAGCGATTCTTGCCACCGCTCGATGACGGAGGGAAGGATTTCCGGATCGTGCACCTTTTGCCAGCCCCAGCCTCGCATCTCCTCCAACGTCGTACCGGTGTAGTCGAACCACCGCCGGTTATACCAAAAAATAGTTCCGTCCGGCTCCGCCATCCACGCGAGTTGCGGGATCGAGTCTGCGAGCGCACGCAGTTCGCGTTCGTTTTGGCGGAGCGCCTCCTCGGCTGCTTTGCGCGTCGTGATATCCTCGACGATGCCAATATACTGATACGGCGCGCCGTGGGCATCGCGCAAGAAAGTCACCGTGGTCAGGCTCCAGACGATCGATCCACCCTTCCGCCGATACCGCTTCTCATAAGTGATGTTGCTGCACTCCCCATCGCGCATCTTCCCAACTTGGCGTTGCGTTTCCGGCAGGTCGTCCGGATGGGTGATATCACCGAATGTAAGCGTCTGTAACTCCGCCTCGGCATAACCGAGAATTTCGCAGAACTTGCGATTTCCTTCCACGAACCGGCCATCCATCCCGGCCCGGGCGATGCCGACCGCCGCCTGATCGAACACTGCCCGCAACAAGCCCTCGCGCTCCCGCAATGCCTCGTCCGCGCGCCGCCGTTCGGTCACGTCGTGGAATACCATTACCGCTCCCGTGATCTTTCCCTCGGCGTTTCGAATCGGGGCGGCGCTGTCTTCAATTGCCGTCTCTCCTCCATCGCGGGAGAGCAGGGCCGTATGATTCGCCAGCGACACGACGGCACCGTCGCGTAGCGCTTGCGCGATGGGGCTTTCCGTGGTCTCCCGCGTTTCCTCATGCACAATGTGAAAAACCTCCGCAAGCGGACGACCGCACGCTTCGGCGTTGGGCCATCCCGTCATCGTTTCCGCCACCGGATTCAAGAATGTAACCGCGCACGCCAGATCTGTCGTGATCACCGCATCGCCGATGCTCGCCAGCGTCACCCGGAACCACTCGCGCTGCTCTCGCAGCTCCGCCGCAGCCCGGCGGTGGCTCGTAATGTCACGAAACGTCCAGACGCGCCCCATCGTGCGCCCCTCGTCGAGTTGGATGCGCGAATGCCGCTCGAAGACGCGTCCGTCCTTGAGCTCCAGGACATCGCACGTCTCTGGCGGCGACGACGCTTTGATTTCCTCGAGCCTCATAAGAAATGAAGCTGGATCAGCGATCTGCTGCGCGAAGAAGGCGCGCATTTCGGCGCTATTGCGCCCGACGTTTGAAGGGATTTGCCACAGCTTGAGCAGCTGCTCGTTGTAGTCCGTGACGTTTCCATCGCAGTCTATGACCGCGATGGCATCGGTCGTGGATTCCAGTGTCGCCCTCATCCGGGCAACGGACTGCGCGAGTTCCTCGGTCTTGCGCTCCAGCGCTTCTTTAGCAGCGACGAGCTCGCGCTCGGCTCGCTGGCGTGCGAGTAGAATGCTCGTGGCATTAGCCAATGCCGCGACCCGGAGTTCACGGTCCTCGTTTCCCAGGGCCATCAGCGGAGGGAGAGTTTCCGGGCGGCCAGCGCCGTCCCCTCGACGCGTGCCCGAATTTTCGCGAACGCGGTTTCGCGCGTGGTGGAGGTGTCGTCGCAAAAAGGCGAGTATCCACAATCGTCCGTGGTTCCGAGCTGTGCCAGCGGAACATACTCCGCGGCTTCCAGCACCCGGTCGCAGACCTCGTCGGCAGTCTCGATGCGCGGATCGATCGTGGCGATCACGCCGACGAAAACCCGCTGATTCGGCCGGAGATATTTGCGAATGATTTCGAGGACACGCTTCCGGTCCTTCTCGAAGGCAAGCGCGACGTAGAAGTTGCCCGCGTTGAGCTGAAACAGGCTGGGCAGCAGATCGGCGTAATCCACTTCAGCGCTGTGCGTCGAATCGCAATCGCCTCCCGGGCACGTGTGCACGCCAATTTTTTGCCGGTCCGCGGCGGAGAAGCGCGCCAGGGCGAGATTATTCAACTCAATGAACCGGTGCAGCAGCTCGCCCGTGGGATCGATTTTCACCGCCAGCCGGCCTTCCGTGAAATCGATCTGAACTTTGTACGCGCCGCGCTGGAGACAGCGGCGCACCTCGGTCTCGTGCTCTCGCAGCAGATCGTCGATGAACTCGTCGCGGGTGTAGCCAGCTATTCCTTCCGCGGGATAGACGAGACTGAGCGCCGACGGCGAGATGACCGCTTGTTTCACCGGCACCCGGGCATAGCGCTGGGCCACCTCCAGATAGGCGTCCGCGTAACGTTTGTATCGAAAAGGCGGCGACGTCAGGCGGGGCATGCGGCGCGTGTGGCCGGCCGCGAACGGAATCTTGAAGCCATCCGGGGCCATGTTCGGCAACCCGTGCACGGAATAGGTCCAGAAGTTATGATACTTGCGCTGCTCTCCATCCGAGATGATCGGCGAACCGGTGGCTTCGAATTGCTCGACGGTGTCCCGCACCGCC
>JBBQEG010000484.1:0-3812 GCA_038320495.1 Opitutales bacterium | reverse complement strand
GAGGCCGATTTGAAAGCGAATGAGGCCTTCTCCGTCCGGTACGGCTTAAATCGCTACGATGTCTCCTATTTCGAGAAATTCGTGTTCAACGATCGCCCCAATGCCGACGGCACGGCGCGGATCGGCGAAATCGCTTCTCGTAACAACGGCAAGGTCATCACCACGCATCAGGCAGACATCGTGTTCCGTCACGACGTCCGCGCCATCAAGAATACGTTCGTCGCCGGCGCCGAATGGTTGAACGATTACGAAACGGATCGGCGCCTGGCGTTCAATCCCTCGCAGGGGTTTACTGCCGAGGGAATTTCCCGCCTGGTGCCAGCGCCGGGGCGCCCTAACCAAGGGGCGGTGCTCAACGCCGTGAACTCCTTCGATCCTTCGGTTCAACCGATTGTGCGGCTGAACGGAATGATCACCTCGCTCGACACTCCTTCCGCCAAGGTAATCGTCGACCAGGAGCGCGCGGGTTACTATGCGAGCTATCGCGCGGGTCTGCTTCAAGACAGACTGCAGCTTTCAGCGGGTGTCCGCCGCGAAAAGGTTGAGACCGAGCGGACAGCTGTCCTCAGCGGCGTCAGGTCCACGAGCGAGGTGGCCGACACCACCACTTCGTTCGGCGTCAATTATGAGTTCGTCCGTGGGTTCACCGCATTCGCGAGTCGCAGCGAAAGCTTCATCCCCACCACCGGCAGCACGGTCACGGGCGGATTGGTGCGGCCGGGGGAAGCCCAGCCGCTGCCGCCGGAATCGGGCTCGGGCATCGAACTGGGCATGAAGGTCAGCCTGCCCGACAACACCGTCACGGGGACGGTCAGTTACTTTGCGCTGAAGCGGGAAGACATTTCGACGCGTGACCTGGACCGCGCGCGCTCGGATCCACGCAATGCGGACCCGAACGCGCCGGACGGCGTGGCGTTTCCGTTCCTGGTTAACTTCCTGAAACCGGCGGGCGAAGCGGAAGTGGAAGGACTGGACGCGGAATTGCTCTGGTCTCCCAGCAACCGCCTGCAGCTGCTCTTCAGCGCGACGCATTATCTCCGCGCCGAGTTCACGAACATGACGCCACTGCTCACCACCGGCCGCCTGCCGAACGCGGCCAATCCGGCCGCCGCCGGCGTGACCCGCGTGAATGCGCCCGTGTCCATTAACGGCACGCGACTGCCGCGCACACCCGACTGGTCGCTCAGCACCTGGGCAAAGTACACCTTCGCGGCCCAGCCCGTGCGGGGGCTTTCGCTGGGCGTGGGGCTGCAGTATCGGAGCGAGTACGTCTTGTTTGGCGCCGCCTCGCCGGGCACCGGCAGCGACGATCCATATTCCACCTACGACTTCCGGGATTTCAAGGCCGGTTCCTATGCCCTCGTGGATTTAGCCATCGGTTATCCGCTAAAGGTGTGGTCCAAACCGATCCACCTCAACTTCACGGTGAAGAACGTCCTGGATAAGGAGTATCTGGGCGGAACCTACACCTTCGGCGAACCGCGACGCTTTGCGCTCACGGCCCGGTTTGATTTTTAATCGGAGTTTTCCGCCGCGCAAAATTCCCGCGTGACGCTGCTCAATCATCGTGGCCAAACTCGCATTCTTTCAGAACCGGCTCGGTCGAACTGACGGGGTTTCCCTCGAGGTCGACAAATGGCGCGCGGTGTTGCGCGACCGGCTCGGACACCAGGTGCTCTACTGCTCGGGTAATGACGATGTGCCCGGCAACATCGTCATCCCCGAGTTGTACGCGCAGCATCCGGTCACCTGGAAGATCCTGCAGAACGCCACGGTCACGTTTCGCGATTACGCGTCGGAGTCTGCGTTGGAAGCCGAAATTTACGCGCATGCCGATGTGATCGAGCAGCGGTTGCTCGCGCTGATCGAGCGGGAGCGGATTGAGCTCCTGCTCCCGAACAATCTTTGTTCAGGCGGCTACCAGCCGGCGGCGGCAATCGCGTTTCACCGCGTCCTGCGGCGAACGCGGCTGCCGGCGATCGTTCATTCCCACGATTTCTATTTTGAGGATTCCGCGGAGGTGCGCGCGACGTGTCAGACGGTGGCGAGCATTTACGAACGCTACTTCCCGCCGAAGCTGCCGCGCGTTCATCACGTGGTCATCAACCGCCTGGCCCAGGCACAACTGCAGGCGCGCAAGAACCTCTCCGCCACGGTGGTGCCGAACGTGTTCGACTTCGATCAGCCAGCGTGGGTTGCGGACAAGTTTAACGGCGGGTTGCGGAGCGGCTTCGGCATCGGGGCAAATGACCTTGTGGCACTGCAGGCGACGCGGATCCTGAACCGCAAGGGGATCGAGCTCGCGATTGATCTGGTCGCGGAAATGAACCAACCCGAGCGTCGCCGCTCCCTGGCGGGCATCAAAACCGCCGCGGGCGGGACGTTCGGGCCGCAGTCGCGGATCGTGCTGCTGTGCGCGGGCATCGTGGAGCAAATTGGAATTTCCGGCAGCTACTGGCCCTCGCTCCAGACCCGCGCCCAACAAAAAGGGGTGGAGCTGCTGCATGTCGGCGACCAAGTGAAACACTCGCGCGGTGCGCTGGCAGACGGGCGGACGGTTTACTCGCTGTGGGACACTTATGTCCACGCTGACTTTGTGACCTATCCGAGCACGTGGGAAGGATGGGGGAATCAGTTTATCGAAGCCGTCTTTGCGCGGCTTCCCATTGTGCTGTTCGAATATCCGGTCTGGTGCAGTGATCTTGGGCCGGTGGGCTTTGACGTCATCAGTCTCGGGGCGGCGGCCACCAAGGCGGAGAATGGTTTGGTGGACGTGGCGCCCGAGCGACTGGCGAACGCCGCGCGCGGATTGATCGCCGTGCTCCGCGAATCGTCGCGCCGTCACGCGATGACGGAACGTAACGCGCAGCTGGCTCGCGAGCATTTCTCGTATGCCAGCCTGCAGGCTGTTATAGAACCCTTGGTGAAATCTGCGCTGGAGGACTCGCCGTGACCTCGTACTGGCCCGGCCGGATTCCGACCGATGGGCCGGTGGCGTCCGTGGTTTGGCGCCCCGCCGCGGGACTGGGCGTGGATAAGGGGCGCACGTTGGTCCGCGGAGCTCCGCAACGCGTGAGCGCCCCGGAAGCCATGGGTGGAGATGCCGTTTTTTTCGACGGAGTGGGTGACGCGCTGGTGATGCCCGAGAATCCCCTGGCAGGAGCCGATCGCTTCACGGTGGAGGCGCTTTTCTCGGTGGCGGCGGGCGGGCCGGCGGAACAGCGCTTCGCCCATATCCATTCGTCGGATACAACTGATCGGGTCCTGCTGGAAACGCGCCGCGGCGATTCGTCGGGGGCGACGTGGTATGCGGACACGATCGTTTCATCCGGAGACACTGACTCCATCCTCGCTGATCCGCGCAAACTCCACCCGACCGAAGCCTGGCATTCGCTCGCGTTGACGTGTGATGGAGAGCGGATGCGTCAGTTTGTCGACGGCGTGCTGGAGCTGGAAAAGCCGTTCATCGCGAGGCCGCTGCCACCCGGCGTGGTGTGTCTGGGCATGCGGATGAATCACATCTCGCCCTTCCGCGGATTGATCGCCGCGCTCCGTTTCAGCCGATTTCCTCGGCCGCATTCCGAGTTATGGCGTTTGCCCGATCACGTGCCGGCGAGCGCTGGAGCCACCCGCAAGGAGACTTCGACATGAGCCTTTTGGATTGGGGACTCGTGCTCGGTTACACCGTCGTCGTGTTGTGGATCGGCCACCGCATGCGCCGGCGCGTGAACAACGCGGGCGGTTTCCTCCTTGGCAACCGCAAGCTCGGAACGCCGATGATGGTGGCCTCCACCTTCGCGGGCGGGATCAAT
>JBBQEG010000483.1:0-3815 GCA_038320495.1 Opitutales bacterium | reverse complement strand
CGTCGCTCAACGGATCCAAGTGAGCCTCGAGATGGCCGATCGACCGGAAGGTATTGATCAGGTGGTGCACCCGCGACTGCTTGAGGCTGTCAATGATGGGCGCCGTCGTAACGGTCCGCGTCTCATCGCCCATTGCTGCCGCCAACGCCGTCGTGGGCGGAGTGCCGTTCGAAGCCAGCGTGAAGCCTTGGAAAAAGGCACGCCAGGTCGGATCGACTGAATTAGGATCTTTCAACCACGCTTCGTAAGCCGCCTCGATGACGGAGGCGTTGGCGTGAGTGGGAAGAGAGGAGCGGTTCATGGAGAGACTCGAAAGGCCTCGGGTGTCGCCCAGCGTAAGTGCCAAACGACGACCGGAAGTGGCTTTTGAGAGAGTGAGAAAGACGAATGGACCACACCGAGGCAGCGGACACAAGTGCGGCGCGGCCGAGTCGCGGGATTGCAAACGGGCTTAACGTAGGTAACACGCGGATTAGGTAGTCCTGATAAATGTCCCCCCAAGCGCCATGGAAACGCAGATTAAAACCTCACTCAACGCCCTGCTAGCCGCGATAAAATCATCTGATGGACAAGTAATAGCGGATGAAATGGCCAAGTTGGACGACTTTCTTGCCCACGGCCGGGTGAGCTTGCATCCGCAGCTGGTTCATTTCCTGGAAAACCGCAGCTATGCCAAGGCGCTGATGTTTTTGGGGGGCGAATCGGATATTCCGGTGGGCATCTGTGGCGGTCGCGCCGGTCGGTCGTCATGAGCAGCAAAGATAAACTCTCCACCGAGGGCGGGGCGAATCTCGGACACAACCCGTTTGGAGCCTTGAGTAGCGCGGGTTTGCCCGTCGCGCCGAAGATTCAGCCGGCAGCTACATCCACTGCCCGTCCGGAAACGCGTCCCGAGAAGAACCGAGGCCGGGTTGAAGTGCGGCGTGAGACAGGCGGTCGGGGCGGAAAGACCGTAACGGTGGCCGATGGATTTATTGGCATCGGTCTTCCGGAGAAGGAGCAGCTCGCGAAGAAAATGCGGGCGGCCGCCGGCTGTGGTGGTACCGTCAAAGACGGAGCAATCGAGATTCAGGGTGATCAACGCGAGACCGTGGCGCGCATTCTGCGCGAAGCGGGATTCCGTCCGGTGTTTGCGGGCGGATAACGCCCATCACTCGGGAAGTTTGGACTTTCGAACGCGGGTATGACACCCGACACCTCAACTTTGGCACCCGGGCAATTCGGATTTCGTCCGTAAAAGTGACACAGGCATTCCTGCCTGTTCCGTATTTCCCTGATCACAGACAGGAATGTCTGTTTCACCTCGGACACCCATCACTCGTGAAGTTTGGACTTAATAGGTTAAAGTCTAAAAACTTCCGAACGCGGGTATAACCCGGTGCGCGGCAGCTCTTCAGTCGGCTGCCGGCTGACTCTAGCACACCCGCGAGCCGTGCGCTCGCTCCTTACGCGGCCAATCCGGCGGCGAGGGCGAGAGCGCCTTTGGCGCGATTCAGAATGTAGAGATGATAACCCGGCGCGCCGTTCGCGAGCAGGCCGCGAATCTGAGTCAGCGCCCAGTCGATCCCGATGGTTTCGACCACATCGGTATCCTCGGCCGCCACTTCGAGCCGCGTAATCAACTGCTTGGGCAGGCTGGCGCCACACATTTGGGTGAAGCGTTGAATCTGTTTCAACGAAAGTACCGGCATGATCCCAGGAACGATTGGCACTGTGATGCCGACCGCCCGGCACCGCTCCACAAAGCGGTAGTAAAGGGTGTTGTCGAAAAACAGCTGCGTCGTGATGAAATCCGCTCCGGCGTCCACCTTGCGTTTGAGGTGGGTGAGATCGACATCGAGCGAGGGTGCTTCCGGATGTCTCTCCGGATAGCCGGCAACGCCCAGGCAAAGCTCCGGCTGCCGGGCTTTGAGTAGCTCCACGAGCTCGCTGGCGTTGCGCAATCCATCGGTCGCGACACTGAACTCCGTCGATCCTTTCGGCGGGTCACCGCGCAGGGTCATGATGTTTCGGAAGCCGCCGGCGTAAATGCGGTCGGCGATGTCACCGAGCTCCGACCGGGAGTGCCCGACACAGGTCAAGTGCGGCATCACAGTAAAGCCGAGTTCGTGTTTCAACATCGCACTGACTTGGGCCGTGCGATCGCGGGTGGTGCCACCCGCGCCGTACGTCACCGACACAAAATCGGGATTCATCCGTTTCAGGCTCGTGGCCGCGGTGCGGAGGATCTCGACCCCGGACTCATCCCGTGGTGGGAAAAATTCAATCGAGCGGAGTGGACGCTTCTGGGCGAAGAAATCAGAGATGCACCGATCGGGCGTCATGGTTGCTGGCGACGGAAAGGGAAACCGGCCCCTTCGTAAAGCGGGGATTTCCGGATGGGCTTGGACAACACCGCACGTTCGGACGCCGCTTCGTCATAACGCTCGTTTTAAAAACGCCCGCCAGCCGCCGAAGTCGGTGATGTCCCACGCTCCTTTTACTCCAATCGGTTCGCACAAAAAGGCCGCAGCCAGATCGCCGACGGTGCGAGCGAAGGGACCGATATGATCGAGACTGGCGACAAACGGAAAAGTGCCGGCCCGAGAAAGCCGCCCGTAGGTCGGCTTCAAGCCTCAGATGCCGCAGAACGAGGAGGGCACGCGAATGGAGCCGTTAGTGTCTGTGCCGAGGGCGATAGGGACCAGTCCGGCCGCGACGCCGGCACCGCAACCTCCGGATGATCCGCCGGCGGAACGCGCGAGATCGCGCGGGTTGCGGGTCGGTCCTTCATGCGCGTTATCGGTCACGAAGTCATAGGCGTATTCGCCCATGTTGAGCGCGCCGACACAGATCGCGCCGGCTTGGCGGAGACGTTCCACCGCGGTCGCGTCTTCCTTGGCCGGCGGATGGGCGCGGTTGATTTTCGAGCCGGCGACGGTCACGACGCCGGCGAGATCGAAAAGGTTTTTCACGGCGTGGGGAACGCCCGCGAGCGGCCCCGGATCGCGTCCGGCAGCAATACAGGCGTCGACCGCCATCGCTTCGAGGCGCGCCCGCTGGGCCGTCACGGTGGTGAACGCGTTGAGCGAGGCATGCGTGGCGGCGATGCGCTCGAGAATCGGCTCGGTGACCGCCCGCGCGGTGATGCGTTGCTCGCGTACGGCGGCTGCAATCTCCCCGGCGGACGCCATGGAGGGATCGAAATTCATGGGGTGAAAATGGGCGCTGGGTCGACGTCCAGCGGCAGGTTCAGGGCGAGCAGCCGACCGGCGAGGGTCGCGGCGCGCTGCAGGGTCTGGATCACACCCGGGCGATGGCCCGGATTCGATTTAAGGTTTCGCCAGTAGTGACGGGCTTCAAAGTGAAAGTTTATCAACCTGACTCCTTGGCATGATCGCTCCCACGCCAGCAGCTACGGCTACTACCGCTTCGCCCTCATCATCTCCGGCGATCCCACCGGCCTCGACCCGCGCTCGCTCGGCAAAGCAGAGCGCGCCGCCAACGACCTCGGCTTTTCGCAAACCCAGGCCGCCGCCCTGCAGCAAGTCGCCGACGGCGAACTTACCGCCACCCGGGGCCGCACGGAATTGCGCGCCTTCACGCCGGTGAAACTCCCCCGGTAAGGCGCCGCCGTTGACAAACCCCACCACACACTACACCTGTAGTGCATGAGTTCCGCGACCGTTCCGACTTCCATCCGCCTCACACCGGCCGAGAAACGCAAGATCGCCGCCGCCGCCCGCCGGAGCGGCCTCAGCCCGGCCGCCTACATCAAACGCGCCGCCCTCGAACGCACCGTTCCAACCGTGGGCAACGACGCCAAGCTCGAGCGT
>JBBQEG010000482.1:0-3855 GCA_038320495.1 Opitutales bacterium | reverse complement strand
ATGAGTTTCTTGAGTCTGCAAAGAAACTTTTGGGTGACGCGTACCCGCGATTCACGGCTGAATACGGAGAGTATTATACAACTGCATTCAGGTACTTCGGAGCTGAGCAAAGGAGAATTTCCTTTGAGAAGACAGAGACTGGTGAAATTCTTTACGATACTACTGTCACAACAATAATTCAAGGTGGTCCTGTGCTCGATGGCGCCAGGGACACTGTTCCTGACCTCGCCGCGTTGAGACGAAGAATGGGAAGTCTGATCGATCTATTGCCTCCGATTTTCTGAGGGTAGCTGCCATTCAACCCTCGATTGCGATCGGTTATTCGTCGGACGCTACGCGTCCGGAGCACAGACGCAATCAAAGGGGTTGATAAGATGGGGGGAGATCAGGCGCTGGGTGGCGGGCCGTAGTGCGCGCGATGTGACGCGTACGCGGCGGTGTCGGAGCCGCCACAAAGGGGTCAAGCCGCCACAAAGGGGTCAATGATTAATGGTTGATAAGATAGGCGTGCGATCAGGCGCTGGGTGGCGGGCCGTAATGCGCCCGATGTGAGGCGTACGCGGCGGTGTCGGACAGCATCGCATCGATCGTCGCCACCAGGGGGGCGAGGTGAACCAAGCCAGAAAACACGGCTTTGTCCCCAATCGCATCCGTGAGCACGAACGACGGACGCTGGTTGAGTTGATGAGCGGAAAAGTCCTGGGTGCTTGCTTCCACTCGTGCTCGGACGGCGTCGGAGGTGGAGGCCGAACGCAGGCGTGCGGCATCGAATTTGCCGGCACCGGCGGTGACCGCGATATCGACGGCAAGGTCGAGATCGCCGACTTTCCGGCCCTCGCGCAACGCGGCATGGGCCAGGGCGCAGCGGATTTCGTCGCCCTCAAAACCGAAGTCGCGCGCGGCTTCCGCCACCAGGTTGGGCGCTCGAAACTGACCTTTCCGTTCCGGCTCGAACCACCCCGAGTTGAGCATGAAGGGTGTCCGCATCACGGTCGCGCCACTGCGGCGATAATACCAATCGCAGTGTTCGCGCGAGTCCGGGAAGTCTTCGGGATTCATCAAGGCGATCTTCCATTCGAATGTCGCGCGACCCGCGTAGCGCTGCTTGACCTCGGCCCACGTCGGTTCGGCCAGGAGGCACCACGATGAGAATGTCTCGAAGAAATAGGTTACCTTCATGGCAGCAGCGCAACGCTGCGGAAGGCGGGCGTCAATGCGGCGGGTGGTTTGGGCGACTCGGCAGGTTCGAATCGTGACGCGGGCATTCCTGCCGGCGGTTTGGATCGAGGGGCGAACGCGGGGAGGCGGGGAACGCGGGCACGTGTGTTCCGCCGGCTGGGTTCGACCCAAATCAGAAAGACAGGAATGTCTGTTTCACCGGTGGCTTACGGCTGCTTTTTCTTTTCGCCGCCGAAAAGGCCCTTGATGGCGTCGCCAGCCTGTTTGGCGGCCTCCAAGGCTGCGGCGCCCGAGGTGCCGCCGATTTGGCCCATGGCGCCGGCGGTGGCGGCGGCGACTTGGGCGGTTACACTGCGCATCACGGCATAGGCGACCGCGGTCGGCGTGACGCCCCCTTCCTCCACCCCGATATTTGACATATCGATCGGCGGCATGGGAAGCGTGGTCACTTGAGTGCCGATTCCCAGCTTCACCCGGCCTTCGCGGAGCACGAGTTTCTTGATGATCATCTTGATGGGCTTACCCTCCTCGGTCTGAGGCTGGCTGGTTTTGGAACCGATTGAAGCTTCGACGTTTTTTAGGAGGTCGCCAATGTTGCTGGCGACGATTTTGGTTTCGTAGAGAAACTCAGGCTGCTCGATGATCAATTCGTTGATCACAATCACATCTTTGAAGAGCGTCATCGGCTCAACTTGCATGTGAATCTTGCCGAGACTCAACGCATCGCCCGCGCTCCAACCGCTCGGATTTCCCACGGTCAACCCGGAGAGGGTGCCGACGCCGGAAAACGGCGAAATGTGAGCGCCTTCGAGGTTAACCTTCGTTTGGGTTATGCCCGGACCGAACTTGTTGACGCCAGCCTTGGCAATCGAGCCGAGGAAATACTGGCCCGTAAAATAAAGTCCGACCGCCAGGATTAGGACCAGGACGAGGAGACTTCCGAGGATTTTTTTCATGAGTGTGAATGAGAAGATTGGGCGCAGCCTTGGGCGACGCAATCGCGCATCCGCGGGGCGTTAACCCGATTTCGGCGAACCGAAGCGTTTCGAGGCGGCGAGGGGTGTCCTCCACCGGCGTAGAGTCCTGGGTGCGTCGTCGTGACTGCTTTCTACCGAGCCCGGCTTTTCGCTTGTCACGCCGGCAGGCGAACGAACGCTGTTCCTTTCGCATTTCGAACCTCGATCCCACTTTCATGGCCCAAGCCTACACCGAAGCCAGCATCAAGACTCTTTCCTCCCTCGAGCATATCCGGTTGCGTCCGGGCATGTACATCGGCCGGCTCGGCAACGGGACCCACGCTGAAGATGGCATCTACGTGCTCCTGAAGGAAACGATCGATAACTCGATCGACGAGTTTACGATGGGTTTCGGCCGGAAGATCGAGGTCGAACTCAACGACCGCATGTTGCGGGTGCGCGACTACGGACGGGGCATCCCGTTGGGCAAGCTCATCGACTGTGTTTCGATCATCAACACGGGCGCGAAGTACGACAGTGAAACGTTTCAGAAATCCGTCGGCTTGAACGGTGTCGGCCAGAAGGCCGTGAACGCGCTCGCCTTTGAGTACAAGGCGCAGGCGTTTCGCGACAGCCAGACGAAGCTCGTCGAATTTGAAAAAGGAAAGCTGCGCAAGGATCACAAGATTGCGAAGACGACAGAGCGCAACGGCACGCTGGTCGAGTTCACGCCCGATGAGGCGCTCTTTGGAGCGGACTTCAAGTTTCGCCCCGAGTTCATCGAGGACATGCTCTGGAACTACGCATTCCTGAACCGTGGGCTCACGCTCACGTTCAATGGCAAATCGTTCAAATCCGAGCACGGGCTCCGCGATCTGCTCACGAAGAACCTCAGCGGCGAGCCGCTCTATCCCATCATCCATCTCGAGGGCGACGACATCGAAGTGGCGTTCACCCACGGGGCTCACTACGGCGAGGAGTATTTCTCCTTCGTGAATGGCCAGCATACTACGATGGGAGGCACGCATCTTTCGGCCTTTCGCGAAGCGTTGGTGGATACGATCCGCAACTTCTTCAAACGCGACTACGATGCGGCCGATATCCGGCAATCGATCGATGCCGCGGTGGCCGTCCGCGTGATGGAGCCCGTGTTCGAGTCGCAGACGAAGACCAAGCTCGGCTCGGCGAACGTCGGACCCGGTGGCCCGAGTTTGAAGGAATTTGTCGGCAAGTTCATGCAGCAGTCGCTTGACGTCTACCTGCATAAACACAAGGCCACCGCGGATACGCTGCGCACGCGGATCGAGGAGAGCGAACGCGAGCGAAAGGAGCTCGCGGGCATTCGCAATCTGGCCCGCGAGCGCGCGAAGAAGGCCTCCTTGCACAACAAGAAACTGCGCGATTGCCGGTTGCATCTCGGCGACCGCAACCCGCGGGGCGAAGAGAGCACGCTGTTCATCGTGGAAGGTGATTCCGCCGCCGGCTCACTCACCGCCACGCGCGACGTTCAGACCCAGGCGGTCTTCGCGCTGAAGGGCAAACCGCTCAACACCTACGGTCTGTCGAAAAAGGTGATTTACGAGAACGAGGAGTTTCACCTCTTGCAGTCAGCGCTCAATATCGAGGACGGCTTCGACGGGTTGCGCTATAACAAGATCGTGATCGCGACCGATGCCGACGTCGACGGCATGCACATTCGCCTGCTGCTGATCTCGTTTTT
>JBBQEG010000481.1:0-3872 GCA_038320495.1 Opitutales bacterium | reverse complement strand
GTGCCGAGGAACGCAACGGTGTTAGCGGAGTCGGGCGCTCTTGTTGACGGTGTCCGTCACTGTGGAGGTTGGACACTCGTGAAGGCGTGAAAAGCCCCCTTGTCTTGATTTCGATCAAGGCCGGTGAAGGGCTCGGGTGGTAAGGTGGCACGTCACAATCGTTCCTCATCTCCCACCACCTGAATTAACATGTCTGTTTTCACCTTCTCTCCCAGCACCCGCGTCGGCGATATTGTGGCGGCTCAGCCGTTGCTGGCCGGCGTTTTCGCTCGTCTCGGCATCGACTACTGTTGCGGCGGCAAGATCTCCCTGGCGGAGGCATGCGCCGCCAAGCGCCTCGATCCCGCCACCGTCGCGGTCCTGCTCGATGCGGCGGCGCATCTCGGTGCTTCTTCTCCGCACGTCGATGCAGCTGCCATGACGTTGACCGCGCTGGCCGATCACATTGAAAGCACGCACCACGCTTACTTGAAGCAGGAGCTTCCAGTTATGGTGGAACAGGCGCAACGCGTCGCAATGAAACACGCCTGGCGAGACGAGCGCCTCACGGCGGTGGGTGCGACGGTTGAAGCGCTCGCGAACGAAATGTTTGAACACATGAGGAAGGAGGAGCAGTTGCTTTTCCCCCTGGTTCGGGAACTGGAACGGAGGGGCGGCGCGGCGTCGACGGCCACCGCGATGGCCCACTCAATCACTGAGATGGAGGCGGAACACGATGCTGCCGGGCAGGCGCTCGCGACGTTGCGTGAACTGACCGACGGCTTCGTTCCAGATCAGGATGCCTGCAACACGCACCGGGCATTGCTCGCGGGCTTGGCGCGGCTCGAACAGGACCTGCACCAACACGTGCACAAGGAAAACAACGTCCTGTTCCCACGTGCGCTCGTTCCAGCGACGGCGGGTGTGCCGGCCTGAGCGCGATCGATGTCCTTTGTCCGGCGCTTCGACCGTTGGAGAGGACTTCTGCTTGCGGAAGTCCGTGGTCTGTTCCGGAGGGCAAGCGTTGCGAAACGCTTCGCTTCAGGTAGCCCGTTTCTAAATAAATTATTGCTGGCGGCGAAGCCGGGAGATTCGCCCCACGGTCACGCGCGGAAATATCCCCACGCTATAGTACTGGACGGCATATGCTATTCCTGGATACAGTGAACATGCGGATGAAACGCGTACCCACCCGCTTGCGGATTTTATTGCTGCTGGGGCTCTCGGGCACCATCGGACTTTTCGCGGGCATTGGCACCTATACGTTCTACTACGCGGAGGGTCTCTCGTATTTTTCGGACGACCCGCGGGCGTGCGTGAATTGTCACGTCATGCGTGAGCATTTCGACGGCTGGTTGAAATCGCCCCATCATGCGGTCGCGACGTGCAACGATTGCCACACCCCCACTGATTTCATTGGCAAATATATCACCAAAGCCGAAAACGGCTACTGGCACTCCAAAGGTTTCACCCTGCAGGATTACCATGAGCCGATCATGATCCGACCCAGCAATTCCACCGTTCTGCAACGCAATTGTGTACGGTGTCATCAACAATTCGTGTCCGAGATCAATACTCACGCGGGCAACCGACGCGAGATGCTGGATTGCGTCAGCTGCCATCGCGATGTTGGCCACGGGCCGGTGCGATGAAATCCCGTCAACTCCTTGAGCTTTTTTGCCTATGAACTCTCGTTTCTCTGGTCGTCGTGGTCTGGCCATCTGGGTGTATGTCGCGGCGCTGGCTGTCGTCGCCATCGCAACCTTTCTAATCCTGTTGCTTTATCAGAACATCGTCACGCGCAAGGCCGAGGCGACTCAGCACGTGTTCCGGGTCGTCGACGTCGATGACAAGACGACGGATCCAGCCCTGTGGGGAAAAAATTATCCGCGCCAATACGACAGCTATCGCCGCACCGTGGATCTCGTCCGGACAAAATACGGCGGCAGTGAGGCCTTTCAACATCTCGATCGCGATCCGATTTGGCGGCGGATCTTTGCCGGCTATGCGTTTGCGGTCGATTATCGCGAGGAACGGGGCCACGCGTATATGTTGACGGACCAGCGCGAGACCGAGCGCGTGCATAAATTCATCCAGCCCGGCGCCTGTCTCCAGTGTCATTCGTCCTCAATCCCCATGTATATCGAACAAGGGCTCAAGGCCGGCGCTCCGGCGGGGAAGGAAAACTGGGAGGCGCAGATTCAGAAGGGGTTTGAAGTCGTCTGTGCCATGCCGTATTCGGAAGCGGAGAAACTGGTGGAGCATCCCGTTTCCTGTATTGATTGCCATGATGCGGATACGATGAATCTGCGGGTCTCCCGGCCGGCTTTCCTCAACGGCATCCGGGCGCTCGCCCGGTCCGATTATCCGACCCCTCATCTCCCCAGCATCGAGCGTTGGCGAAATGAAGGGCGCAAGGACGAGTACCAACCCAACTCCGACGCGAACCGGCAGGAGATGCGCTCGATGGTGTGTGCGCAATGTCACAACGAATACTATTTCAAGGGACCGGGTAAACTGGTTACTCATCCGTGGGACAACGGTCTGCGCGTCGAGCAGATGGAGGCTTATTACGACAAGGAAGGCTACAAGGATTGGACGCATCAGGAGACCGGTGCGGAGGTTTTGAAGGCGCAGCATCCGGAATTTGAAATGTGGAGCCAGGGCATCCACGCCCGCAGCGGTGTAGCGTGCGCCGATTGCCACATGCCCTACCAACGCGAAGGGGCGATCAAAGTGAGCAACCATCACGTGCGCTCACCCATGCTGAATGTGGCAGCGGCCTGCCAGTCGTGTCATCGGATTCCGGAGACGGAGTTGAGGGCGAGGGTGGAATTGATCCAGGACAGGAATCGGGCGTTGTTGAATCGAAGTCAGGATGCGATCATGGCTTTGCTCGACGGCGTGATTCATGCGAAGCAAGCCGGAGTTCCGGATGACCAGCTGGCCAAGGCGCGGGCCTTGCAGCGGAAGGCGCAGTGGCGTATCGATTACGTCTACGCCGAGAATTCCATGGGGTTTCACGCTTCTCAGGAAGCAGCCCGCATTCTGGCCGAAGCGATCGATTACGCGCGGCAGGGGCAGGTCGAAGCGCAGTCCATCTTGCCGGTCGGAACGGCTCAGTCGAGGGCGCCGACGCGAACCGGACAGGATTGAGGAGAATGAATGATCGGTGTTTCACGCTCGTCCCGAGTCGAGGGGTTTGTACCGCTTGAGCGCGGGCAAGAGCGGACGCTTCCTCCGTAGCGTCAGGGCAAAAAGGCTCGCCCCATCCGACGCTCCCCATTGTTCCACTCAGAAGAAATTCGCCGCCGGTCAGATCCGTAACTGAGACAACCAATATACTCCAACCGCGACCGGGATATTTACGATAGCGGTGAAACGGGACACCAGCGCAGGAACGGGAATTCTCCCAACGAGTATAGTTTGCAGCATTGCGACTTTCCCGGAGGTTGACTGGTTATGAAAACAACTTCCATTCATCATCATCGTAGTACGGTCGCCCTAATCAGCTGCGTATTACTCGGCATGGCGGTCACATCGACCACGTTGGCGCAGAATACGCGCGATCAGCAGAATACACGCGATCGTGCCGAGGGGCAGAACCGGAGCAATCGCACGGATCGTAACATGCAAGACACCCGGTCGGGAACCATGGGAGAAAACGTGCGGGTCACCCGGGCTTCCAGCTTCATGGGGATGGACGTCATCTCGACCGATGGTCGCAAGGTGGGCGATATCGTGGATTACTACTTCGATCTGGGCGATGCCCCACATCTCGCCTACGTGGAAATCATGACGGGGGGCTTCCTCACGTTCGGGGGCACGCGGCGGGCGGTTCCCGCATCGGCTCTGACGGTCACGGCGGACAATGCCAAAATCAACATGGAGAG
>JBBQEG010000480.1:0-3916 GCA_038320495.1 Opitutales bacterium | reverse complement strand
GGCTCCAATCCCGGCGGAAGCTGCGATTTCACCTCTTGGATGCGCTCGTTGACGAGTTGACGCGCGAAGTAGATGTCGGTGCCGTCCTTGAAGGCGACGGTCACCTGCGAAAGGCCGTAACGCGACACCGAGCGCGTGTAGTCGAGCTTCGGGAGGCCTGCCATCGCCGTCTCGACGAGGTAGGTGACGCGCTGCTCGGCTTCGAGCGGAGAATAGCCGGGCGCCTCGGTGTTGATCTGCACCTGGACGTTGGTGATATCCGGCACCGCATCGATGGGCAGGCGGAAGTAGTTGAAGACTCCGAGCACCGCCATCCCGAGCGTGAGCACGAGAACGAGCCAGCGCTGGCGAATCGAAAATTGAATGAGTTTCTCCAGCATGAGGAAGAGAGGTTAGGTGGTGTTCCAGACTTTCATCGCGGTGACCGCTCAATGGTCGTGGCTGGCACCCGACTTCCCGATATCGGCTTTGATGAGAAAGCTGTTTTCGGTGACGTAGAGTTCGCCGGCATGGAGGCCTTTGAGCACCTCGACATAGCCACCGCTGCGGCGCCCGATTTCCAGCGGGCGCGCCTGGTAAAGATCGCCGTGCTGCGAAAAGACCACGGTGAACGAAAACAATGTTTGCAGTCCCGATTCCTTTACCGCGACCGGCACGGGGATCTCTGCGACCGTGATGGCTCCTTTGACAAAGAGCCCTGGACGCCAGCGTCCCTCCGGATTGGGCATCACGACACGTGCTGTCAGCGTTTGCGACTCGACGGAGCCTAACGGCGAAAGCCACGTGAGCTTGCCCGTGGCCTCCGCGCCCCCGTCATCCGCCTGGATGGACACGGCTTGGCCAACTCGCACGCGGGCTTGATCGCGTTTCTGAATATTGAGGTCGATCCACACCTCCGCCAAATCGGCGATCGTATAGAGAGGGGCGCCCTCGGAGACGGCTTCGCCGGCAGTGGTCGCCCGCTCCACGATGATGCCGCCAATCGGCGCCTTTACTTCATAGGTCGTGAGCGTCTGGTTCGATTCCACCACGGCGACGACTTCCCCCTCCGTTACGGCGTCGCCCAGTCCCTTGCGCGCTTCACGAACCACTCCAGCGAAACGCGAAGTCGCGCGGGCGATCCTGTTTCCGTTCAGCTTGATCTGGCCGTAGACAGAAACGGTTTCGGCGAGCGTCGCCGAACCCGCGGGTTCGACCACCACCCCGGCGGTCTTGGCGCTGTCCGCACTGAGGGTCGTCTGCATTTCCGGTGCGGCGAGTTCCCAACGATGGCTGCGTCCGCCGTGCTCGGCGGTGATGAGATAAGTGAAGGAGTGCGGTTCATAAACCTCCGACGAGCCGCGCAGGTAGTCGCCCTCCTGCTTGAACGTGTAGTGATCGACGACGTTGCCGGGTCGCGTCAGTTGCACGCCAAACTTGACCGTGTCAGGCGCCAGGGGTTTGCCGTCCTGCGTAAACCACGCGCGAAATTCCGGCGGCACGCCCATTTCGTAGATCGCCAGTTCAGCGGTGAAATCGCCGTCGCGGAAAAGTTTTCCGCCATGCGGGCCTTTCGGTGTTTCTTCGGGTGCGTCCGTGACGTGCCCGGACTCCGACGACAACGCCGCGGCGCGCCCGGCTTTTTTTGAGATAAGGTAAACTCCGGCACCGCCCAGAACGAGCACGGCGAGAATCGCGAGAGGAAGTTTCAATTTCATGAAGGGGGAGGGAGCAAAGCTCAGATGAAAGGGTGGTGCGTAACATTCAGGGCGCCGCGGGGGCGCCGATCAGCCGCTCGATCTCGACCAGGGTTTTGTGATACTCCGCGTCCGCCCGGATCAATTGCTGACGGGCACCGAGCAATGCCTGTTGCGCTTCGAGCAGGTCGCGCACGGCATAGCGGCCAGTATTGGCGCCATCGCGCACGGCCTTGAGCCACGCTTCCGCCGCTGGAATCAGCTCTTTCTGGGCCGCGTCGTGTTCGATCTGCGCGTGCTTGATTTCCTGCACCAGTTCGAAGAGGAGCGCCTTGGCTTCAATCAATGACGCCGCGCCTTCCGCGCCGGCGCGTTCACGTTCAGCGCGCGCTTCGGCGGCCTGCACGTCGCCCTGCGCGCGAGAAGGCCAGGCGTAGTTCAGACCAAGCACAAATCCCCAATCGTCGGTTCGCTCGACCCGACGAATGCCGCCGCCGACCCGGGTTTCGCCCCGCGCCGCATTCGCGCGGGCGAGTTTTTCCTGTGCCAGCCGCCAGCGTCCCAATGCCGCGTAACGGGCTTGTCCCGGCGTCGAGGCCAGGCGCAGTGCCAGCGCGTCGAATTCCGCCAGTTTGGGCAGCGTTCCGAGGTCAGCCTGCACGCCCTCGAAGTTGGCGTGGTCGGCGCCCCAGAGCAGCGCGAGCGCTTGCCTGGCGGCGCTCATCTGAAGCTCTGCGTGTTCCGCTTCGAGGTCGGCTTGAACGCGGGTTAGCTGGGCCCGCGCCACATCCGCGGCGGTGGCGGCGGTCTGCTCCGAACGGCGGCGGATGTCATCCTCGGTGTCCGCCGCGAGCTTCGCGAACTCGTGGGATGCAGCAACGTCAGCGGCGGCGGCGGCGACGCGGATGAACCGACGAGCGGTCTCGGCGAGTAACTCCCGGCGTTTCTCTTCCCATTCCAGGCGCTCGGCCTCGTTCAGGCCAGTCGCGACAGCAGCTCTGGCCGAACGCCGGATTGACCAATCGATCGCCCGACTCAGTTGCAAGGTGGTTTCGAGGCTCCGAAACGCCCGCAATTCTCCGGTGCCAAGTCCGTTTTCAAATTGGATCGATGCTTCGGGCGTCGGACGCACGGCAGCCAGGGCGCTGCGTGCTTCGGCGAGTTGCGCTTGCGCTTCGCGCGTGCGCATCCACGGATGGCCGGTCTCGACGCGGGCGAGCGCTTCGGACAGCGTCAGCGGCGCCGCGTGAGCGACCGACAGGGCCAGGGCGCCGAAGGACGCACCGGCAGAAATGAGAGACAGGGCTAAACGAAAAAGAAATGAGGCATTCATGAGGCTTCCCGGTTGACCGGAACACTGCGAAGGCCCGTCGCACCACGTGCGAAGGACCGAGGTTCAACGCGTGCGCAGGAGCGAACGCGCGGAAAGCCGCCTCAAATCAAGAA
Source organism: Opitutales bacterium (assembly GCA_038320495.1). GTDB lineage: Bacteria > Verrucomicrobiota > Verrucomicrobiia > Opitutales > Opitutaceae > ER46. Next base: position 794 of record JBBQEG010000480.1, on the reverse strand, counting down.
TGCCATCGACCGTAACAACGGCGGTGGCGCATGCACCATCTCCGACTCCGCGGAACGGAGGGGGAAGCCCACAAAACGTTGCGCTGGCAATTCAGGGGTCAGCGCGTTCAGCCAAATCTGGGCGACCAGCACCGGAGCGCTGATTTCACGCACCACGGTTGACCTCTGAATCTGACTCCATCCCACCCGGTGAGCATGCAGGTCCTCGGCGTCATGAGCCCCAGTGACATGGTAGGGCTGGCTCAAACCTGAAAGTCCGGGGTCGTGCTCCTCGTGACCATCATGATGATCGTCGTGCGCGTGGATGACGGTAAGCCCGTTCGCCGGCACGAGAGCCACGGCGAACATCAGGACCAAGAGCGCCCACGACAGGCTGCACTTCAATCGACGCACGGATTCAAAGGAGGGAAGATTAGGACTTCCGTCAAGTGCAGGTTACTGGCCGATCCGCGATTAACCTTGGCGTCTGCATCGTCGCCATCATCAAATTCGTGGGCACCGCGATCTCGATGCTGGTGATTCTCGGGGTCACCAACGTGAGCAATTCATCGCGCCCGCTGGTGCTCACTCGGTGCCGATTGGGTTATCAGTGACGATTCCAATAAGGTAACGCCGATCGTTTCCCCAATGATAATGGGTAAATGTCTACGGTGTGCTGAGCTCGTAGTCGTCGCGCCATCATGGAAATATGTGCAGCCCAAACGCTCGGCGCCATGCGCAGCTTGCCGCGGCTCAGTTCCGCTCGCTGCGAACCGTTCCAGCGTCGAATTGGTCGGTAACATCGCGCAGCACCC
>JBBQEG010000479.1:0-3931 GCA_038320495.1 Opitutales bacterium | reverse complement strand
AAATGGCTGAGCTGGGTCGGCACGTTGCCCAACCCGACTTCAATCAACGCCCCATAGAGCAGCCCTATAATCACATAGCGCGATGTGATCATCGCACAAAGAAAACCAAAGGCGCTAAACGCGATGATCGCCACGACCTGCGCCAGCAGCAGCAACGGCAGCGCCTCCGCCAAGCCGGGAACCTGATGAAAAATCCCGAGGCCCGCGATCACCGCGAGTCCGAACAGAAAATCGATCTGCGTGCAGCTGACATGCGCAAGGTAGCGCAATCCAACAAATACGGGACGGCGCACGGGCCGCGTGAAAAGATAATCCACCGACCCTGCCTGCAGGTCGTCACGCACCAAACCCGCCGCCGACAGGAAAGCGAGCAGCGGCACGAGAAAACCAACATAGATGCGCGCTGCCCAAGGCAAAAACTCCCGCGCAGCTTCCGCCAGCGACGTGGTCGCCGGAATCGAAAACAATCCCAATACAATTAACATGCCCACCAGCATCAGCCAGCGATTGAGACTGTAATAACGCCGAATGCTCAGCCGCCAAACGCCTCCGAACGCATGCGCAAGATTGGGCTGTACGCGCGGCCCCGAAGCGTCGGCGGTGACCCGTGGCGGCGATGAAGTTGGAGACGAGGAGGATGAGAGCGGGGCGTTCATCGTTCAGGAGCGGCATCCACCGCTTTCTCAAGTAATGACGCGGTGCTCTGTACTTCAAAAATACGTACGCCGCTTTCGAGCAGCAGCGTATGGAAGTTACCTGCGCCGTAGAATTTCTCCGCCTCGAGCCAGCGCACATGCAGCCGGCCCACGTCCGCCTCGATGTCACAGCCACGCAGTAAACCGCGGTCGAAAAGATAACGCGCGAGTTTATCCGGTGCGTCACACCGAAAACTCGTCGCCTCAGGCCAGCGCGCCCGCGCTTCCGACGAGGTTGCGTCGTTGAGCGAGGGCGGAATCCGTCCCCATTGCAGCAGCAGAAACTCGGCGCACAGCGCCTCGAGGTCATGAAGGATATGGCTCGAGATGATCACGCTGCATCCCTCCCTCGTGAGGTCCCGCAGCACGTTGCCCATGTCCTCACGGCCCATCGGATCGAGGCCGTTCATCGGCTCATCAAGGATCACCAACCCGGGCTCGTGCAGCAGACATTGCGCGAGCTTCACGCGTTGACGCATGCCTTTGGAAAGCGCGGTGAGGCGTTTCTGCCAGTGCGCCGCCGCGAGCTTCACGCGGTCGAGACAACTCCGGGCGCGGCTTTTCGCTTCCGCCGCCGACAACCCCGAAATCATCCCGAGCGCCACCAGCCAGTCGAAGGCGCCGATATTCGCCGGCACCGCCTCGGCTTCCGGACAATAGGCGAGCCGCGCCTGCACGTGCGGGTTGTTCCAAGGGTCCTCGCCGAAGACCCGGAGCGTCCCGGAACTCGGGCGAATTTGCCCCAGCAAGAGCCGAAAGAGCGTGGTCTTGCCGGCGCCGTTCGGTCCGACGATCCCCGTGATTCCTGGACCGATCGAAAACGAAACATTATTCAGGCCAAGGATCATGCCGTAAAAGCGGCTCAGGCTTTCGCCGCGCACGATCGTATCCAGAAAGGGAGGTCGTTCGGGCGTGCTCATTCGGGGCGGAGTCGACGGGTGAAAACGAAAGAGGAGATCAGGACAAAAACCCCCAGGCTCATGAGGGCACCGTCGAAGTCGGAGGCCCGGGCTTTGGCACCTGCGCGGGAGAGATTCTCGGCAAACTGGGCATCGATCAGCGGCAGGCTCTCACTCGCGGTGATCAGCGCTGCATCGAGACGCAATAATCCCTGTCGCGTCTCGGTCAGGTTGCGGGTGAAGCTGGCGCGCTGTAGCCACTCCGGTGCCTTAGGCGTTTCCGCCACAAAACCGAGGATGAGCCACAGTCCGATCCAGATCGGAATCGTATTACGCGCGGTGCGGCCAATCGCCGACACCCCCAAGGCAATCGCCGACAGCGCGACCAGGGCGATGCCGTGAAACGTGAGCGCACGCAATAAGGGCTCGAACGAGTAAATTATAAAGTCGGTATCCGGTGCGAACACGACACTCAAGAACCAGCCCAGGAGCAGTGGGCCCGTCCACAACGCCACCAGGACACCGACGATCATCCCGAGTTTCCCCAAGAGGTAATCCACACTCGTGAGCGGACGCGAAAGATAGACCGTCAACGCGTTCGTCGCTCGATCGCGCGTGATCAAACGCGGCACCATCACGGTCAGCGCAAACAGGCTCAACCAGAGTCCAAGGTGAGAGTGCGCCCAGAACACCAGCGTAAACCATCCGCCTATACACACGTCCGGATAGAGTGTGACCAATCCACCGACCACCTGGGCCATGGCTTGCGCCCGCGGCCCGATGGACGCCGCGGCGGTTTCCAGCCAACCGCCGGTCGCGACGGTTTGCCCGAACAAAAACCCGATAAGCGCCAGAGCCACACCGGAAGCCCACGCGAGCGCGAGGAGGATCCTGAAGAAGCGCAGCTGAAACAATTGTCGCAGTCCGGTCGAAGCGATCGTCCAGCGACGATAGCCCACTCCTCGCGGCGTTTCCCGCCAGCGGCTTAGGTCAAGACTGGCTTCCATGGCTGGTGGCAATCGACTGAATAAACAACTCATGGAGTCCATCGGGGTTGGCGATGATCTCCGCGGGAGGAAGACGCCCGGCCCGCATCAACTGCAGTATCCACTCGATGGATTCAGACTTGGATTCCACCCGCAGCCTGCCGTTGGAAAGCGTGGTGACGGCTGCGCCGGCCGTGGCCAGGGCCGCCACAAAACGCTCAGGCTGCGAGGAAGGTGACAGCTCGACGATGCGGCGATAACGGGTTTTCAGCGCCGCAATGCTGTCGTGCTCGATCACCCGGCCATGGCCAATGATGATCACGCGGTCGCAGACGCGTTCGACATCGCGCAGGAGGTGCGACGACATCACCACACTGATGCCGAGGTCACTCCACAACGACCCAATGAGACTCAGAATATGTTCCCGTCCGGAGGGGTCGAGACCGTTGGTCGGCTCATCGAGGAAAATGACCTCCGGGTCATGGACGAGCGCCTGGGCAAGTTTGACCCGCTGCCGCATGCCGGTCGAATACGTATCCACGGAACGGTAACGCTCCTGCCCCATTCCGACGAGATCGAGAATCTCATGCGTCCGCTGGCGCGCCACGCGCATCGGCATGCCGGAGAGCTGTCCGCAGTAAGTCACATATTCGCAACCCGCCATCCCGGAGATATGACAATCCTGCTCCGGGCTGTACCCCACCCGCTCCCTTGAGGCGCGATGAGCGGCCCGGATATCGCAACCAAGCACCCGGGCGACTCCGGTGGTCGGCGTCTCCAGGTTGAGCAGACACTTGATGAACGTGCTTTTGCCCGCGCCATTCGGGCCGAGCAGGCCGATCGTACCAGGTGGCACGTTGAGCGAGACATCGGAAAGCGCCTGCTGCGCGCCATAGGTTTTCCCGAGCCCTTCCGTCTCAATGATAAACTCACGAGTCGGACGGCTCAGCCTGCGAGCGGAAGGAAGAGTGGTGGTGGCAGGTTGCAATGCGGAGGAGACCTTTGTTCTGGTGCATTACACCGGCGCCTTTGTCGAAGTTACAAATATTTTGATCGGGTTGCGGGAGAGAGGTCGGAGCGGGTGCCGCCCACCTTCAGAACACCTTTGAGCAGCTGCGTCGCGGCTCCACCTTTAGGCTGTCACCCGTTCCCCACCAGCTCCATATTCGCCGCCGCCCTATGTTACCCCATTGCTGCCTCACTCGCGTCGTTGCTGTTGCGCTCATGATGGCCGGCACGATCGAGACCCGGGCGGCCTCGGCGTTCGAGGAACGCATCACGGCTCTCTATCAACCGCTCCTCGCCGATCAGGTGGCGCTATCGCCCGACGGCGAGCATATCGCCTACACGC
>JBBQEG010000478.1:0-3970 GCA_038320495.1 Opitutales bacterium | reverse complement strand
TGAGCAAGAGTGCGTTCGAGCGGAAAAGTGCCCAATTGCGTTATAGTGTGAGCGTCGCCGGCATTCACAACCGTCTGAGTGTAAAGAAAGAGCCGCATACCTCCGACGACAAAGTATACAAAGTGCAGCCCAGTTTCAGTTTCGATTACACGCTGCCCGTCTCCAAGATCTTTGGCATTGTTCTCACGGGCCAAAGCCAGAACCGCTATATCGAGCAGCAACGGTCGACCCGTGGCTATAATGCCGCCGGCACCAATACCGGGGCCTCAATCAGCCGGCCCTACCTCCAGTCCTACCAGTTGATCAGCGTGCCGCGCATCAATACCCGGACCTCGGCTGGCTTGCGGGCGGACTGGCGGGCCACGCCCAGCGGCGTGCTATCGCTCAATCTCGAGCGGAGTCGCTTTATCTCTGACCGGTCGGCGGCTTCGCTGGCGCTCACGACCGGCACCAATGCCGTGCCGACTCCGGCGAGTGGCATGCCAATGAGTTATGGGGACGACTTCACCAGCGGTGCGACGGGACGTGGGGGCGTGGCGTTGATGGGTCTCGGAGCGTCCGTGGTGCAGAAACTGGATACACAAGCGGCCAGTTTGCGTTACCGCTTCGATGATGGCGTCTGGCGGGTGGTGGCCGCCTTTGGCCGGTCGAATTCCAAGGGAGGGTATCATGATACCCGTGACGGCCGCTTCCGGACGCTGGGGATCACGATGATCAATCCGGTGCGCGTTTCGCTTGCGGACATCACCACGGTGCGGCCGCAGACGATCCGCGTTTTCGACAATGCCAACCGCGAAGTCGATATCTACGATACGAACAACTATCGGTTGAACACCGCGCAGTCGACGCCCCGTCCGATCCGCGACAGTTTGATCAACGGCAAACTCGATGTCCGGCGCAGCCTCGGGTTTCTCTCGTTCCCCGCGGCCGTGCAGGTGGGCGGTTTGCTCCGCTCCCAGACGCGCGACGTACGTCGCGAGAGCATCAACTGGACGTACAACGGTCCCGACGGGAATCCTGCGACGCCGGATGTGCCGACGCCTTACCGGACGACCACGTATGTGAACCAGCCGGAGTATTTTGGATTCCGGAACATGCCCTTCGTTTCGGTCTATAACGCTTGGGATGCGTTCCAGGCCAACCCCGCGCTCTTCTCCAAGACCGCAGCGCAGCAGGTCACGGAGGAGCAGTTTCGGATCAACAACTCCGAGCGGCTGGAGGAAGGCGTCTCTGCGCTGTACGCGCAGGCGGAGTTTGGTTTGTTCAAGAACCAGCTGAAGGTTTTGACCGGTGTTCGATACGAAAAAACGGAGACGAAAGGCGAAGGGGTTCGATTCGATCCCGCCGCGGTTTGGCTGCGCAACGCGGACGGCAGTTTTGCCCGTAACGCCGCGGGTGCCCGTATCCGCCGACCCGAGGCTGGGGCGGTGGCATCGATGGAAGAAGTGCGCCTGACCCGGACGGATCGCGGATTCCAGGCTGAGCGCTCGTATGATGGCTATTACCCGAGCGTACATCTCACGTATCATTTGAAGGAGAATATCCTCGTGCGTGCCGCGTATGCGAAGACGTATGGCCGGCCGGACTTCACCAACATCATCCCGAACGCGACGATCGACGAAACCGACATCGATGGTGAATCCGCCGATCCTTCGCAGCTCCCGGGCCGGATCTCGGTGCGCAACACGGGGCTGCGTCCGTGGACGGCCGACAACTACGATCTCTCGCTGGAGTATTATACCGATAAGGGGGGGCTCTTCAGCGCGGGCGTCTTCCGGAAGGACATCAAAGACTTCTTCGGTGATTCCGTGAAACTCGCGACCGCCGAGGATCTGGTAGCCCTCGACCTTGATCCGCGGTACGTGGGCTGGCAGTTGTCGACCCGGTATAATCTGCCCGGCGCAGCGAAGGTGACGGGAGTTGAGTTCAATGTCCGACACTCGTTGCGTGGACTCACCCGTTGGGGGCAGTATTTCCAAGGCTTCGTCAACGGCACCAAGTTGGAGCTCGAAGGCGACAAGGAGGCTGAATTCAGAGGCTTTATTCCAGAGAGTGCCAACTGGGGGCTGAGCTATAGCCGAAAACCGCTCTCCGTGATGGCAAAGTGGAACTATCGCGGTGAACAACAGCGCGGCGCACTGGCGGGCCTCGGACCGGACGCTTATGAATTCGTCAAGGGTCGCACCACCCTTGATGTTAATATCGATGTGCAGCTGCGGGCCAACCTTTTCCTGTATTTCAACGGGCAGAACATCCTGAACGTTCCTGAAATTATTAACCGCTACGGATCCGAAACGCCGGCCTACGCGCGGCGTTACCAGGAGATGACGCATGGCGTGCAGCTCACGCTCGGGGTCAAGGGGACGTTCTAATCGTGAAAACCGGGTCCTAAGCGCGCCAGGAACTCTGGCGCGAGATTGGGGGGACATCGAACCCGGCAAGGGACCGGTCATGATTCAGATCATGACCGGTTTTTTGCGGACGGAGTCTGAGGCACGCTGGGAAATCTCGGATGTGAGTAAATCCGCGATTCAAGGAAACTTGTGGGACTTCAATGTCCTGAAGGTTTTTTCGCTTGCGCCTAAATCGATTTAGCATTCTCGGTGTAGCGTTCGTTTTCAGCTTACGGTCCAGAGGTACCGCTCTGCCGACAGGATACCACCAAACCCCTCCACCATGAAATCAAGTAAACTGACTCTACGGGTCTATCTCGGGCGATTTGCCTTTTCCATCGCGGCTTTTTCGGGCTCCGCGTTGATTTTTTCTGCCGTCGAAGTGGCTGCGCAGACCGCTGCGGGTACGCTGTCGGGACAAGTCAGCAACGCCGCTACCGATGCCCTGCTGCAGGGCGCTCTGGTGGAAATTCCCTCACTGGGAGTTCAGGCCCTGACCAACAATATTGGTGAGTATGTTCTGAACGGCGTCCCGGCCGGTACTCATGAACTCGTTGTCCGCTACACGGGACTCGATTCCCAACGCCAGACGGTGAACGTCGTCGGGGGGCAGCGTAAGGCGGTGAACTTCGACCTCACCTCGCAGGTGTATCAGCTTGAACAATTCACGGTGAGCGGTGAGCGCGAAGGAAATGCGGCCTCCATCACGCGGCAGCGGAATTCTCCCAACGTGCGCCACGTCGTCGCGCTCGATGCGTTGGGGAACCTGCCCAACGACAGCGCGGGTGAGTTGCTCATTCGCCTGCCGGGGATCTCGGGAAATTTCGACGACGAAGGCAACGTGACCGGCGTCTCCGTCCGCGGGATGGCCCCCGGGTTCAACACCATCAGCATCGATGGAAACCAGCAGGCGAGCGCCGGCGGCTTCGGTCGCGACTTCCGCACGCATAATATCTCCGGCGCGCTTTTCGACGAGATCGAGGTCATCAAGTCGCCGACTCCCGACATGCCGGCGGACTCGCTCGGTGGCTAGGTGAATCTCAAGACCCGCTCGCCCCTGTTGATGAAGGAAAAGCGCCGGATCTCCTATCGAGCGGCTGCGCGCTGGGCGCCATCCTTTTATGATCATACGGAGCTGCGACGGGATCATCCCGTGCATCCGCTGCTTAGCCTGGGCTACCAGGAAGTATTCGATGTCTTCGGCCGCGAACGGAATCTCGGCGTTTCCCTCGATCTCTTCTATAGCGAGAACGTCAACTCGGTCGACCAGACGTTGCTCGACTACCAGTTTACCACGGACTCGCCCGCCTCTATCTACGCTTATCGCCGGCAAAATGGGTATAACAATCGTGTCCAGCAGAGCGCGGCGTTGAAGTTCGACTATAAGGTTTCCGACCGCACCCGTGTCTTCGTCAACACCATCTAGAACGACGCCCCGGAAAAGTTCAACCGGCTCTACACGATGCGGGCCTTCGCCAGCCGCAGTGTCTCCGCCATCGGAGCAAACGGCCAGCCCACGGGGACTAATCCGATTCTGCCGGGCTGGACCGCCGATCGCACGGAGATCCGGCCCGTCA
>JBBQEG010000477.1:0-3970 GCA_038320495.1 Opitutales bacterium | reverse complement strand
CTTCATGGGTCCGTTGATGCGACGCGAAGGCTACGACCGTGACTATAGCGCAGCTGTAAACATTTCTTCGGCGACGACCGGCCTGCTGATTCCGCCGAGCAATGTCATGGTGGTCTACTCGCTCGCCAGTGGGGGCGTCTCGATTGCAGCGTTGTTTATTGCGGGATATTTGCCGGGATTGCTCCTCGGCCTGGCCCTTATGGCCGTGGCCGGTGTGATTGCCAAACGCCGCGGTTATGCCGGCGGCCTGCGCGTGGGTGCGAACGAAGCCGTGCGCATCTTTTTCGCCTCGATCCCCAGCCTCCTGCTCATCGGAATCGTGATGGGAGGAATTATCCTCGGCTGGTTCACCCCCACGGAAGCCAGCGCGATTGCCGTCGCCTATACGTTTCTACTGTCGGTCGTGGTTTACCGTGAAATCAAATGGAGTGAACTTCCCCGGTTGTTCACGGATGCGGCCGCCACGACCGCGATCGTACTCCTGCTGGTCGGCACGTCGATGGGCATGTCCTGGGTGATGTCGTCGGCCAATATTCCGCAGACGATCAGCGAGGCGCTGCTCACGTTGACGCAAAACAAGATTCTCTTGTTCCTGCTGATCAACTTGCTACTTCTGGTCGTGGGCACGTTCATGGACATGACGCCTGCCGTGCTCATCTTTACGCCAATCTTCTTACCGGTGGTCATGAAGTTCGGCATGGATCCGATCCACTTTGGCGTCGTGTTGATCTTCAACCTTTGCATTGGCCTGTGCACGCCGCCAGTGGGCAGCATTCTCTTCGTCGGCTGCGGTGTCGCCGAGACCACGATTGCGCGGGTATGGCGGCATCTGCTGCCATTTTTCGTCACCATGTTGGTGGTCTTGGGAATTGTCACCTACTGGCCGGCCGTAACCCTCGCCCTGCCCCGCGCCTTGGGCTTCTAAGCCGTCACGCGGTCGCGCCCCGCCACGCTCCGCCTTCACGGAGCGCGCCGCTTTCCTTTAATTACTTTCGCACGGCAAATTCCGGCGCGAGCTCTAGGCCAAAATAATCCCGCGCGTTGGTGAAGCAGATTTTTTTCACCATCGCGCCGAGCAGATTATAGTCATTTGGCACCTCGCCCCGAGCCATGTCAGCGCCGAGCAGATTACAGAGTGTCCGCCGGAAATACTCATGACGCGGATAACTCACGAAGCTGCGGGAGTCGGTGATCATGCCGACAAAGCGCGAGAGCAGTCCGAGATTCGAGAGAGCGTTCATCTGCCACTCCATGCCTTCCTTTTGATCGAGGAACCACCACCCGCTGCCAAACTGCACCTTGCCGGGGATGGAGCCGTCTTGAAAATTTCCGATCATCGTTCCGAGCACGTAGTTGTGCGCCGGATTCACGTTATAAACAATGGTGCGCGGCAGCTGATCGGTCGAGTCCAGCGTATTGAGATAGCGCGAGAGCTTCGTAGCCTGCGGGAAATCGCCGATAGAATCAAAGCCGCTGTCCGGGCCGATTTTGCTGAGGAGGCGGACGTTGTTGTTTCGCAGCGCCCCCAAGTGCAGCTGTTTCGTCCACCCGCGCGCAGCGTCCCACTTTCCGAACTCCAGCATCAAATAGGAACCATAGCGGATCGCCTCCTCCTCGGTGGCGGCGCGCCCGCGGCGCACCGCGTCGAAAGTCATCCGGGCCTGCGCATGCGTGCAGGGTTCCGCCAGCGCGCTCTCAAGACCGTGGTCCGACGCCCGCCCGCCGGCCGCATGAAAGTCGTCATGCCGCTTCTTCAGCGCACCGAGCAGATCATCGAAACTCTTGATGCCATTCGCAAATCCAGCCGCCCCACCCAGCTTTTCGATCCACGCGTTGAACGCCGCCGGCTGGGTGACGCCCAGGGCCTTGTCCGGCCGGTACGCCGGATAAACGCGAGCCTTCAACTTCCCGGGATTGGCCCGAATCGCGGCGTGATGATCCAGGGACTCCGCCGGGTCGTCGGTCGTGCAGATGACAGCGACGTTCGACATGTTGATCAAGTCGTGCACGCGCAGCTTCGGCAGCTTCGCATTGGCTTTCTTCCAGATCCGCTCGGCGGACTTGCCATCGAGCAATTCGGTGATGCCGAAATAGGTTTTCAGCTCGAGCGCGCTCCAGTGATACAGCGGATTCCGCAGCGTCTGCGGCAGGGTTTCGGCCCACGCCTGAAATTTTTCGCGCGGTGAGGCATCGCCGGTGATGAAGCGCTCCTGCACGCCATTGGTCCGCAGCGCGCGCCATTTATAATGATCGCCGCCCAGCCAGAGTTCGCTCACGTCGGCGAACTCATGGTTCTTCGCGATGAGATCGGGCGGCAAGTGGCAATGATAATCGAAGATTGGCTCGCTCTTCGCGTAGCGATGATACAGCTCGCGCGCCTGCTTGGTGCCGAGAAGGAAGTCGTCGTGGATAAAGGGGCGGATGGCCATGAGCTAGAGGGAAGAGCGAAGCGGGATTGCGTCCAGCAGCTGACGCGCCTGGCGCCAGCAAAGGACGAGGGGGAGTTATTTCGAAATGTCGTTCACCATTTCATCGAGCGAGGCATAACGCTCGAGGAGTTTGCGGGCGGCGGCACAGGTCGCGGCGGAAGCAAGGCCGGTGTTCTCCGCGAGGAAAACAATATAGGCGGCAATGTTCCGGGAAAAGTTCAGGCGGCCTTCGTCGCTGATGCTATAGAAACGCGCTCGCTGCTGGTAGCCCGCCGCCGTGTGATCACCCAGCGCCGCTTTGTTGGCGCGGCCACCGGCCGCGAGTACATAAAGGAAATTATATTCGAACCAGAACATATGTTCCGGACTGGGAGCGAGGGACTCCAACGCGGCCCGCGTCACCGTGGGATTCGCGAATACATTCGTTCCCTTCCCGGCGCTCGCCAGCGCCTCGGTCACGAATACGCGCGCCATTTTTTGCTCCGTCGGGTTCAGGCTGAACGATCCCGTCTGGGCGAGTTCGAGGGTGAACTTGTACCAATCGCGCCAGAGCGCCTGATCGCCGGCATTCTTCGACGCAAACAAGGCCCGGCCCATCTCATACGTATAGCGCCCGCTGGTCTTGATCTCAAGCCGGCCGCCCGTGACAACGCCCATGACTTGATAATTCTCCGCGGATTTTCCGGAGCCCGAATGAAACCCGATACTGACACCAAACTGCCGGCAGACCGACCACTGTTTCTCGATCAAGGCCCGCAAAGCCCCGTTGTCCGGGTACGGCATGTTTTTCTGAAAACCGAAGGCAGGGGCGACAAAATGAATCGTCATTCCGAGCGCATCGCACAGCGCCAGCATAATCGCGGTCGTTTCGGGCGTCGTCAGACCGGGCAGCTCGTCAATCGAGAGCTCCCGCAGGTACGCGCGGCCGACGTCGGTGGAAAATCGTTTGGCGCGCGCCGCCGCATATTTCTCGTCGCGCCGCTTCATCTTCTGGAGCGAGGGCCAGACATACGCGAGCAGCCGGGCAAACTCGGCTTCATTTAGCGTGAGCCCAGCACCCGCCACGCGTGCCTTAACTTTGGATACAAGTTCCGCCGGGACGTTCGCGGCGACCCAGCCAGCCGCGTCCTCCGCGACGGTCGTCTGGGCCAGCTCGGGGGAAAGATCGAAGGTGATATAGCTCGCGAGCACACAGCCCGTCACCAGGGCGTCTTCCCGGCTGTCAAACTTGCCGCCGATCGGCTGGTGGTCGGCATTGAAACTCCAGGCGATGCCACGGCGGTGAAACCCGGTCTTTAACTTTGCCAGGACGCAGCCGTGGCTCATGCCTTCAACGCTCTGACCTTGGTGCCCTTCCGGAACGTTGGTGCCGATGAACGGGAACGGCACGGCGTCGAGCTTGCCCGCGAGCATGACATCGACGTCGTAAACGAGCTCGCGCGGGATCGAGTTCTGATTGGCCGTCACGCCGAGACTGAGCGCACTCATCGCCCAATCGACCGCGGGCCAGTGCAACGTCGTGAACCGCGCGCCAACGCCGA
>JBBQEG010000476.1:0-3981 GCA_038320495.1 Opitutales bacterium | reverse complement strand
GTGGACGTTGGGCGTGGCGTACTCGACGGTGGCGGGGAGATTGAGAATGATCTTATTCTCCGGGGTGGGCTGCCAGACGTCGGTAACCGCTTCGCAAATCTGCAAAGCGAAATCGAGTTCGGTACTGGTGAAGCTCTCCGGCGAATATTCGAAACGCAGGTTTGTCCCGGCAGCGATCAGCGGTTGCGCATGCTGCTTCACCCAGGCGGTGCCCCGCATCGCGATTTGAACGATGTCGGCTTGGGTCGCGTTGAACACATGCTGGCGCTGAGCCGGCGAGGTTGAGTTATAGAGATGGAAAATCGCAGTCCTGGCGCCGCGGAGCGCCTCGATGCTGCGGACGATTAATTCCTCGCGGCACTGGCAGAGAATCTGGATCGCGACATCATCGGGGATGCGGTTTTCCTCAATGAGTCGGCGACAGAAATCGAACTCGATCTGCGAGGCGCTGGGAAAACCGACCTCGATCTCCTTGAAGCCGATGCGCACCAGCATCTCGAAGTACTCGAGTTTCTCGGTGACGCTCATCGGTTGGGCGAGAGCCTGGTTGCCGTCCCGCAGATCGACGCTGCACCAGATGGGGGCGTGACTGAAAGTGCGGTTGGGCCACTGACGATTGGGCAAGTGCACCGGCGGGAAAGGCCGGTATTTGGTGACGGGAGCTAATTGCATAACCGAAGAAATCGACTGACGAAAAAGTGAGGGGAGCTTGACGGATGAACCGGCCGGGGTGACGAGCCGAACCGGGATCAGCAACGCCGCAGCGAGCGGGGTCGGGATATTCAGGCCTACGCACGACCGGCCGCTAGGCGGCGTCTTCAGAGGTCGCGCGCGCTGGTAAGTCGAAGGGCCTGAACCGTAACTCGCATGAGAAGGGTTTCTAGTAGCGGTGGACGGCGCGGGAAGTCAAGGGCGGGTTCCCGGCGGCTCAGATGTCGGCGAGCGTGTAACTCGGGCCGAAAACCGCCGTCTTGCTTGTCGTGCATGTCCTTGCCTCCATTCGTCTATGCCTGACGACGACGTTCTGCCGTTCGATCTGGCTGGCTGCCTTACGCGTGTGCGTCAAAGCGACCAGCGGGCGGCGCGTGACCTTGTCGACCACCTTTATCCCCTCGTTATCCGCATTGTGCGCGCTCATCTGCCTCGACGGGTGCAAGAGGAAGATCTAGCGCAGGAGATATTTCTGAAAATGTTCACGCGACTCGCACAGTATCAAGGCGCTGTTCCCTTTCCGCACTGGGTGTCGCGGATTGCGGTGACCACGTGCATCGATCATCTGCGGGCGCAGAAGCGGAGGCCGGAATTTCGTTGGGCGGATCTCTCGGAAAACGAGGCTGAGGTGCTGGATGCAGTGATGACCAACGCCGACGATGTCCCGGCGAACGATGCGATGGCGGCGCATGAACTCGTTCATAAGTTACTCGGGCAGCTCAAGCCGGATGACCAGCTTGTGATTCGCCTGCTCGACCTCGAGCAGAAGACGATCGCTGAAATTTCCCAGCTCACCGGCTGGAACCAGTCGCTCATTAAAGTCCGCGCCTTCCGCGCACGACGGAAGTTGCGGAAGTTATTTCAAGACTTACAACGAACAGAACGCTCATGAACCAACCTAAACCCCATGATCTTTGGTCCCGGCTGACCGCGGCCGCCCGATCCCTTGATGACGATCGCGATTCTTCGGCGCCGTATGGTTTTTCGACTCGGATCGCCGCGCTCGCATTTGCTTTGGAGCGGCGTAGCGTATCGCTGATGGACCGCTTTGCCCTGCGGGCGCTCAGTGTCGCCAGCCTGGTGGCGGTCTTCAGCGTGGCGCTGAATTATCGTGAGATTGTCGCGCTCGGAGCCCCCGCGCCCATCGGCGTAGCTGCGGTCGTCCACGATTCGGAGATATTTACCTACGGCGAGAACCTGGCGATCGTGCTCGACCTGGCGGACTGATGAACGCGCCGTGGAAAGTCATCGCCGCGTTTGTGGGCGTGTTCGTCGCGGGTGCGATCTTTGGAGGGGTGTTTTTGTTGCGCGTTTCCCCGGCGCGCACTGCGGCCTCGGTGCCAGCGGGGCAGCCTTTGGCGCAACTGCCGCCCTCTCCCCATCGGCCGGTGGTCGCGGGGCCGCACGTTAAAGCCGAGCCGGCGGCGGCGGCGCCCAAACTCGCCTTGACGCCAACTTTGATGCGGCAGCTCACCCAGCGGCTTAAACTCACCCCGGAGCAGCGGGAGAAAGTCCGACCCTTGCTCAACCGTGCGAGCGAAGATTTCCTGCGACTCCGGCAGGAGAACCTGGCTGATAACGCCCGAGTGACCGAGCGGATGTATGTGGACGTGTCCGCGCAATTGACGGCGGCGCAGCTCAGTCAACTCGAGACGATGCGCGACGAAATGCAGCAGCGGGTTCAGGCCGAGCGTAAGCGACGGGCGGATACAGCGGCGGCGGAGGCTGCGAGTCGCGCGAGCGCCAATCAGGACCAACCCAAAGGCAAGCGGGCTCCGAAGGTCCCCTAAGCTCGCGGCCGACAAGGAGCTTTGCGCCGGTCACAGCGTTTCCCGAAATTGCAGTTGCGCTGTGACGGATGCGACGCATGGTTCGCGTCGGCCAGGTGCCATGCATGGGCAGGCGCGTGAACTCCGCCAGGACCGGAAGGTAGCAACGGTAACGACGTTCTCCTAGTGCCGTGGAGTGCCTGGCCACTTTTTTTTCTGCGGATGCGTGGGATCCTTGCGACGCAAGAGTACGGATGACCTGAATTCGGAGCCGGCTCGGTGAAGTTGAAGGTTGAAAGTTGAGGATTCAACGGCTCGCTGTGTGGTCGCCGGTTGTTCCTGATGCGCCGGACCAAAACGTTTCTCTCTCAACTCTTCCCCTTCGCTTGTCTTCCACCTACCAAGTTATCGCCCGCAAGTGGCGGCCGCAAACGTTTGATGATCTCGTGGGGCAGGATCATGTGGTGCGCACCTTGCGGAATGCGATTACGCGGCAGCGCATTGCACACGCGTATCTTTTTGTCGGACCACGTGGAACGGGCAAGACCTCGACGGCGCGCATTTTTGCCAAGGCGCTGAATTGCACGAACGGTCCGAGTGCCGATTTTGACGTCAACGATCCGGCCTGTCAGGCGATCGCGGATGGCTCGCATCTCGATGTCATCGAAATCGATGGCGCCTCCAATAATGGTGTCGATCAAGTGCGGGACCTGCGGGAAACGGTGCGTTACGCGCCAGCCCAGGGTAAGTACAAAGTCTATATCATCGACGAGGTGCACATGCTCTCGGCGGCGGCATTTAACGCGCTGCTGAAGACCCTTGAAGAGCCACCCTCGCACGTGAAGTTTGTCTTCGCGACCACCGATCCGCAGAAGGTGCTGCCGACGATTATTTCACGGTGTCAGCGCTTCGATCTGAAGCCGATCCCGCCTGAGTTGATCATCGAGCGCCTGAAGAAAATCGCGGTCGAGGAAAAGATCACCGTGAGCGATGGCGCGTTGGCGTGTATTGCCCGGCTCGCCGATGGCGGGATGCGTGATGCGCAGTCGATTTTCGATCAGATGATTTCGTTCTGTGGCAGCGAAATTTCCGAGCCCGAGGTGCTGGATGTTTACGGATTGGTCGGAGGTGAAACGATCCAGGATCTCGCTGGCGCGTTGGCGAAAGCCGATCACCGCCGGATCATCGCCATTGTGGATGAGTGTGATTCCGCCGGGCGTGACCTCGTGCGGTTGCTGGTGGATTTGCAGGCCTTGGTGCGGACCGCGTTACTCGATTCGATCGGAAAGGGCGGCAGCACGGAGCAACTGGGTGGTGTGCCAATGACGACTGAGCAGCTCACGCGCATGCTCGACGGACTGCGGGAAGGTGAGGGCAACGTGAAGCTAGGCCTCGCGGAGAAAATCAATTTTGAGGTCACCTTGTTGAAGGCGGTGGAGGCGAGTCGGGCTCGCGCGATTGACAGTCTCATCAAAGAGCTCACCGCCCTCGCGGATGAAGC
>JBBQEG010000475.1:0-4002 GCA_038320495.1 Opitutales bacterium | reverse complement strand
GAAACCGGCAGCGTTGAGTCGTTGACAGCGGCGCCACCACGCGAGGGCGTTTTCCAAACGGTCGGTGAAGTGCGGCATGGGCTCGTGCCGAAACGCGCCGTTCATGGGGCAACCCCAATACTCGAGGCCGCGGGCTCGCAGCCGTTCGCCGAGATCGGTTTCGGCGAAGTTGAACAGCTCAACGCGAGGGCGGCGTCGGAAAGGATGATAGTACCATTCGTACGCCGCGACATCCTTGGGTAGGAGCGGAATGGCGTCCGGAATGAAATACAGCATGTCCGCCCACATTCCAAGGTGCAGACCGTGCGCCCGCGTGAGTTCGCGCAGGCGTCCGACGTAATGGGCGAAGTGCGCCGGCAATCCGATGCGTGCGATCTCGGCCTGGCTGAGCGGGTGTTTGCCGAGATGAAAGGATTCATCGAGGCCGACGTGCACCTTTCCCGCCGTGCAAAACGGTGCCATGTCGCGCAGGAGTTTCCCGGCGACTTCGAGCGTACGCGGATGCAGCGGGCAGATCTGTCCGCGCTCGAGCGCCGAGCCATCGGGGGCGCGGAGTTCGTTGAGATCCCGCAGCTCGGTAACCTTGATGATGTACTGCGTGTGGCCGAGAAGATTAACGATCGGGACCACGCGGATTCCCACGTCCGAGGCCGCGTTGACGAGGCGCTCGAAATCCCGGGTGGAATACGCGCCGGCCCGCGCGACTCCGGGGAGACTCGGAAATTCCACCGCGTCCTCGAGATGCAGATACAGTTCCTGGTAACCCCAAGCGGCGTAGCGGGGAAGCTGTGCGAGCAACCAGTCGAGGCGTTCGACCTGTCGACCGAGATCCCACTGGAAGGCGCGGATCATGGGGCGAACGCTCTCTTGCTACGCGAGCGGTTGATCGTCTGCGGCGTTTCGAGGAGGCAGCGCATGGCTGGGGTCATTTTCCCGAGTGAGAGCATTTGCGCCGCGGCCTGCAACGTGGTCTCGTTTCGGCTGTGCAGTCCGCTGTTGTCATCCGCCACATCTTCGTTTCGCCCGGCCATAATTTTTTTGGCCGGCACGGACAAGCCGCGGGGAGGAGTGCAATCACCGACGTGCCAGAGGTCCGGTGCCAGGCCGGATGCGGCTTGGAGGGCGATCGGTTTTTTGGCTACAAACCCGATTACAACGGGCAAGTGACGTTCTTTGCGTGGGAGATCTATGAGGCCGCGAAACGGGAATTGGGCGTGCCTGATCTGAAGCCCGAGGCGTTTCGTCGGAATGTGATCGTCGAAGGGATGGATTTGCGAGCGCTCATGGGTGCGCGGTTTACGCTGGGTGGCGTGGAATTCGAGGGCCGCGGGGAGTCTAAGCCCTGTTACTGGATGAACACGGCGGTGGGGGCGGGCGCGGAGGAGTGGTTGAAAGGCAACGGTGGGTTGCGCGCGAAAATTCTCCAGGACGGCGTGTTGCGCGTTGGATCGGCCGAGCTGCAGGCGGCTGGATTGCTGGTGCTTTGACTGACGTTGCGGGGTAACGATGTTGTTGCGCGGGAACGACGCTGGTTGGGATGCGAGGCGTTCTTCCGACGGTAGGTGCTCCGAGCTACAAACAGGAATGTCGGTGTCACTTTCGGACTCAGAGATGTTTTTTGAGCCAAGCGACGCCGCCGGTTTCGTCGGAAAAGGCCCCGTCCAGTTGGGCTTCGAACACGGCCTCGATCAATGGCTTGAAGGCCGGTCCTGGCTTCAGGCCCAAGCTGATCAAATGCCGCCCGAGCACGATCGGTTTGGGTGCGGCATCAGCGATCTCGAGGGCGTGGGCCTTGGCGACGAGTTCATTGATCCGGGTGTGGATTTCCGGAGACTGCAACGGCGGGCGACCGTTGGCATCCGCGCGCATGACCAAGGCAAGATCATCGATCCGCGCCGGTGAAAGCTTCCGGGCAAGGCGTCGCGCGGCGGTGTCGGTAAACTCCGCGGCACCATGATGGTGCGCGAGGTGGTGAACGACCAGCGCGCAGATGGCTGGGCCGTAGTCGAGCGGTGCGCCGATCCGGCGGAGGAAGTCTTGGGCGACCGGCCCGCCGGCGGCTTCGTGACCGGGGCTGATCCAGCGCATGGCTCCGCGTTTTTCCGCGTAGGCGGTGGCGGCCGGTTTTCCGAAGTCATGGGCGAGGACACCGAACATCAGGAGGCGCCGGCGTCTCGGTTTGCAGGATGGCCATTCCTCGAGTGCGACCAAGGCATCGAGGCAGTGTTGCGTGTGGGTGAAAACATCGCCTTCGGGGTGCCACTCGGGCTCCTGCGGCGTGCCGCGCAGAGCGGCGATTTCCGGGAAGTGTTTCAGCCAGCCCGTCTCCTCCAGCACGGTGAGACCGCGGGACGGACGCACGGATTTCGAGGCCCATTTTTCCCATTCGCCCCAGACGCGCTCGACCGGGAGCTCGGTGAACGTATCCGCGATCGTGCGACACAGCGCGGCGGTTTCCGGCGCGAGCGTGAAGTCGAACCGCGCGGCGAGTTGAAAGCCGCGCAGCACCCGCAAAGGGTCGTCAACAAAGGCGGCGCTGGTGTGACGCAGCACGCGCGCTTGCAGATCGCGTTGGCCGCCGTGCGGATCGATGAGCTCCTGGGTGAACGGATCGAGGGCGATGGCGTTGAGCGTGAAATCGCGCCGGGCGGCGGCGTCAGCGTCGCTCAGCATCGGGTCGGGTTCGACGGCGAAGCCACGATGGCCGGCGCCCGTCTTTGACTCTCGGCGCGGCAGGGAGAAATCGTACTCCGAACCGGTGGCGCGGCTGCGGACCTTGATCACGCCGAAACTGCGTCCCACAATATCCGTTGAACCGAAGGGCCGCAGCGTGCGGTGCAGGGTTTCAAAATCCGAACCGCCCACCTCAATATCAAAATCCTTGGGCTCAATTCTTAGGAGCCAGTCGCGTACTCCGCCTCCGACGAGCCGTGGCCGTCCGGTGCGACGGACGGCCTCCAGCATCGCGCGCAAATCATCTGGGATCTGCATGACGGGCGTCATTCCGGAGGGCGGGTGCGAATGACGTTAGCGGACAAAGCCGGGCGGCTCATCCCTGATGCGGCCAGGATGAGAAGCAGCCAGCCCGCCATCAGCGCCACCCCTCCGAGGGGGGTGACGGGGCCGAGCCAGCGAGGGCCGCCCAGTGCGAGCCAGTACAGGGAGGCGGAGAAAAGGATGACGCCGGCGCACCAGCAGCGGGCCGCCCAGAGCAGCAGTCGGCGGGAGCGATCGCCCAGCGGGTGGGACAGCGCCGCCAGGCCGAGCAGCGAGACCGCATGAAACAAGTGATAGCGTGAGGCGGTGTCCCAGGCGGCGGTCATGCCGCGCTCGATCAAGGCCGCTTTGAGTGCGTGTGCGCCCATGGCGCCGAGCGCGACCCCGGTGAGGCCGAGAATTCCGGCAGCCAGCAGGGTGAAACGGAGAGGGGATCCAGCGGTGCTCATGGCCGGCACGTTTGCAGATTGCCGGGCTAAAACAAGAGCCGGCTGTGCTTTGCGGCTGGAGCTGGAAACTGGATCTTCAGGGGTTGGGCCAGGAGGGGTTTAGTCAATTTTCCTGGGCGACAGCGGTCAGGATGCGGGGGCGTGATTAAGGACGGCGGATTCGACCATGATTCAAATCACGTAATACGTGGAAGGCGGCGAAGGAAAGCGGCGAATGGATCGTCCGCGAATGGATTGCCCGGGGTGACACAGACATTCCTGTCTGTGCGTTGGGTTGACTGCGCTTGGCGGCGTTTGCGCCTGGGCCACACGGAATCGGGGGGAACGGAACAGACAGGAATGTCTGTCTCAGTGCGTCCATGAAACCATGAACTCAGAATGTGAAAGTCATTACCCTCGCGCAGACAGAGAGCGTTGGCGCCGGTTTCCAAGCCAAAATGTCAACAATCACAACATGCCCCTCGGCCAGCCCATTTGGCAAACAGTCAAGCCATGCTTCTTTCGGCACGACCCTCGGTACCTTTCGCAGAGGAATTAACTTCTAGCGGACTGACCC
>JBBQEG010000474.1:0-4007 GCA_038320495.1 Opitutales bacterium | reverse complement strand
GCGGGGTTATGCAGTGGACCGGACTTGTCGATGATACGCATCGCGGATTCGTGCGTCGTGAGTCCAATTCGCTCGATGGAGTCGAGCCTGTCGTGAACTGATGGATGCAGCTTGATCGCGCACTCGACGGCCGTCTGGGCGTGGAACTCGGCGGGAAACGCGATCTTGAAGAGCACGTGTTCCATCACATAGCTGCCGAGCGGGCGCGCGAGTTTCACCGGGTTGCCGCGAAACAGCACGTCCTGGAATCCCCACGTCTTCGCCGTTAGCGCCGACGGATAACCCATTTCACCGGTCAAGGTGATCAACGCGAGCCGTACCGCCCGGCTGGTGGCGTCGCCGGCCGCCCATGACTTGCGGGATCCCGTGTTGGGCGCATGGCGGTACGTACGCAAAGCGGAGCCGTCGAGCCAGGCGTGCGAGAGGGCGTTGATGATCTGCTCGCGCGTGCCGCCGAGGAGCGCGGTCGCGACCGCGGTCGAGGCGATGCGGACCAGAAGGACATGATCGAGCCCGACGCGATTGAAGGAGTTTTCCAGGGCGAGGACGCCTTGGATCTCGTGGGCTTTCACCATCGCTACCAAGACGTCGCGCATCGTGAGCGGCGAGGATCGCGGAGCGAGAGGCGTTTGGAAGGCGGACGGCACGAGGCCAGCGGCTTCCCGGCGGCTCAGCCAGTCGGCTACGCCCAAAATGGCGCCGAGATTATCGGACGGGTGCCCCCATTCGGCGGCGAGCCAGGTGTCGTTGAAATCGAGCCAGCGAACGATCGTCCCGATGTTGAACGCGGCCTGCACGGGATCCAGTTCGTAGGAGGTGCCCGGCACGCGCGCGCCGTGCGGGAGAGTCGTGCCTGGCACGATCGGTCCGAGCAGTTTGGTGCAGGCGGGGTACGCGAGCGCCATGATGCCGCAGGCCAGGCTGTCGGCGAGGCACCAACGCGCTGTATCCAGAGATTCGTTACTCGGAGCGGCGCCGTTCAAGGCGTAATCCGCGAGTTCGGCGAGGAGAGGATCCGCGGGCGGGCGGACGTTGCTGATCGGAGAAGACATTTGCTGCAGCAGAGCAACCACGCGCCGGCGGAGCAATCCTATCGGGCAAAGAAGAAATAGCGGGAGAGAAGAAAGCAGAAACCAAGAAGATACCGTGCGAACCATCCCGGGGCCCTTCCGCCGGCTGGCTGGTGGGAAAGGATGATCGTAGTGTACGGACGGGTCCCTCCAAGTAATCCCGACTTAGCTCCGGTCGCACGCTGAACTAATCAGACGACTCCCCGCGTTGCCCAATCGGAACAAAAACCCGCTCCGCCGGCCCGACGTAGTTGGCGCTGGGCCGGATGATTTTTCCGTCCTGGCGCTGTTCGATCACGTGCGCGGCCCAGCCTGTGGTCCGGGCGATGACGAAGAGCGGCGTGAACATCGCGGTGGGCACACCGAGTTGGTCATAGGCGGGCGCACTGAACCAATCCAAGTTGGGAAACATCTTTTTGAGCTCGGCCATCACCTGTTCGATGCGCTCGCAGACCGCGAATTGCTCGGAGCGACCGGCGGCGTCACAGAGTCCGCGGGCAATCTCTTTGATGATCGCATTGCGCGGATCGCTGATCGTGTAAACCGGATGGCCGAAACCGATGATGATTTCCTTCCGTCCCACGCGCGCCCGGATGTCCGCTTCGGCTTCGTCGGCGGTGCGGTAACGCTGCTGGATCTCGTGCGCGACCTCGTTGGCCCCGCCGTGTTTGGGTCCGCGCAAGGCGCCGATCGCTCCGGTGATGCACGAGAACAGATCGGAACCGGTGCCCGCGATCACGCGGGCGGTGAAGGTGGAGGCGTTGAACTCGTGCTCCGCATACAAGATCAGCGAACGGTCGAGCGCTCGCACGTGCTTGGGTGACGGCTCGCGCTGGTGCAGGAGCCGAAGGAAATGGCCGGCGACCGTGGAGTCGGTTGTTTCCACCGTGATGCGTTTCCCCGTAGTGGCAAAGTGGTGCCAATAGAGGAGCATCGACGGGAAGCACGCGACGAGGCGATCGGCGATCCCGCGGGCAATGCCAGCATCGGTAGGCCCGGCGCTGCCCGCGGTAGAGGGCTCACCTTCGAGCGCGCCGAGGGCGGAGCAGCCGGTGCGCAATATATCCATCGGGTGCGTCGCGGCGGGAAGCTGTTCGAGGATAAGGCGCACGGCCTCGGGCAGCCCGCGGCGGGTCACGAGTCGCGCGCGATACGCGTCCAGTTCAGATTGGGTCGGCAGGCGCTCGTGGATGAGGAGGTGGGCGACCTCTTCGAATGTCGCCTCCCGCGCCAGATCGGCGATGTCGTAGCCGCGGTAATGGAGATCGTTGCCGGTGTGACCGACGGTGCAAAGGGCGGTGTTGCCGGCAGGTACGCCGGAGAGCGCAACGGATTTCTTGGGCAGGCGGGTCGGGGGTGTGCTCATGGAAAAATCAGGTAGATTCGCGGTGGTCAGGTGGAGGCCAGCGGGGGCCACTCGCCACGCGGTTAGGCGGAGTCCAAGGGAGGCGATTTGAATAACGCGTCGAGTTTCTGTTCGTAAGCGTGGTAATCGAGCACGTCGTAAAGCTCTGTGCGCGTCTGCATCGATTTCAGCTCGGCTTGTTGCGTGCCGTCCTGGCGCAGCGTCTCGTAAACATTGCGGGCGGCGGCGCTCATCGCGCGGAATGCAGAAAGTGGATACAGCACCATGGCCACGCCGGCGGAACGCAGTTCCTCGACGGTGAAGAGGGGCGTCTGACCGAACTCGGTGATGTTGGCCAGTACGGGGACGCGCACCGCGGTGGTAAATTCGCGGTATTGCTCCAAGGACGTGAGGGCTTCGGCGAATATCATATCGGCGCCCGCGTTGATATAGATTAGGGCGCGTGCGATCGCGGCTTCGATGCCCTCGTTGGCGGCGGCATCGGTTCGCGCCATGATCACGAAGTCGGGATCCGGTCGGGCGTCCACGGCGGCGGTGATGCGGTCCGCCATTTCGCCGGCTGAGACGAGCTCTTTACCGGGCCGGTGACCGCACCGTTTGGCGGCGACTTGATCCTCGAGATGGACGGCGGCAACTCCGGCGCGCGCCAGTTCGCGGATGGCGCGGGCGATGTTGAAGGCGTGGCCCCAGCCGGTGTCGATATCGACGAGCAACGGAAGATCGACCCGGCCCGTGATGCGACGGGCGTCGATCAGGACATCCTCGAGATGGGTTATGCCGAGGTCGGGCAGGCCAAGGGAGGCGTTGGCCACGCCTGCGCCGGAAAGATAAAGGGCACGAAACCCGGCGCGTTCGGCGAGGAGGGCCGAGTAGGCGTTGACCGTGCCGACAATTTGCAGCGGACGTTCGAGGGCGACCGCTGTACGAAACCGGGCGCCGGGAGTCAGGGCGTTGCTCACGCGCGAAGGTGAAGCGAGAAACGGGGCCGCCGCAAGAATGCACCGAAACCCCAAGAAAAGATTTCCGCTTTGCTGCGATATGCGTCTTCTTACGCGAACCCTTTTGTCCGCATGCTCGCTGTTTCCGAATTAAAGAAATCGTTTGTTACCCCCGAAGGTCAGCAGGTCGAGATCGTGAACGTGGGAGCGTTCGCCCTTGCCGCCGGAGAGCAGTTTGCCCTTCGCGGAGAAAGCGGATCAGGGAAAACCACATTTCTCCATTTGATCGCCGGTATCCTCGCTCCGGATTCAGGGAGCGTCGTCATCGATGGCGCCGAGATGAGCGCGTTGAGCGAGCCACGGCGCGATCGGCTGCGGGCGGAGAAGATCGGTTATATTTTCCAGACCTTCAACTTGCTCCAGGGATTCACGGTCCTGGAGAATGTGACGCTTGGGATGAGTTTTGGTCCGCGCGGAGCGGACAAAGCGCACGCGCGCGACATGCTGGAACGGGTCGGGCTCGGACATCGTTTGCATCATTTCCCGCCACAGCTTTCGACCGGCCAACAGCAGCGGGTCGCCGTGGCGCGTGCGCTGGCGAACCGTCCGAAGCTGGTCCTCGCTGACGAACCG
>JBBQEG010000473.1:0-4025 GCA_038320495.1 Opitutales bacterium | reverse complement strand
TCCCCCACGCTTACTCCTCCGACGGCGTAGCCCGGGAAATCAAGCGCCGCGAGCGACTCCGCGGCCTCCCGCCGCAAATCGTCGAACGTCGATCCTTGTACGATCGCAAACACGTGGTGACCTGCCGCCAGAAAACCACTGTCGGTCGCAATTTGCCGACACTGCGCCGCCCACCGCAAACTGCGCGCGACCGCCTTCGCACACTCATCCCGCTCACAGGGCCAGGGCGGGCACTCGTCGAGCACCATCGCGATGTCGCTCCCGAGATTCTGCTGGATCGTCATCACCTCGCGCGGCCCAAGGAAGAGCTTGGCGCCATCAAGATGAGACGAGAACGCCACCCCGTCATCCCGGACATCCCGCAGCTTCGCCAGCGAGAAGACTTGAAACCCGCCGCTGTCGGTCAGGATGGGGCCGTCCCAACCCATGAATTTATGCAAGCCGCCGAGCTCGCGGACGATCTCGCTCCCCGGCCGCAGGTTCAGGTGGTAGGTGTTGCCCAATATGATCTGCGATCCGATTTCGTGCAATTGCTGCGGTGTCACCGATTTGACCGTCCCCTGCGTCCCCACCGGCATGAAGATCGGCGTTTCGATCATTCCGTGCCGCGTCTGCAACCGGCCCCGGCGGGCAGCGGTGACGGTGTCGGTTTTCAGGAGCTGGAAATGAGCGGGCATGAGCGGGAGAGTTGTCCGGTAAAGGCGAAACCATGAGTTGAACGACGAAAGGTGACGTTGGAAAGCCCGGCGACATCGACGAGCCCAAGTGAGTCGGCGGCGGTCGCTCCTTTCCCTCCCAACCCGAGTCAGCGACGGGAGTTTACCCCGCTTCGACCGGCTCGTCCTGATCACGGCATCTCGCGCACCCAGGCACACCGCTCCCGCGCAAACCCGCCGTGCTGTGCGGTCTTCGCCGCCAGCGGCGCCAGAGCGGCGCTTGACCCCGATGTCGATCTGGAGGTTATTCGCCGACCGTGCTCCTGGTCATCGATAACTACGACTCCTTCACTTTCAATCTCGTCCAATATTTTGGCGAGTTGGGCGTGGAGCAACGCGTGTTTCGCAACAACGAGATCACGCCGGATGAAGCTGTGGCCCTGAATCCCGAGCGCGTGCTGCTATCGCCCGGTCCATGTTCGCCCCGCGAAGCCGGGGTCACGCTCGACATCATCAGGGCCTTCGCCGGCCGGACACCGATGCTGGGCGTTTGCCTCGGCCACCAATCGATCGGCCACTATTTCGGCGGCAACGTCGTGCGCGCGTCCCGGCTGATGCACGGGAAGACCTCGCCCATTCTTCACCATGACACGGATGTGTTTCACGGCATGCCCCAAGGCTTTGCCGCCACCCGTTATCACTCGCTGCTGGTGGAGCGTGCAACGTTTCCAGCCGAGCTGGAGATCACGGCGGAAACAGCGGAAGGCGAAGTCATGGGTCTGCGTCATCGCACCCTGCCCATCTGGGGCGTGCAGTTTCATCCCGAGTCGATTGCAACCGAGGGCGGGATGCGAATCTTGAAGAACTTCTTGGAATTGAACTGATGGCCTCCGCCGTTCAGCCCCTGAATTTGGGCACTTTTCCGTCTGTGAATTCCATGTTTTTCATCGGTTAACTTCATCCCGTCATGCGTTGCCCGAAGTGCACTTCGATTGAAGACAAGGTGATCGACTCCCGCATCAGCAAGGAGGGCTCGACCATTCGCCGCCGGCGCGAGTGCTTGGAATGCAGCCATCGTTACAGCACGACCGAAATGCTCGTGCGCGACGGCGTCGTCGTCATCAAGCGGGACGGCCGCCGCGAGGATTTCGATCGGGAAAAGCTCGTTCGGGCGGTTCGCGCCGCCTGCCATAAACGTCCCGTCGATGGCGAACAAATCGCGATGCTCGTCGAGGACGTGATGGACGCACTCGAGGCTCAGTTCGAACGCGAGATTCCGTCCCGCGCCATCGGCGAGGGTGTCATGCAGCGACTCCGTACGGTCGATCAAGTGGCCTATGTTCGGTTCGCCAGCGTGTATAAGGAATTCCGAGACGTGGCCGAATTCGTGGACGAGATCAGCACGCTCGGAAACCCGAAACCCAAGTCTTCGCCGTAGGTCGCCTCGCCGGCCACTGTGACGCACCCGCGCTCGGGAGCTCCGGCCCCGCACTCATGCCTTCCCGTTCCCGCGACGACCTGCGCCGGCTGCACTTCATCAACGCGATCTTCGCGGAAGCGACCGGCCAGGACCTCTACCTGGCCGAACAAATCAAGTCCGCGATCTCGTTCAGCCTCTCCGAATTCGAGGCCAAAATCGCGGCCCATCCCTGGGGCGCGAAAACCTACGATGCCTTGTTCAACGCCGCCGCGGCGCAACTCATGGTCAAGGTTTTCGCCGGCCAGGCGAAGCACGGCTTTTATCATTGGGACGCTTCGCTGACCCTTGCCGGGGCCACTCCGCTTTTCACCCGGGCCGAGGTCATGAATGGATTGCGCGCCCTCGCGCCCTATCGGAATGCCATGCTCCTCATCACCAATTTGCGCCCCGCCCTGATTCCCCCGAGCGCCCGCGCCACCGCCCGGCGCAAACGCGAGTACGAAGAGGCGCTCGCTTTTATCCAGGACCTCGCCGCTGCCCGGACCGTTCGCGGTTCGAATCTGCAGTTGTTGTTTTTGTAGGGCGGAGTAGTGAAGAGGTCAAAAATGAGACAGACATTCCTGTCTGTGTCCGACTCGGAAAAACGGGCAGACAGGAATGCCTGTCTCATTTTCACTCCCGCCCTTACCCCATCCGCTCTTCGCCACCTGTGTCCCCTAACCGACGATGACCATCTTCGAAAAAATCATCTCGCGCCAAATCCCCGCCCGCATCGAACACGAGGATGAGCACTGCGTCGTTCTCCACGACATCCAGCCTCAAGCGCCCGTTCACCTCCTGATTGTCCCCAAAAAAGTGATACCGCGCATCGGCGAAGCCAAGCCCGAGGATCAGGCCATCCTCGGCCATCTCCTGCTCGTCGCCGGCACCGTCGCTCGCAAGCTCGAGCTGGCCCAGGGATTCCGGCTCGTGATCAACCATGGCACGCACGCCTGCGAATCAGTGCCCCATCTCCACATCCACCTGCTTGCCCAACGGCAGATGACGTGGCCTCCGGGCTAAAGCGCTAGCGCGCTTCGAAACGGCCGTCCGCCCGTTTCACCACCAGACGTTTCAACTCAAGCATCATCAAGGTCGCCGAAACGTACGCCGCCGATAACCCGGTCTGCGCGGCCACTGCATCCGGCGCCAGGATTTCCCCACCGGCAAAACCCGCCAACACCTGGGACTCCTCCGGGTTGAGCGCCGCCGCCAGCGGGCTCGATTCGCTGGCACGCCCGCCGGCGCCGTCTTTTTCCGGGATCCGCGCGGGACGCAGGCCATCGAGATAATTGAGCTCCGACAACAGGTCGTCGATGCCCGTCATCAAGGTCGCTCCATCGCGGATCAACTGATGACAACCCGCACTCGTGTTCTGGTCGATCCGCCCCGGCACAGCAAAAATAAGCCTCCCATGCTCGCCCGCAAAACGCGCCGTGATCATGGCCCCGCCATCGACATCACTCTCCACCACGATCATCGCGTCGCAGATTCCCGCCACAATCCGATTGCGCATCGCAAACGACTGCCGGTCCGCTCGCCGGGTGAACGGAAACTCCGACAACACCGCGCCGTCCGCCTCAATTCGCCGGTACAGATCCAGATTCTCCGGCGGGTAGATGATATCGATTCCGGTCCCCACCACCGCGATCGTTTTTCCGCCCACCGACAGCGCGCCATCATGCGCCGCCGTATCGATTCCGCGCGCCAGTCCGCTCACCACGCAGAATCCCAATCGCCCCAGTTCGGCGCCAAACTTCTTCGCGGTCGCCAGACCGTACAAGGTCGTGCGCCGGCTGCCCACGATCCCCACACAGGGCTGCGTGCAGTCGTAACGACCTTTTCGATACAACCCAATCGGCGGATCGGGAATCTCGCGGAGTAATCGCGGATAAGCGGCATCCCGCGTG
>JBBQEG010000472.1:0-4030 GCA_038320495.1 Opitutales bacterium | reverse complement strand
ATTTTCACCTGATCCATCACCCGGATGAATGGATCGAGTCGGTGACGTGGTCGCAGCGCGGTGATCGTTCGTTCGACATCGATCCCGAGCGATTGCCCACGCGGGTGGAATTGGAAAAAGGATTGGAGTGGGAACGCGGCTTAGCCGGACCGGAGTTGCTGGACCAGTGGCTCGAGCGCGTAGGTGCAACGCCCTTTGATTTTCAACGCGGGCTCGATGATGCCGCTCTGGTGGCGAAGACGCCGCCGGATTTCCGGAGCTTTCCCGGAGCCAGTTTCTTTCGCGGTCTGGCACTGCTCGATCTAACGGAAGCGATGTTGAAGCGGGCCTTCGGCTTGGACGCGGTGGCGGTGCGCGTGAACGCGGCCGGGCAGGGTGACTTCTTCCAGGTGCATGTGGATACGCGCAAAGTGAGCGATGCCGAGGTGAAGCAATTCCTCAGTGCCGCGTTTTATCAGCGCTTCGGGCTGTCACCGGAAACGGAGTTTGTGGAAATCCATCCGGGTGGCGGCGCGGTCGGTGTGCGGTTGAACCGCTACGCGGATCTGGCGCAACTCGTGCAGAAGTTGCGAGGGTCCGCTCTTGCTTGAGTGCAGCCGACGGCGGATGGAGCGCTTCATGCGGGGAGCATCGCCTACGTCGCGGACCTCGCCGGTCTCCTTGAGCCCCGGACGCCCGGGACGGGACGATGAGGGGTTGAAGGCACCCACGGTGACTGGGGTTACACCGGCGCCGGCGATGAGGGTGGTTGTCCCCTGCCTATCTCTAAATCTCCGCTTGTGACGACTTAAAATCACCGGTTGTGGGAAAGAGTATAGTTTGAACTGCAAAACAACTTCTTTATAACGATCGACCTCGTGCGGATTCGAATTTGGTAGGTCTGAATAGGCCGGGAATCAATCGGCGTTATTTTTCCCGTTAATATAGGCTTGCGCGTGAGGAAGGCCTCGGCTGTGTTCCACCTGCCGTTCCCGCCGCGCCCCACCCCACTGCCAATTCCGTGGTTTTTTACGCCATCGGAGCTCGTCCTCCCCTTCAACTTTTGTCGCTGCTTCCGCGATGTTGTTCAACTCGTTGACCTTTGTTGTCTTCTTTACGCTGGTCATGGCCGTGTATTGGACTTTGCGCTCGTGGAGCGCACGCAAGACCGTCCTGCTGGTCGCCAGCTATATTTTCTACGGCGCGTGGAATCCGCCGTTTGTGCTGCTGCTGATTGCCTCGACCGTTGCCGATTTCGTGGCGGCGCTCCGGATGGCCGCAGCCACGACGCGCGGTTCACGGATTGCGTGGTTGGCGATCAGCCTGGTGAGCAATCTCGGGATGCTGGCATTCTTTAAATACGGGACGTTTTTCCTGGAAAACTTTCAGATGTTTGTCGCCCAGTTTGGGGTGACCTATGTGCCGCCGAAAATGGCCATCGTGCTGCCGGTCGGAATCTCGTTTTATACGTTTCAAACGCTATCCTATACAATCGATGTTTATCGTGGGCGGCTGACACCGACGCGCTCGCTCCGGGATTTCTCATTTTTCGTGGCCTTTTTCCCGCAGCTGGTGGCCGGCCCGATCGTACGGGCAGCTGATTTCCTGCCCCAGTGTCTCGCCGCTCCAACGCCCCGCCAGGGCCGGATTGGCTGGGGTTTGTTTCTGATGACGCTTGGCCTCTTCCAGAAGATCGTCCTGGCGGATGCGTTGCTCGCGAGTTCCGTGGAGGCCGTCTTCAATTATCCCGGACCGCTGGCGGGGCTCGACGCCTGGATCGGCGTCCTGGCGTTTTCCGGTCAGATCTTCTTCGACTTCGCGGGGTATTCCACCTGTGCCATTGGCGCGGCGCTCTGTCTCGGTTTTTCGCTGGGAGACAATTTCAAGTTTCCGTACGCGGCGATTGGGTTTTCTGATTTCTGGCGCCGCTGGCACATCTCCCTTTCGAGTTTTCTCCGCGACTACCTTTATATTCCCCTCGGTGGCGGTCGCTCCGGTGCGGCCCGGGCGGCGATCAATTTAATGATTGTAATGTTTCTCGGAGGCCTCTGGCACGGCGCCGCGTGGACCTTTGTGGTGTGGGGCGTAATGCACGGATTCTTCCTCGTGATCGAACGCTTCCTGCGGCACGCTTTCAAGGATGCGGCTTGGACGGATACGCTGATCGTAAAACTCGGGCTTGGTCTCCTGACCTATGCGGCGATCTGCTTTGCGTGGGTGTTCTTCCGCGCGGCTGATTTTACGACCGCTCTTCGGCTGCTGGAAGCGATGATCGGCGGGCATGCCAAGGGTGACGCGATCCTGGCGACGCGCGATATGCTTCAGGTGGTCATCGTTATTGTCGTGTTGCTCGTCGCGCATTGGCGGATGCGCGACACGTCCATCGAAGTCGCAGTGACACGACAGCCGCGCTGGTTGGTGACGGGTACATGGGCGGTAATGATTGGTGCGATTTTCTTAACTCAAGGAAACGGCAATGCCTTTATCTACTTCCAATTCTGAACGGCCCATTCCCGATTTGCCATGGGCCCGCATGGCGGTGGCCGGGGTGTTGATTGCTGCGGTTGGAGCCCTCGGTTGGGAGCTTCACGTTCGGTCACGCGGCTTTGCTCCGACACTTAATGATTCGTCAGACCTGTGGGCAGAGCGGAGGGAGGCTGTGCGCCCTGAATCAATGGTGATTATTGGTGATTCGCGGCCCTTGTTCGGTCTTGATCTCGATGAGTTGGAGCGCGGTTTCGGCAAACGCCCGATCCAACTGGCGCTTGCCGGCAGTTGTGCGTATCCAGTTCTTGAGCACCTTGCCAATGACGAGACGTTTCGGGGCACAGTTCTCTGTGGCATGGTTCCGGGGATGTTTTTCGCCCCGGGCGGGCCGCTGGTCGCCACCTCGGAAAAGGCCATCCGGCGCTACCAGACGTGGAGTCCGGCTCAGCGGGCGGGGCATTATCTCGCTTTGCCTTTGGAAGAGCGTATCGCCTTTCTGAAGCAGGACGAACTTACCTTGGCCATGCTCCTGAAAACGCTGCCGATCCCGGATCGACCGCATGCGCAGGTGGGACCCGCTCTTCCGCCGTACTTTAATCACTTGGACCGCGAGCGTCGCGCTCGAATGACGGCTCAAGCCGAGCAGCCCGGAAGATTGCGCGATCTCATCCGCCAGAGGTGGTTGCCGTTGTTCACTCCACCGCCGCCCCCTAGTTATGTGCCGCCGGATGTTTTCATGAAAGAGATGGGCCTGGCTATGGAGGTCCGGATGAAGAACACCGTTGCGGCTGTGGCAAAAATCCAGGCACGTGGCGGCGAAGTGATCTTCATCCGCTTCCCCATTTCAGGTGAGCTCAAGACGCTTGAAGATAAACTCACTCCTCGCCGGCAAACGTGGGATCCACTCCTTCAGGCCACCGGCGCAGCGGGAGTCCATTTCGAAGATCACCCGGAGCTTGCGCATTTCGACTGCCCCGAATGGTCGCATTTGTCGGCGGCGGATTCTGTGGTGTTTACGCGGGCGTTAGTGCCCCATCTGCAACGTGTATCCAAATTTCGCCGAATCGCTCAGACCGGCGGCGCCCCTGCGCCGCACTAGCCTGTTCTTCGATCGCGACGGCGAGGTTCCGTTGAACTGATTGCTCCCTCGGCATGCCCGGTCAGTACGCGGAGTATCGCTCCCTCGAATCTCCTGCATCCTTTGCAGGAGTCGACTCCTGCGGCTATTCCGGATCAGGGGAGCCCGTACACTTCCACGAGCGCGATGCCCGTGGTGCCGCCCGATCCGCTGACTTGGGCCGTATAATTTCCGGGGACGAGCGTCACCAACATGGCGGAATCGCGACTGGCCTGACTCTCCAACGGAAACGCACCGACTTGGCGGAACGCCGCTAAAAGTCTTTCGTTACCTCCCCAGTCGTTATTCTCCTCTAATTTTACGGCGGTGCTCGTCGGCGAATTCGGCGTTTTATACAACGCGAGCACCGGGTCGGAGAGCGTGCCGGACACCCCCAGTGCGTTCAAGCTCGGCCCGACACCGCGGATCAGCACGGTTTTGGGTACA
>JBBQEG010000471.1:0-4038 GCA_038320495.1 Opitutales bacterium | reverse complement strand
GGAGCCCGCGACAAACTCGCTTAACGGCGCGTGCCGGCGTCGTAGTTCGACGTTCTCTGGCAGCATATCCGGCAGACCCGACGTATGATTCAGCAGATGCTTGATCGTCACCGCGTCCCGGCCGTCGCCCCGGAACTGCGGCAGATATTTTTCCACCGGATCCGAGAGCGAAAGTTCGCCGCGTTCGCGCAGCCACATCACGGCCGAAACCGTCATCGGCTTGGTGGGCGACGCGATGAGAAAGGGCGTCTCACTCCTTGCTTGCCCATAGCCGCGCACAAATTCAAACCCGACTTGCCGCATCAGAAATGCCGCTGCCGCCACTTCCCCACTTCGGATCTGACTCTCGATCAGGCGACTGGCTTCTTCCGCACGTGATTTAATCATGGATACATCGACGGCCCCGCGAACGCGACCCCAAGGGAGCAATGGAGCGGCCGTCGCAGCCAGCAAACCCACAAAGCGACGCCGCGTTAAAGGGGCTTTCATCCCGACCCTTGTTATCCGAGATCGCCCGCGGGCCAAGATCCATTCTGCGAGGAACTGAGCTTAAAAAGCACGGATCAAGGTCAACTGCGGCATTTGACTTGATTCGCCGCGCCGGACCGGCGCGGTTAGACAGCGCATGAGTACGCGCGACTTTGCGTCGGAAATCGTTTCGCATCCCGACGATCCTTATCCAATTTATCGGGACCTGCGGGAGCACGGCCGCGTTTACTCCAGCGCGACCTGGAAATGCCAGGTGCTGAGTCACTATCAGGACATCGCCGCCGTGCTGCTCGATGCCGAGCATTTTTCCAGCCGCGGTCGCGTGACGAACGTGATCGTGCGCGAATTCCCCGAGCAGTTTCTCGAGCAGATCAAGCCGATGCTGCATCATTACTCGCGCGGCGTGATCAACCTCGACCCACCCGATCACACCCGGATGCGACGGCTGCTGCAAAAAACCTTCCTGCCGCGAACCCTGGAGCGGCTCGCGATCGGCATGCGCCAAACGGTCGGAGAGTTACTCGACGCTGCCGCGGCCCGTGGAACCGTAGATGTCGTGGCGGACCTCGCCTACCCGCTGCCGGTGAGTGTAATCGGGGACCTCCTCGGCCTGCCACGTGAAGATGGCGGGCGGCTGAAACGCTGGTCGGCGATCATTATGGAGTTCCAAGCCGTCCCGCTGCCGACGGCCGAGGCGATCCTGCGTTCGCAAGCCGGCATAGTGGAAATGCGCGCGTACCTGCGGGAGTTGATCCACGCGCGACGCGAGAAGCCCGAGGACGATCTGATCTCGGAACTGGTCGCGCTCGAGGTGGAGGGCGACCGACTGGCCGAGGATGAGTTGCTGTCAACGTGTCTGACGCTCCTCGTCGCGGGGCACGAGACCACCACCAACCTGATTGCGAGCGCCATCTGGCTGCTGCTGCGACATCCCGCGCAATGCGCGCGCCTGCGCGCGAACCCCGCCCTCATGGCCTCTGCGATGGAAGAAGTGCTGCGCTTCGAGAGCCCTTTGCATCGCGTGGGCCGAACCGCCATCGCCGACCGGGAGATTGCGGGAACGACGATCCGAAAAGGCGAGACCGTCTTCCTCTTGCTCGCCTCGGCGAATCGCGATCCGGCCCAATTCGAGCGGCCGGAGGAATTTGATAGTGCGCGGACCCCTAACAAGCACCTCGCGTTTGGCCATGGCGTGCATTTCTGCCTGGGTGCAGCGCTGGCTCGACTCGAAGGCCCAATCGCCGTGAATGCCTTCTTCGACCGCTGGCCGAATGCGCGGCTGCGGAACGAACCGCTGGAGTGGCAGAGCGGAGTGATGCGCGGGCTCAAGCGACTGCCGCTGGAAATCTAAACGAGGGCGAGGACGACGACGGAAATATTGGCTCGGATCGCACCCTCTCGGTTTCTCGCTCGGCCTTATATAAGCAGGTCAAATCGTTCCTGTCGGCTCCGATTCCGAACGCGGTGCCGCTGGCAGGAAATTGAGCACGAGAAAATCCAACGCCGACCGCGCGTCGGCATAGACCGAACCCAGCTCTTTCTGTAGCGAGTTATTCGCCAGGATTTCCCCCGTTTGCGGAATGACCGTGTCGGTGAGTTTCACTGAAAGGTTTTCGAGTGCCTGAACGATCGCTTCGGTATCATCGGCGGTCGCGACCATCGGCCGGGACGGCGTCATCGGCCATTGCACGACGATCACCGCCACCATCGCCGCGACCGCGATGGCACTCATCGCCCAGACCGGTTTGCGGAAACGCACCGGCCTTGATACCACTGCCTCCTCCCGAATCGCACGCAGAATGTTTTGCGCCAACTCTGATGATGGCTCCGCGACCGCCGCACGGAGCGCTGATGCATCCCGTCGCAGCTCTTGGTCGAGCGTCTCGGCTGTGAGAAAAAACGCCTGGCAATCGGCGCAGCCCAATGCGTGGCGTTCGCCCGCGCCGTCCACCAGCGCTCGCGCGGTGCGGGCCACTCGGCAGCGAAAACGCGGCTCAGGGGAGGTTGTGATCGTCATAGTCGGGATTCTCCTTTCAACAGCTGTTGGCGGGCGCGGTGGACCAAAACCTTAACGTGGATCTGGGTCAGGCCCATGATTTGCGCAGTTTCCTTCGTCGATCGCTCTTCATTGAAACGAAGCCAGAGCACCTCGAACTCGCGGGGAGCGAGGATGCGACGCGCGCGATCCCAGACTTTCTCGGTATAATCCTGATGCTCGAGCTGCCGGGCGGGCGACGGCGCGTCACTCACCACGTCGGCCGGCATGTGTTCCCATTTCTTGTGATCGCGAAAGTGGTTGAGCGCGGTCCGACGGGCGATCGTCAATAACCAGTTGATCAGCGGACGGGACGAATCGAATCCGCCGAGATGGCGAAACGCTTTGACGAAGGTCTGCTGCGTGAGGTCCTCCGCGTCCTGCCGGTGCCGAACCAGATGACAGAGATAATATAAGACCCTTTGATGATGCAGGTGCACGAGCTGTTCGAACGCCCGTGCATCCCCTGCCGCCGCGGCGCGTACAGTCGCAGCTTCCGTCGCGCCCGCCTCCGCCAGCTCCGAAGCGGCGACCAAAGGAACGTTCTGTCCCGAAGAGATCATTTATTATTCGGACTTCGCCCGCGGAACCTGGGGTGCGGGGGCGGGTTCCTTGGGATCCGAAACACTCACCGCAAACGTCGCGTTCGAATCCACCGGATTCATATAGGCCACCTTCATTGTATAGACGCCAACCGCACCGGGAAACGCGAACTGCCACATCCCCCGACCACCCAGTCCGCGCATGTACTCCTGGCGAAACACCAGCGGCGGAGTGCTGCCGTCCGCAGGCATGATCTCGACCCGATCAAAGCGGATCTTCGCGTTATTCGGTGCACGCCCCACCGTGATGACCGCGCCTTGCGTGAGTGTGACATTTTCGATGGTGCGAATCGCCACCTCCGCCGGGTCGCTCGCCGAGGTAATCGCGGCGTCACCACCCCATTCCGCCAACGTTTTTCCGATTGTGATGGGTTGGCGTTGAGCCTTCCGCGGCTGGGTTTCGGCTTTGGCTTGGAGCATCCGCGCCATTTGCACGAGACGCTCACTCGGATAAGCCAGTCGCAGGGTAACGGTATCATTTTCCCGTGTCACCGCGGTGGCGTTGAGAAAATTGGCGAGCTCGCGATCGTTGGATTCCGCCATCGAGAGCATAGCGGCGAGGCCCTGCAAAATTTTCATCAACCGCTCGGCATTGGCGGCCGAGCTCGCGACCAACTCAACATGGCCGAACGTCTCGGATCCCCGCTCGCCGAACGCCAGCGCTCCCGAACGGGTGAGTTGAAGCACGCGAGTCTGAGGAGAGTTTTCCGGGAAAACCGCATCGCCGGGCACCAAGGAGGCAGCAAAGAGGGAGGCCCCTTCGGCCAGAGCCGCGGGTTTGGTGAGCGGGGTGATCCCGGCCCCGGCGAGCGACGGAGCGCTGCCACGGAAAACCTCGCGCGCTTTGATCAACTGCGCCTTCGACTTGCTCACGATCACGATGGGCTCAGGGGGAAACGCGATTACGAGTTT
>JBBQEG010000470.1:0-4039 GCA_038320495.1 Opitutales bacterium | reverse complement strand
CGGCGGGCGCTCGGAAAATAAGGGAGGCCGCGCGCGTTTCTTGGAAACCACGCCCGAAGTTGGGCGGGCTTTCCGTCACGTAAGCGGTCAGCGGTCAGACGCAAAACCCGCGCGCCGAAGCAACGTTCAACGTAACATATTTCGGAATACAGCGACGCCTCCGTCATCCCATTCGGGTGAACCCCTCCGATCCGTCCGCCCCCGCCGCTGCTTCTGAGGAAGGACTGGTTTGGTTGGCCGGCGGTATTTCCCTCGCGGCTTGGAGCGGGTTGGCGTGGAACTCCCACACCTCACTTGCGCCGCTCGGCTGGACGTTGGGAACGATCGCCATCACTTGGGCGGCGCTGGGGTGGACGCTGCGATCATCGGTGCACCCTTCGGCGCCGATTATTCTCGGGTTTGCCATCGCGTTCCGGTTCGTGACGGCCTGGGCGACGCCGGTCATGGAGGACGATCACCATCGCTTTCTTTGGGATGGATACCGTTTCGCCACGATGGGAGATCCCTACGCGACGGCACCTCAGGCGCATTTCAACGACGAGACGGTGCCGCCGGAATTTCGCGCGGTGCTCGACCGGATCAATCATCCCGAAGTGCCGACGGTCTACGGTCCGCTGACGCAATGGGCGTTTCGTCTGAGTCACGCACTTGCGCCCGCGCAACTCTGGCCTTGGAAACTCATTCTGTTCAGCGCCGAGATGGCAATCCTCGCCATGCTCTGGCCGGTGTTGCCGGCACGGGGACGGCTGCTGCTCGCGTGGTGTCCGCTCGCAATTTTCGAAACGGGGTTCAACGTCCATCCAGACATATTTGCGCTCGCGCTCCTCATCGGCGCGTGGTGGTTCGGCCGGAAGTCGTGGCCGCTTGCCGCCGGCGCGACCGCCGGTTTGGCGATCGCGGCCAAGGTGTTTGCCTTGCTGCTCGTGCCTTTTGTCCTCTGGCGATTGGGCCGGCGAGCATGGGCCACGGCCTCCGCTGCGCTGTTCGCGCTCTATGCGCCGTTCTGGCTGCGCGGAAGCGCGGCCGACCTGGCCGGTTTGCGCGCGATGACCGGCGAGTGGGAGTTCAACTCGAGCATTTTCGCCCTTGTCCAAGCGGTCGCATCTCGCGAAGTGGCGCAGGCCGCGTGCGCCCTCGGGTTCGCGTTGATCTGGCTCCTGTTATTTCGGCGCTGGGTGAAGCACCGTGCTCCGAGCCCTGCGCTGCCACCGGGGGAGTGGATCTATGGCGCATTTCTGCTGCTGTCGGCGACCGCGAACCCCTGGTATTTCCTTTGGCTCTGGCCGTTCGTGGCGCTGCGAATGTCGGCGGCGGGCATCACTGCGCTCGCCGCCGTCAGTCTTGCTTACGTGACGGGTTTAAATCTGGGTGACGCGTCACTGGGGAATTTCGAGCATCCGTGGTGGTTGCGGCCGCTTGAGTTCGGCTCCGTTTTTCTCGCTGGCTTAGTGAGCTATAGTCGACGTGGACTGACACGGCGCGAAGTCTGCCTCGCTATATAGAAACGCGAGTCGTTCGGGCGATCCATTGATATTGGGATCTATAAAGGGCGGGCCCAATGAGCCCGCCTCTTGCAATGTTTTTCAGAACGTGAATGGGATGCTCAGGGCGGCGCCGAGCAACAAGGTCTGCCCTGCGTTGCGAAGGTCACCGAAACATTTTGCGCCAAACACCTGATAGCTCCGACCGCCGCGATCAGTGAACGACAGGCCAAGTTCGCCGAATTGTTGTACTTCCTTCACGCCGGGAAATCCGAAACGCGTGCCGAACCCCGGTCCGCCGATGTCGCCTCCGCTCAAACCTTGGCTGCGGCGATACCCGACATTGATCGCAAGGGCTCCGAACTGCTTCGCAATGCCGGCACTCCCGAATAGATCGTCGGGCACACCGCTATCCCGATTTCGGTAGCCGATTTCTCCGTAAACCGCGTAGCCCTGGCCGAGGGCTTTGCCCGCCGCGAGGGAGGTTTCGAAACCACTCGCGCCGTCGCCGGGGTTGATGGGCGGCACGCTGGTTGGAACATCGTAGCCTCCCTTGATGATCGCGCCCACGCGCCAGGTGACGGTCGGTAATTCAGAGCTCTCGGCCGTCAGCGCGTACGTGAGGCCCAAACGCGAATCGTCGCGTCCAGAGCGCCGGAAGGTTGCGCCCGGTGGTTTGAAGTCGACCCGGGTGTAGCCAATGCTCGCATCCAGGGCGAGGCGCGGGGTGAGGCCGTAATCAAAACGCAGAGAGCTCGTGCGCTGCGTGATATCGTCGGGCAGTGTCATCTTGGTGGTGCCGGCATAAAATGTATCATACGACTGCGAGGTGAAACTCGGCGTCAGAACCAGGGCGCCGGGTTCGACGAGCCAGACGTTTTGGGCCGAGGCGAGGGGGGTGGCGGCAAGCAGGGCAACGGTTACCCAGACGGGCCGGAGAAAAAAGGGAGTGATCATGGCAATGCGGCGGATGTTTTTAAAGCGCGTGATTGAGGGTTATTTCCTAGCTCCGAAACGCTGCTCGACGAAGTACTCCAGCGCCTCGAGTTGCGGAGCCGAGAGCTTGCCGGCAAGGGTGCTTAAATTTTTGGTCTTTGCCGCATCGGCCGAAAGTTTCATCTGTGCCGCCTTGAGTCGTGGCAGTTGCGCCTCGGCTTGACCGCCATTGTTTGTCATGACTCTGCCGTCGTAAACTTTCTGTCCGAGACCGTATTTTTCGCGGTCCATTTTCGCCGGGTCCGCGGAGTGCGTCGGCGGTTTGGGCGCGCGGCCCGAGTAGCTCCCGGAGGCAAGCGCGGGAGCGGTGAGCGACACTCCGAAGAGCGCGCTGAGCAGGAGAGTGCGAGCAACTGAGATTTTCATAAATCGGAGGGAGTGGTTTCTACGGTGGGTGTTGAGGATACACCGATGGGAAGTTCGACCATTCGACTTATTCCCTTGCCTGCGCACAAAATGCCGTGACGTCATGATCACGGGGGGTCAGGGAATAGAACCGGTTATTAATGCTCTCATGAGCGTGGACGAAGTGGATTACGAACAAGCGGTGGCGCTCTATCACGAGGACCTTTATCGGTTCGCGCTTAGCCTCGCACGTAATCCCGACGACGCTCGCGATCTCACCCAGGAGTCCTACTGCCGGCTGCTCAGCAAGAGTGACCAGGTTCGCGATCGGACCAAGGTGAAGTCCTGGCTGTTCACGACCCTCTATCGCGTGTTCCTCGGCTGGAAACGCCATGAGAAACGCTTTCCGCACACGGAGATTTCCACCACGGCTCCCGACTTGCCGGCGCTCACGCCCAATGTGGTCGATCAGATGGATGGCGCCGCCGCCGTCGAGGCTTTGCAGGAGATCGATGAACATCATCGCACCCCGCTGGTTTTGTTTTACCTGCAGAGTCACTCTTATCGCGAGATCGCGGAGCTGCTCGACGTTCCCATTGGAACCGTGATGTCGCGACTCGCGCGCGCGAAAGCCATTTTGCGCACCCTGGTGCTGGCCCGCGTTGGCCAGCCCGAATCCTCTAATGTGATCCCACTGCCGGCCCAGCCGCGGACCAAAACTCAAGCGTAATGAATCGAGAAGAAGCCCAGTTCATCCTGAGGGCCTACCGTCCGAATAGTGAGGACGCCCACGACCCGCAATTTCAAGAAGCCCTTGCGCTCGCCCGCCAGGACCCGGCGTTGGGACTCTGGTTCGCCGAGGAACAGGCGATCGATCGTGCCTTTGCGGCCAGGATTCGTTCGCGGCCCGTGCCGCCCGATCTGAAACAACAGTTGTTGCTGGCGCGGTCGACGATCCGGCGCGTGCCGTGGTGGCGCCGG
Source organism: Opitutales bacterium (assembly GCA_038320495.1). Classification (GTDB taxonomy): domain Bacteria; phylum Verrucomicrobiota; class Verrucomicrobiia; order Opitutales; family Opitutaceae; genus ER46. Next base: position 236 of record JBBQEG010000470.1, on the reverse strand, counting down.
CCCACCTGGATGGGTTTGGCCGCGAGCCTCGTCGTGCTGATCGGTGTCACCGCATCGCTGATACAGCGCGAAAATACCCCCCGCGATTCCAAATCGCTGTCCGCGTTCCGAACCGCGATGACAAGTGCCGCCCTGGATATGAGCGCGCATGCGGATACGTGGGGGCTCGATGCCGACGGTTACCGGGCCTGGCTCGTCGAACATCGCGGCGAGTCCGATTTCACGCTGCCACCCGG
>JBBQEG010000469.1:0-4064 GCA_038320495.1 Opitutales bacterium | reverse complement strand
CGAACCCCGGAAAAAAGATTGGCCGGCCGCTTACCCCTAAGCGGCCGGCCTTTGCTTTCTTAGTTACCCCAAAACTCCCGCTAAGCGGGAGAAGTGTTAAACTTGATGTGGCAGACAAAGCCACTTTGATACCCTTTAGTCAATCACAGGGTTTCAAATTCTATCACTTATTTTCCAAGTCATTCAACAAAGGCTTCTTGAAACCTATCACCGTTTCTACTTCCCCGGCTTTTTTCGTTTGGAAGCCGGCGGCTTGGCTCCGGATCACCGGTTCGGACGCGTTGAGCTTCCTTCAAGGGCAGTTCACGAACGACCTGCGTCAGGTGGCCAACGGGGCTGTTTATGGCCTGTGGCTGACGTTGAAAGGGAAGGTCTTGGGTGACGGATTTGTGCTGGCGGGCGCGGAGCCGGAAGAGTTTTGGATTGGAAGTTACACGACGCCAGCCGCCGTGCTGCGCGAGCGCTTGGAGAGTTTCATCATCGCGGATGACGTTACGGTCGAGGACCAGACGGCGGACTGGAGTGCAGTGAGTGTTTTCGGATCCATTTCTTTGGAGCGGGTGGGGCAAAGCGGAGGCGCGGAGTTTATCTTTCCGGGACGACGGAGCCGGCCGTCGAATGTGGAATGGGTCTTCCGGGCCGACGTTGAGGGCGAGGTCAGGCGCGCGTTACAGGATTTGCCCGAGCTGGACTTGGACGCGGTGGAGACGATTCGGATTTCGGCGGGAATTCCGGCGGTGCCGGCGGATATTGGTCCGAATGATTTGCCGAATGAAGCCGGTTTGGAGGATGAAGCGATTTCGTTCACCAAAGGCTGTTATTTGGGACAGGAAGTAATGGCCCGGCTGAAGTCGATGGGACAGGTTCGTCGTCGCCTGCTTCGCGTCCGCGGGAAAGGTCCACGGCCGATGCCTGGCGCCGCCCTCTATGTGGGCGAGCGGAAAGTCGGGGAGCTTCGTTCGGTGGTCGCAGACGGAGCGGATGAGTATGTCGGGTTGGCGATGGTGTCGCTGATCAATCTCGCCGGACATTCCGACTTGGCGCTGAGTCCTCAGGCGCTACCCACGGTTACAATCCTGGATCCACGATGACGGAACTCGAACAACTCACGCAGCTTTGCCAGCGACTCGGGGCGGCGCCGGCCCAGGCGTCGATTATGGCCGCGCAGTTGTTGAAGCGCGCGGATCAGTTGGTCAAGGAGCGTGGCCTCTCGCGCGAGGCCGCCTTGAAAGGGCTGTTGGAGGTGGTGGTGAAAGGGCGCGCGGGAGAAGTGCCGGCGCGATTTGCGCCATCCGCTCCGCCACCGTCCGTGGCTCCCAGTCCACCGTCGGCTGAACCGTAACGGTACGGAATTCTTCGCCTCGGGAGCGGCTGAAACGAATTGAGGTTTGACCCTCGGCGCTTGCGTTTCTTTTTTCCCGATCACCCCGATGAACAAGGCCGCGCTGGTTGATGAAGTGCAGAAAATCCTGGCGAACGGCACGTCAAAGGCGGCGGCTGGGCGCGTGACCGAGGCGGTGCTGGCGGCGGTGAAACGCGGATTGCGGCGGGACAAGGAAGTTTCGCTCGTGGGCTTTGGCACGTTTGCGCTCGCAGTTCGGCCGGCGCGCAACGGCTTCAATCCGCACACCAAGCAGCCCATGAAAATCCGCGCGGTTAAGACCATTCGCTTCAAACCGGGCGCGGAGTTGCGAGGGCTTTCTTGATCAACCTTCTCTGGCTCCGGGAGGTTTGATTTTCCCGGCGCTGGCGAGGGGCTTCTCGTTGTCCGTTTTGTTGCATGAAGTCCGCGCTTACCGAAAAATTCCTAGCCGTGTTTGGCCGGGCTCCCGAGTTCATCGCCCGCGCTCCGGGTCGGATCGAGTTCATCGGGAATCACACCGATTATAACGGTGGCATCGTGCTCGGCGCGGCGATTGATCGGGGCGTGTGGGTGGCGCTGGCGCGACGGGAGGATAATCAGCGGCGCTTTGCGAGCGATCAGCGGGCGGGGCTCATCTCGATTCCGGTCGCTCCGCCCGAGCGGCTTTCCGAAGCGTCGAGCTGGGCGAATTATCCGCTGGGCATTATCGCGGCGTTGCCGGAGTTCGGCCTGCGGCCCCCGGGGGGATTTGATTATTTTGCAATGTCCGACCTGCCGGTGGGCGCGGGGCTGAGTAGCAGTGCGGCAATCGAACTCGCATCGGCGCTGGTCTTCGTTGCGAGCGCCGACGAGAGTCCGTCCCGGGAGGTGCTGGTGAAAGCGGCGCGGCACGCGGAGAATCATTTTGTCGGCGTACCCTGCGGCATTCTTGACCAAGGCGTATCCGGTTTTGGGAGACAGGGTCATCTGGTGTTCATCGACTGTCGCGGGCCGTCCTTCGACACCGTGCCGCTGCCGGCGGGATCGCATTTCTGGATCTTCAACACGCACACCAAACACGCGCTGATCGATGGTCTCTATGCGGAGCGCCATCGCGAATGCATGGAGGCAGCGGCGGGCCTGGGCGTCGCCCAACTGGTGGAGGTTTCGCTGGCTCAGCTCGCTGCGGGCGAAAAGAAATTGTCGCCGGTGGCGGCGAAGCGAGCGCGGCATATCGTGGAAGAGATCGGCCGGGTCGAATCCACGGTGAGCGCCTTGCGCGCAGGCGATCTGGGCGCAGTCGGCAAGCTGCTGGTCGCTTCGCATCGCAGTTCGCAGCTGCTGTTCGAAAACAGCACTGCGGAACTCGATTTTCTCGTCGATGCCCTGGTCGGGCTTCCGCATGTTTACGGCGCCCGTTTGACCGGCGGCGGTTTCGGCGGTGCGGTGATGGCGTTGACGTCACGAGAGTTTGAATACGATCAGGCGCGCCCGTTAGCCGATGCTTATGCGCGGGCATTTGGTTCCGCTCCCGAGGTCCTGCATGCCGAAACCGGTGCCGGCGCAGCGCTGCTTTGACCGTGTCGCGATTCGCTTTTACTTCTACGGTTCTGACACGGGCTCGTCGGTTGCTTTGCGCCCTGCAGGATCATATTCGTGACACGATTGTGGCGGCGCGAAAACGAGGCGGGAGCCGGTTTGCGCAGGTGGTCGGTGTCACCGCGGCGGATACGATTTATCACGTCGATCGCCTGAGCGAAGCGGCGATTCTCGCGTGGTTCGACGAGTACTGGCCGCGGACATGGCCGGTGGAGTTGGTGATGGAGGGGCTGGAGGACAGTGAGGCGATGACCTTCCCTCGCGGCGTACCGGTCGCGGAGACCGTGTGGAAATGTATCCTTGATCCCATCGATGGCACGCGTGGGCTGATGTATGACAAGCGGTCCGCGTTTATCCTGACAGGCCTGGCGCCGCAGCGGGGACCTCGCACGCGTTTGGGTGACATCGTGGTGGCGGCGATGACGGAGTTGCCGCTGAGCAAGCAGGATCGGGCGGATCAGTTGAGCGCGGTACGAGGCGCGGGCGTGGTGGCCGAGCGCGTGGACTTGGCGCGGGGCGTGCGCCGGCGGTGGACACCGAGGCCGTCACGGGCCCGCGATTTCGAACAGGGCTTTGCGTCGCTGGCGCGCTTTTTCCCGGAAGGCAAAGCGTTGCTGGGGGCCGTGGAGGAAGCGTTGTGGCGGGAGGTTGGTCTTTGGGGGAAAAACGGCGGGCAGCTGGTGTTTGACGATCAATATATCTGCACCGGCGGACAACTTTTTGAATTGATCGTGGGCCATGACCGGATGCTGGGGGACGTGCGTCCGCTGGCTTACGCGAAGCTGCGTCTGTCGAGTGCGTCGCTCTGTTGTCACCCGTATGATATATGCACCGCACTGATTGCGCGGGAGGCGGGCTGTGTGATCGAGAGACCGGAAGGCGGAGCCTTGCGGGTGCCGCTCGATACGACGACGCCGGTCGCCTGGATCGGCTACGCCAATCCGGTGCTCGCGCGCGTGGTGCGGCCGATTCTGCGCCGGATTATTGCGGAGCAGTTGAGCGTGCCTTAGCTGGGATCAGGAAGGCGTCTCGCTTGAAAGCTGATGGGGAGGGTCGCCTGGATTTTGGTCCAGTCGAGGTCGGGCCAGCCTTTCCGCGGCGCCGGGCGCCCGAGGATTTTTTT
>JBBQEG010000468.1:0-4075 GCA_038320495.1 Opitutales bacterium | reverse complement strand
GCACCGTGGTTGAGTTTGCCCACGTCTTCCTCGAGGTGAATGCGAGTCAGCGGAATCCGCTTGTGCTCGCCCATGATGTTCCGCGCGGCGCCGGGCAGCTCGATCTCGACCGTTCCACCGAGACAGATCGGCTGGTCGTATTGGGAAATCTGATAGTTCTTCGGCGAGTCAGGATAAAAATAGTTCTTCCGGTCCCATTTGCACACGGGCGCAATCTTACACCCCAACAGCAGCCCCGCCTTGATGATCGCATCCAGCGCCGCCTTGTTCATCACCGGCAGCGCCCCGGGCAACGCCAGGACCGTCGGATCCGTCAACGTATTCGGCTCATGGCCATAGCCCGTCGCCACCCGCGTGAAGACCTTCGAGTGAGTCTTGATCTGAACGTGGACTTCAAGCCCGATGACGGCTTCGTAATTCATAGAAATAGATGCGGGGAACGGGTGGCGAGGAGCGGGCTGCCCGTTACGTTCATGAAAGGTTGGGGTGCTTGGCACTCCATGCGTGCCCACGCTCATAGGCCTGTGCGATGGCCAGCAGGTTTGCTTCCTGGAACGGCTGGCCGATGAGTTGTAATCCAATTGGAAGCTGACCCGTCGTGAAACCACAGGGCACGCTGATCGCCGGCAACCCCGCGAGATTCACGCCAATCGTATAGATGTCACACAAGTACATCGTGAGCGGATCCGACTTCTCTCCCAGCTTGAACGCGGGAATCGGTGAGGTCGGCGTGATCAGCGCATCCACGTCCTTATACGCATTGAGAAAATCCTGACGAATCAGCGTCCGGACTTTCTGCGCGCGCAGGTAGTAAGCATCGTAATAACCGCTCGAGAGCACATACGTTCCCAGAATGATCCGGCGCTTCACCTCCGCCCCAAACCCTTCGGCGCGCGATTGGAAATAGCCGTCAACGACGTCCTTCGCGTGCTTCGCGCGATGACCATAGCGGATGCCATCATAGCGCGCCAGATTCGACGAGGCTTCCGCCGTCGCGATGATATAGTAAGCGTCCAGACAATACTGCGTGTGCGGCAAGGACACTTCGCGAATCTCGCAGCCCTGATTCTTATAAAACGCGATCGCCTGCTCCACCGCGGCACCGATTTCCGAATCAAGGCCTTCGCCAAAGTACTCCTTCGGAATCCCGAGTTTCCAGGGCCCGCGGCGTGTACCCAGTTCCGCCCGGTAATTGGGAATCTCAGCCTTGAGTGACGTGGAATCGCGTTCGTCATGCCCGGCAATCGCCCCCAACACAATCGCCGCATCCTCCACCGTGCGCGCAAACGGCCCGATCTGGTCAAGCGACGATGCATACGCAATCAGCCCGTACCGGGAAATCAATCCGTAGGTCGGCTTCAATCCCACCACGCCGCACAAGGCTGCGGGTTGCCGGATCGATCCACCCGTATCCGACCCCAGCGTCGCGATCGCCTCACCAGCCGCGAGCGCCGCGGAGCTCCCGCCCGAGGAACCGCCAGGCACGCGTGTAATATCCCAAGGATTACGCGTCGGCTGAAACGCCGAATTCTCCGTCGACGATCCCATCGCGAACTCGTCGCAATTCAACCGACCATGCAGAACCGCGCCGGCCGCCTTGAGTCGCGTTGTCACCGTGGCATCGTACGGCGAAATGAAGTTCGCGAGCATCTTGCTCGACGCCGTGAGCGGCTGGTCCTTCACCGCGATCACGTCTTTCAGACCGACCGGAATGCCGTCGAGCGCTCCGAGCGACTGCCCGGCGGCGCGCCGCGCATCCGAAGCCGCCGCCTGCGCCAGCGCATCCGCTTCATCAAACGAGTTGAACGCGCCCACCTGCGGTTCCACCGCCTTCGTCCGCGCCAGAACGGCCTGAGTCAGCTCGACGGCAGAAAGCTCTTTCGTTTCAAGTCGCGCGGCGAGTTCGGTGATCGGCTGAAAAAAAAGTTCAGACATACGAAAAGTGCGGGCACTGTTTTACTCCACCACTTTGGGCACGACGATCATGTTATCCCGCCGGGCCGGCGCATTGCGCAACGCCTGCTCGACGGTCAATCCGGGTCGCGCCACGTCCTCCTGCCAGACGTTGTCCACCGCAAACGCATGCGCCGATGGCTCGACGCCCGTGACGTCGACCTGACCGAGCTGCTCGATGTGATGCAGCACACTGCCGAGTTGCTGCGAGAAGATCGCTTTCTCCTCGGGAGTAAGCGCGATGCGGGCGAGCTTCGCTACGCGATCAATGTTGAGATCAGAGGGAGCAGACATGGTGACAAAAAACCGGAGTTAACGGGAGAGGAAACAAAGCGCTATTCGTTTTATCACGCTATAGTGAACGTTGAATGCGCCGACGGTGCAGCCGGGATCATTTTCGGATTTGATACAACGCGGTCGCCGCCAACTCTTCCTGCACCTTTGAAAACACGACGTTCACTTCTTCATCGGTCAGCGTCCGCTCAGCCGCGCGGAATACCAGGCTGAACGCCAGGCTCTTCTTTCCTTCGGGCAATCCCGCGCCTTGGTAAACGTCGAAGACCACGACGCTTTCCACCGCGAACTTGTTCGCAGCCGCCGCTCGGGCGGATTTCGAAATCGCCGCCTCGACTTCAGCCGCCGGCGTCGCGGTATCGACCACCAACGCCAAATCACGCAGGGCTGCGGGAAACAAACTGAAGTCGGAATACCGACGCCGCGTCGCCTCCCGGTTCAATTTCTCCGGCAGAATGGCAAACATCCCCGCGTAAACTTTACCTTCAATCCCGAGCTGTTTGACGAGCGCGAGATTTAACAAGCCGAAGCGCGCAAACCAGCCCTGCGCCACGTCTCCCGTCGACGCCGAATGGCCGTCCTGCCAGCCGGTCGCGCCCGTGACGCCCGTGAGCGACACCCGCGCGAGATCGACGCCAGCCGCCGCTCCCAGCGCAGCGACATGGTGCTTCACCGCGTAGAAATCGACCGGCTCGCGCTTCACCCACGTGCGGTCACCCGGAGTTTCCGCCATGATAAAGGCCACCGCGGCGCACTCGAGAGTGTGTCCATCGCGCTCCACAAAGATTCGCCCCGTTTCAGCCAGCCGGGAAACGCTCACGCCCCGCGATTGGTTGAGCTGCAACGACTGCAACAGACCCGTGATCAGCGTCGGACGCAGATGCGATTGATCCTCCACAAATGGATTTGCCAGCGCGAGTTCAACCACCGCGGCTTGCGAGATCCACGTCGCCACTTCCTTCGCCGGCCGCAGCGTATAGTTCACGCACTCATGGAAGTCGTGGCCCACGAGATAGTCCGTGACGCGCCGGTTGAAGACCACGATGGGATCATCCTCCACGAGCAATCCGGGCGACTGCACCACCGTGGCCGGAATCTTTTCGGTGCCGTAGAGCCGGAGGACCTCTTCCACAAGATCGATCGGACGATCAAGATCGTCGCGCCAGCTCGGAATGCTGACCGTCCACGCTGGGCCGCGAGCCGGATGCTCGGTCTCCTCTTCTCGTGTGATCGTCAGCTCCAGCGACTCGAACGCCGCCCGCATGTCCTCAGCCGGAATATCAAAGCCGAGTCGCTCCGTAATGTAATCGTGAGTGACGACGATTTCACGCTGCCAGGGGACGTCACCACCAACCTGATACGCCGGGCCGACCACCTGGCCACCCGCGGTTTCCAAGATGAGATCGATGGCACGATAGGCCGCCTCCAAAGCCGAATGCGGATCGACACCGCGTTCAAAGCGATAGGATGAATCCGACGCGAGCGACAGCTTACGTGACGTCCAGCGGATCGACTGCCGCTTGAAGATGGCACACTCAAGCACGAGATCGGTGGTATCGTCGGACACTCCGGAATGTTCGCCGCCCATGATTCCGGCTACGACGACCGGCTTCTCCGCGTCGGCGATGACGAGCATCCGACTATTCAAGACCCGTTCCTTGCCATCGAGGGTGACCATCTTCTCATCCTCCTTGGCGTGGCGGACGATGATTTGATTACCCGCCAACTTCTTCGCATCGAACGCATGCAACGGATGGCCGGTTTCGAGCATCACGTAGTTGCCGACATCGACGACGTTGTTGATCGGGCGCAGCCCGACCGCCTTGAG
>JBBQEG010000467.1:0-4078 GCA_038320495.1 Opitutales bacterium | reverse complement strand
AGCTGAGCACCGCGGACGAATCTCTGTTTACGCGGCTCGAGCGCGAGATGGTGACGCGAGCACTCGCCGCTGAACACGGCGACGAGACTAAAGCCGCCAAACGCCTCGGGCTCAGTCGCACCGGCTTGCAGAAAATCTCCGGCTAAGCCTGCGCATTTGACCTTCGGCAGCGACGCTCCAACGGGCTGCGGCTGGAGACATCTGTAGTCGTCCGCGATCGTCGTATCCGGCTAACCTCACGCCCATGACGCGTTTCTTTCTCGCCTCCGGCAATGCCCACAAAGCCGCCGAGTTGCAGTCGCTCGCTGAGGCATCGGACCTGGCGATCGAGATCCGTTCAGCCCGTGAACTTGGCGGCATGCCGCACGTCACCGAGGACACCGGAACCTTTGTGGGCAACGCCCGCAAAAAAGCGCTCGCATTGCGTCCGCTCCTGCCGATGTCGGCGTGGGCGCTGGCCGACGATAGCGGTGTCTGTGTCGACGCCCTTCACGGCGGACCCGGAGTGGAGTCAGCGTATTTCGCCGGCCCACAAGCGGACCCGGTGGCGAATTTGAACAAGCTCGTCGACGTGATGGCCGACGTGGCCGCCGACCGACGCGGGGCGCAATTCCGCTGTGTGCTCGTGGCGATCGGCCCCGCGGGGGATGAGTATAGCTTTGCCGGAGAGTGTCGCGGCAATCTGTTGGTGCAGCCGCGTGGCGGGGCGGGTTTTGGTTATGACCCGCTCTTCGTTCCGCACGGCTATGACCAGAGTTACGCCGAACTCGGAGACGAGGTGAAGAACTGCATCAGTCATCGTTCCCAAGCATGGTCGCGCCTCGCTGAATGGTGGCGGCGGGCGAACGTCTGATACCGATCGCCCGTGACTTTCGGACTGTCATTGCGAGAAGCGTAGCGGGAAGCAATCTCAGCTATCCGACACGACCTACGTGGCCACACCGTATATGAGCACGAACTTAGGCAAAGATTGATATTCCCTGCAAGCGCTCGGGGTTGGTTTGCCGTCTCGTGATGACAATCGTCTAAATTATACGGGCGATTGGTTTGAATGCGCGGATAACCCCGGAGCTGAACCCCAGCGACCAAGCCAGGCGTAAGCCTAACGCTTCTGTTCCTGAGCGTAGATCACGGCGGCTTCCGCCCGACGGGAGACATGCAGCTTTTCGAAAACGGTGCTCAGGTAATTCTTCACTGTCTTCTCGCTGAGGTTCAATCGCACTCCGACCTCCTTGTTCGTGCAACCTTCCGCGATTAACGCGAGGACGCGTTTCTCCTGAGGTGACAACAACGCGAGCGGATCGCGACCTCCGCTGGAGCCCGACTTCATGATCTGCATTACGCGTGCCGTGATCGCCGGATCCAGAATCGCTTTGCCCGCGGCCACATCGCGAATCGCGCTCACCAATCCGCGGCCATCGACTTCCTTCAAAAGATAACCGTGCGCGCCGGCGCGGATTGCCTCGTCCACGATCGTGTCATCGACGACCGACGTCAGAATCAACACGCGCGAGTTCTCGGAGCGTTTGAGAATCTGCCGACACGCATCGATGCCCGTGCCGTCCGGGAGACGAATATCAAGCAGCACCACATCCGGTTGTAACCGGGCGCAGTGTTCGACGGCGCTGGCGACGTTGGTGGCTTCGCCCACGATCTTAATCGTCGGCTCGGTGCCAAGGAGAGCGCGCAGTCCCATCCGCACCACTTCGCTGTCATCCACCAGAAGCAGGTTAATACGAGGAGAGTCCGGTGCCTTGGTCATAGCGCAGCAGGTTGAAGAATGGGCAGAGTAGCAACCACCCGTGCGCCATCGCCCGGCTGGCTGGTCACAATTAACGTGGCACGCAGCGTCTCCGCCCGCGCCTCCATGTTTCCGAGTCCGTGTCCGCCCGCGCGGCGCTTGCCGGCGTCAAAGCCGATGCCGTTATCCTGCACCATCACGCAGACTTCGCGGTCACTCTTGTGCACGCGCAACGTCACCATCGACGCTCCGCCGTGCCGCAAGGCGTTGCTCATGGCTTCGCGCACGATTTGTAACGTTTGTTGACCTTGTTCGGCCGTGAGCAGCGCGGCAGCATCATCGTCGATCTTCACGTCAAACCGGGCGTCACGACCGGCCTGCAACTCGAGCACGAGTGTCTCCAGCGCATGGGTGAACCCGGTGCGCTGCAGATTCTCCGGGACGAGTCCGGTGATGTAGGCGCGCACCTCGCGGATCGAATTATTGATTGCTGCCCGTGTCTGCTCGAGACGCCGGTCGGCCTCCGCGGGATCGTCGCGCACGAGCGCGCGGACCGATTCGAGGGTCAACCCGACTGCATAGAGCGATTGAATGATGCCATCATGCAGATCACGCCCGATCCGGATCTTTTCCTCCAAGGACAAGGTCAGCAGCTTTTGCTTGAACTGGGCGTCCTCCTCCGCTCGCCGACGGACATCACGCTCCCGGTTGAGCTCGGCGCCTTGGGCGACAGACGTCTGAGCGAGTTTGGCCAGGGTTTGAATCTCCGACCGGGCCGCCGCGAGCGGCGGCGGTTCCTCCGTTCGTGCCGAACGAATCGAGAGACTGAATACAAGTGTCACCGCCAGCACGAACGCGATCGCGGACAGGACGAGCGCGGTCCGTTGCCGCAGGCCGGCGACGCGGGCGCTGGCATTCGGGCCGGGACCGCTGCGCTGAGAAACGGCGGGCATCTCCTTCGCGAGTTTCTCCGTCGAAGGGGCGACAGCAGTAGGCGCTGGAGGGGCAGTGCGCGCGTTCAGGCGTTCACGCAGGGAGGATGGAACCACGAGTACCGCCAGCAGCGCGGCAAGCACCACGAGCAAGGCCATTCCCAGAATGCGCGGCAGAGGATTCATTCCAACGGTTCGCCGGCATGCTGTCCGCTCCCGGCGACGCGTCAAAGCTTTGGTGCTTGAACGGCCCGGAATGGCCTGGCCGCAAAACTTTCGACATTTCCGCTGCCGCGGCTTTTGTTGGTCGGCTCGACATGAAGTCTTTCTACATCACGACCGCCATCGACTATGTGAACGGTTCGCCACACCTGGGCCATGCCTACGAAAAGGTGCTGACGGACGTCATTGCCCGGTTCCGGCGGCAGATGGGTGATCAGGTGCACTTTCTCACGGGTGCCGACGAGCATGGGCAAAAGGTGCAGGCCAGCGCGCGCAAGCATGGGATCGAGCCCCAAGCGTACGTCGATGCCACGGCCGCGGAGTTCCGCGCACTGTATGACCGGCTCAACATTTCCTACGACGACTTCATTCGCACGACCGAGCCCCGCCACAAGAAAGTCGTCTGCGATGTGTTGCAGAAGCTCTTCGACCAGGGCGAAATCTTTCAGGCCGAATACCGCGGTTTCTATAGCACGCGGCAGGAACAGTTTCTTCAGGAGAAAGACCGCCTGCCCGATGGCACGTGGCCGGAGATTTTCGGCGAGGTCACCGCGATCGTGGAGCAGAACTATTTCTTCCGGCTGAAGAAGTATCAGGACTGGCTCATCGATTACCTGAAGACGCACGAGGATTTTATCTTCCCCAAGTACCGGCAGAAGCAGGTGCTCGAGTTCCTTAAGGAGCCGTTGAACGACCTCTGTATTTCGCGTCCGCGGGAACGTCTCGAGTGGGGCATTGCGCTGCCGTTCGACTCCAACTACGTGACGTACGTGTGGTTCGACGCGTTGTTGAATTACTACTCCGGTGTCGTCGACAAGGGATTCTGGCCGGCTGATTTCAATGTTATCGGCAAAGACATTCTCGTCCCGCCGCATGCCGTTTACTGGCCCATCATGCTGCATGCCTTCGGCCTGCCACCGCCAAAGGCCCTGCTGGTGCACGGGTTTTGGATGCAGAGTGGAGCCAAGATGTCCAAGAGCACGGGCGCGGCGGTCAATCCACTCGATCTGGTCGATCAGTTTGGCGTCGATGCCTTCCGCTACTTCCTCATTCGCGAAATGAATGTAGGCCAGGACAGCGAGTTCACGGTCGAGCAGTTCCTGGTGCGCTACAATAGCGAGCTGGCGAACAACCTCGGCAATCTCGTTAACCGCGCGCTCAACATGACCACCAAGTTTGCGGG
>JBBQEG010000466.1:0-4078 GCA_038320495.1 Opitutales bacterium | reverse complement strand
TCGCATCCTTCTCGGCCTTGTCATCGGCATCATCGCCGGACTCGTGACCCTCGCCATCGGGTCGTTCAGCCCCCAAGTGCTGGTCACGATGCGGGCCGTCGCCACCGACGTGCTCGATCCATTCGGGCAGATTTTTCTGCGAATGCTGTTCTTCGTCGTGATCCCGCTGGTCTTCGCCTCCCTCGCCACCGGCGTCATCCAACTCGGCCGCCTCGATCGGCTGGGCCCCCTCGCCGGGCGCACGTTTTTCCTCTTCTTCCTCAATATGATTATCGGGGTCGGGCTCGGGCTCCTGATGATGAACGTGCTGCAACCCGGCAACCATCTCGATCTGGAGGCGAAGACGCGGCTGCTTGCCGAGTTCGGCGGCGCCGCCGAACGCCACATCGCGACGCGCGCGGCCTCGCCGGTCATGAACTTCTCCACGGTGGTCGAAATGTTCATGCCGCGGAACTTGTTCGGCGCCGTGGTCGGCCAGACCCGGACCGCCCTCGGCGACGTGCTCCCGCTGATTCTCTTTGCCATCCTGGTCGGCGCCGTGGGCACGCAACTCGCGCTGGCCAAGCGTCAAAAGATTACCGATGCGCTCGAACTCGTCACCGAACTTATGACCGGCATCGTGAACTTCGCCCTGCGGCTCGCCCCGTATGCCGTTCCAGCGATGATCTACAGCGTCATCATCAAGGTCGGCGTCGAGATCGTGGTCGCCCTCGGCGTGTTCGTCCTCGGCTGCGTATTCGTCCTCCTGTTACACTTGTTCGGCACGATGTCGCTCTGGTTGAAATTTTGGGCGAAACGAAGTCCGGCCAAAGCCTGGAAAGACATGCGCGCTGTGCTCATCACTGCGTTTTCCACCAGTTCGAGTAATGCGACGCTGCCAACTGCACTCGCCTGCGCCAAAGACACGCTCAAATTGCAGCCCAGTGTGGCCGGTTTCGTCCTACCCCTCGGCGCCACCATGAACATGAGCGGCACCGCGCTTTACGAGGGCTGCGTCGTCCTCTTCGTCGCCCAGGTTTTCGGGGTCGATTTAAGCCTGGGCCAACAGCTCACGTTGCTTTTCCTGTCGGTCCTGAGTGCGGTCGCGGTTGCCGGCATTCCTGGCGGATCCCTGCCGCTCATCGCGGGACTGCTGGCGACCTTTGGCATCCCGCCGGAAGGCATTGGCATCGTCCTCGGCGCCGACCGCATCCTCGATATGACCCGGACCATGACCAATGTCGGCGCCGACCTGGTCACCGCGATGGTGGTCGATGCCCAAGTCGTGCACGACAGTGCCGTACCGCCGGTCGAAGTGGAAGTAGCAAGGAGCTGAAGCCCGGCGCCTCGAGTGAGATTGGATCTGAGATCTAACGGAGAAATCTCAGATCCTTAGGTTCAATTCGCGTTGGTGTTAAGCGGCTTTTCCACCACCAACGGCTGCGGGAAGTCCGCGGCTTCCTCGCCGCCCCGCGACTTGAGTCGCTTGTTGCTGGAATTCCCCATCGGCGCATTCAGCGGGATCTCCATGCCGCCGAGGTCATCCATCATTTCATAGAGCCGCTTTTCCATGTCGGTCGCGACGCTCTTGAACTGCGGATCATACAGCAGGTTCTTCGACTCCGCCGGATCAGCCTGCAAATCGTAGAGCTCATCCGCGTCCCACAAACCATAATATGTAATATATTTAAAGCGGTCGCCGCGCAGCGAGAACACCGTCGGAGATTGCGGAAAGTTTTTCTCCCAATAATACGCGTAGAGGAAGTACTCGCGCCACGGTACGTTCTTGCCCTGCGCCAGCGAAACGAAGCTCCGCCCGTCGAAATGCGCAGGCGTCGCGAGTCCCGCCGCTTCCATGATCGTCGGCGCAATGTCGATATTGGCCACCACGCGATCGACCACCGATCCACCCTTAAACAGGTCCGGACACTGCATCAGCATCGGCACCCGAATGGAGGCCTCGTACGCCACGCGTTTGTCGATCAACCCATGCTCTCCAAACATGAAACCGTTGTCTCCCATGTAAATCACCAGCGTCTCATCGTGGATGCCCATCGCCTTGAGCTGGGTCATGACTTTGCCAATCCCATCATCCACCGCGCTCAGCGTCTCGCTGTAGCGCTTGTAGTACTGCTCGATGTCCATGGAACTGTGATACGGGAAATCCACCCCGTGCCAGCTATTGCGCTGATCAGCCAGCCAGCGCGGTTTGTTCGCACTGGCATCCGGCTTCGCCTCGGTTTCCGCCCGCTTGAACGGCAAGTGGGTGAACTTCCCTTCATGGCGCTCCGCGGGAGTGAAGTTCGCGTGCACCGCCTTGTGCGAGAGATAGAGAAAGAACGGTTTCTCCTCGGGCTTCTGCTGCTTCAGCCAGTCGAGCGCATAGTCCGTCAGCTCGTCGGTAATATAGCCTTTCTGCTTCACGCGCGCGCCATTGACGTTGAGCGTGTAATCGGCATTCGGCGGGAGATAATTCCCCTGGCCGCGGAAGCTGATCCAATGATCAAAGCCCGGACGCGGCTCGTCGGACTCACCGCCCATGTGCCATTTGCCGATGAACGCGGTGGCATAGCCGGCTTTCTGTAAATACTGCGGGAAGTAAACCGTGCCGGCGGGAATGGGCCGGTTGTTGTCGATCACGCGATGCCGAAACGTATACAGCCCCGTCAGAATTGACGCCCGACTGGGTGAACACAGCGAGGTGGTCACGAGCGCGTTCTTCAGGTGGACGCCGTTCCGCGCCATCGCATCCATCTGCGGCGTCTGCGCGAACTGATGGCCCATGAAACTCATCGCATCGTAGCGGTGATCGTCGGATAGAATAAAAACTACATTCCGCGGTTTGGCCCCGGGAATTTTTTGCGGGACGACTTCCTTGGGCACGGGAGAAACCGCCGCCGACAATGACAGGCTGATGAGCCCTAATAGTATGAACGCGAAACGCATAGCTTTGATTCAGAGAAGGGGTGATGATTTCCGCTCCAGCAAGGCTGGAGCGCGTGGCGATCTCGCAGCGTGCGCCCCATCGAAATCACCGCGAGTTCAAATTCAGGGCGGTCGCGACGCTCCCTCCGTTTGAGCGCGCCGCGAGCTTGCGCATTTTTCCGGCCTTCACCGCACGGGATATCGCACTTGAGCGAATGGGATCAGCACATCCGAAGTGGAGGGCCATAATCCTGGAAACCGCAGTTGAATCCACAGATTTCACCGATGGACGCAGATTACCAAGGCATACTGCATTTCGGGCACTTCGCCTTACGGGTAAATGGCAGTCAGGTGATCCCTGATCTGCAGTTTTATATCCGTGCCATCGGTGCCATCCGCGGTTACACTGAACTGCCGAACTCATTCTATCGCAGTAGTTAACGTCGGCTAACTCGGCAAAAGTAGCGAAAGGATCGGAAATCTTTCTTTTATTGACCCGAATCGGCCCTAATTGGTCAGAGCTTGGCAAATGGACTCAAATGGCTCGTCTAATTTCGTACGATTGCGGGCGGCGGAATACCGGCTCGAACGTGATTCCGCCGGGCCCGCTCGCCGGTTCATACCTGCATGCCCTCCACGAATTCGGCTGCGGGTAGGTGAAACAAAGATGGTAGTGATTGGACCGCACACACCAGGCGTGGACGATCCAGCCCGATTCTTCGAAAGCCTCCGCGAGGCGTTTCAAGAAGGCCGTTTTCATGGTGTCGCGGCCAAAGACGTCGGCGCGATAGTTGCCCCGACTGATGATGTGATAAGTCGCGCCCTCATACTCCAGTCTGAGGTTCCGTGCCACGGAATATCCCTGCCAAGTCTGCGCCCACGCGACAAGTGCAAAGTGCAAAGTTTGACCCCGTTGCCCCTCACTCCTTAACGATCCACTCCGCCAGCTCGAGGGCGGCGGCGGCGGTAATCACTTCGCCGGCGCCCGCCAGACTGCGCACGATTTCGCGTTGGTCGTCGGTCCAGGCGGCGACGTGGGGCGGACGCGCCGCCTCCTCGAGCGTTGCCGGCTCGGGGAAACGTCGCCGGAGCGCCGCCATCTGAGCGCGGGCGAGCGCCGCCTCGCGCAGCGGCGCCAGCGCCTCATCGACCAGCTCCGCGCCCAACAGCGCCA
>JBBQEG010000465.1:0-4085 GCA_038320495.1 Opitutales bacterium | reverse complement strand
GGATTTGAATTCATCGATTTGCACCGGAGTGCCTAGCACCAGGATCTCATCATTGCTCCGGAGCCTCTCGTGCGAGCTCGGGTTCAAAATCCGCAGGCCGCTCCGGTTCACCCCCGCCACTTGGACGCCATGCGACTGCGCGGGCGACAACTCCCCGAGCGTCCTGCCCGCCGCCCGGCTCCATTCGGGCAAGGTCAGCGCTTCCATCCGAATTTCCTCGAATACGGAATCCAGTCCGGCGCTGTCGGAAACCACCCCCAGAAAATTTTTGCCGGCCTGCACTTGTTCCGTCGTCCCCATCAACAGCACTTTATCCCGAGGATAAAGCACCGCGTCCGGAGTGGGCAGCGTAATCATGTAGCCTTGGCGTTCGATGCCGACGACGGAACATCCGAAACGCGCGCGCAGATCCAGTTCCGCGATCCGCTTGCCTTGTACATCCGCCAGGTCCGGCAGGGTGCAATCGATCATTTGGAGGTTCCAGTCGCCGTGGGGTTGCAGCCACGGCGCCGTCGTGGCACTCATCCGATTTTCGCCCGTCTCCATCACGCTCAGAATCTCCACCTCCATCTCACTGTGCCAGTAGATGAGCTTGCGACGGAGCACCAGCACCGCCGCCACCGCCACCACCAATCCCAGGACGAGCAACCAGAGCGTCTCCGCATTCAGCGGCAGAATCGCCAGTAACCAGAGCCCGATCGCGATCGCGAAACCTGTCTTCAACACCGCTTCGATCAACGGCCGAAAGCGCTTCGCCGGCGGGTTGTCACGCGTGGAAATTTCCGCGTAAATCAGCGCCATTGCCGACAGGTTCCGCCAGATCGCCACCAGGGGCGCAAGAATCACCAATGCGAGACCCGTCCAGAACACCAACTGCAGGGTGTGGTGCGGAATCATCCCCGGACCGAACCACGTTTCGACCAGGACAAACAACTGGCCAGAGAACACCACGATTCCCGTCACGAAGAAGACGCCGACGCCGACTTGGGCGATACGTTTTCGGCTCATTTGCCATAACAAATTACGCGCTCTTCGCCGCCGCATTTGCTCCAGCCAATTGTGATACCACCGTAACCAGTTGCGGACCCATCGCGGCTGGCGCGCCACCACGCCGTCCGCGATTTTCCCCGATCGTCGCATGATAAACGGTGCCAACACGGTGGTCAGGAGTGAAACACCAACCGCCAGAGGATAAAAGCGCGGCGGCACCACTGCGGCGCCCACCCCGAGCTGGGCGATGATAAAGGAAAATTCGCCGATCGGCGTCACCGTCAGTCCCGTCCGGATGCCGTCCTTCAACGGCGTTCCAATCAAGGCCAGCCCCGTCGTTATCGCCACCGGCCGGGCCACCAACGTGAACGCCGCCACCCCGCCCACGATCAGGATCTCGTCCCAAATCTGACGCGCATCAATCTGCATTCCGATCGCCACGAAAAAGACCGCACTGAACACATCCCGAATCCCTGTGAATGTCCGCTCCACCTGGTGACGATGCGGCGTCTCGGCCACGATCGTTCCCAGCAGGAATGCCCCCAACGCCAGCGAATAGCCGGCGAACTGTGCCACCACCGCCAGCCCAAATAGGAGCGCCGCGATCCCCAGGGTCTGCAATTCCTCATCGGCCGCGATGCTCATACGCCGGAGAAGCCAGGGGACCAGCAATAGCCCAACGATTCCAGCCAGCACCACGAACGCGCCCAGCATCACCAGCGTTTCAGGCACGCGGGCACCCTCCCCTTTTCCGATCTGCGCAATCGAGTTCAAGATCGCCAGCATCACCACCGCCACAATGTCCTCGAGCACCGTCAGCCCCATCGCAAGCTGGCCGGAGCGCTCGTGATTGGTGCCCGCCTCGTGGAGAATCTTACTGATGATGGCCGACGACGAAACCATCAGCATGCCCGCCAAAAAAAGGGCTTCCCGCGCACTCCAACCCATCGACAGCGCAAACACCCGGGAAAGATGATACATTACGACTGCGCTGATGACGGTCGCAAACATGAGCGAGAGCCCCAAGCGCCGCATCCGGCGCAAGCTAAGTTGCAACCCAATGGAAAACATCAGGAACACGAGACCGATCTGGGCCAGCGTATCCACGCGCTGGATATCAGCCACCAGCGTCAGCGGCGTCGTGTAGGGGCCCGCCATCATCCCCGCGACGAGAAATCCGACAATGGCCGAAAGTCCGATCCGCTGGAACAGCCAGCCGACGACCGCCGCCAGGCCAAGGATGATCGCCAGATCCTGGATGAAGTGGAAACCATTCATGCCGTTGCGCCCATGAAGACGCGGCGAAGTACGCAACGGGTCAAGCCCTCGCGCCAGCTCCGAGCGCGACCGCACGCCCCCACTCGCTCCCTCCAGGTGTGCGATCTGCAGTGCAGGTGCATTTCCCGCGTTGACACCTTTTGCCCCCGCCGATTCGTTACCGTCGGCGGAAACGCTGCCTCTCTCCCGCTTCTCGCACTCGCAATATGGCGAACATCTTCGGCTACTTTTCCAACGACATCGGTATCGACTTGGGCACGGCCAACACTCTCGTTTACGTCAAAGACAAGGGCATCGTTCTTCGTGAACCCTCGGTCGTCGCCCTCGACACCGTCTCGCGTAAAGTCCGGGCCGTCGGCGACGAAGCCAAACGGATGCTGGGGCGCACCCCCGGAAACATCACGGCCATTCGTCCGATGAAGGACGGCGTGATCGCCGACTTCGATGTGACGGAAGCGATGCTGCGCTATTTCATCCGCAAGGTTTCCAGCAGCGCGTTTCGCGCCCCGCCTCGCGTCGTCATCGCCATTCCATCCGGTATCACCGAGGTGGAAAAGCGCGCCGTCAAGGAGTCGGCCATGCATGCCGGCGCCCGCGACGTGATCACGATCCCGGAACCGATGGCGGCTGCCATCGGCGTCGGCCTTCCCATTGACGAACCGGCGGCCAACATGATCGTCGACATTGGTGGCGGCACGACCGAGATCGCGATCATCTCGCTGAACGGCATCGTGTTTTCCAAGTCCATCCGCGTCGCCGGAGACGAGCTCGATAGCGCCATCATCAACTACATGAAGCGCGCTTACAATCTCCTCATCGGTGAACGCACCGCGGAAGAGATCAAGATGCGCGTGGGTTCTGCCTACCCGCTCGACGATGAACTCACGATGGAGGTCAAGGGCCGCGACTCCGTGGCAGGTCTGCCCAAAACCATCCACATCACCTCGCAGGAAATCCGTGAGGCGCTCGCAGATACCATTGCCGCGATCGTGGATGCGGTTCGCGTCACCCTCGAACGTTGCCCACCTGAGCTATCCGCCGATTTGGTCGACCGCGGCTTTGTGATGGCCGGCGGCGGGGCCTTGATTCGCGGCATTGACAAACTGCTCAGCGAGAAGACAGGCCTGCCCGTCACGGTGAGCGAGGATCCGCTTTCGGCCGTCGCCAATGGCACTGGCGCCGTCTTGAACGATCTGTCGTGGCTGATGCAGAACGTGTAAGACTCGGCTTGGCTCGCCCGCGTGCCACTCACACGGGCGCGGGGAATCGACCCCCAAGGTCGTTCTGACCGGGTTTTTTTCTCGTCACTGCGCCGCTCCCCGTCGTCACTCCCGTTCAGTGCGCTTCAAACGCTTTGATCAGGCCAAACCTTTTGTGACGCTCGGCATCGTTGTCTGCGCGTGGTTGCTCATCCCAACGGCCCTCAAGACGTTCGCCCGGGCAAGCTTCTTCGAACTCACGGCGCCCGTCACCCTCACCGCGTCGCGGGTGCGCGACCTGCAGGATTTCTGGTCGCTGCGCCTGCATTCCAAAAGCGATCTTATTGAAGCCGGCCGCGATCTCTCCCGCTTGAACGCGTCGTACTCCTTTGCCGTCCAGCAAAACGAGGAGCTCCAGTCGGAAATCGGCCGCCTCGAGAGCCTCCTGCGTTTGCCATCATTCCCCGAGTTTCGTTATGAACACGCCCGCGTTGCCCGCCGCGACTTCTCCGGCTGGTGGCAGTTGATCGTGATCCGCAAAGGCCGGAATTTCGGCATCCCGGTCGATGCTCCGGTGGTCTTCACCGGCGGCGTCGTGGGCAAGGTCCGGGAAGTTCA
>JBBQEG010000464.1:0-4104 GCA_038320495.1 Opitutales bacterium | reverse complement strand
GCCCAGCGTGGCGGCGAACGCCTGCTCGAACTGCTCGACGTCCTTCCCCAGGCAAAACCGCGTCGCGTCGTAGGTCGCCGCGAGAGCCGCGAGCGCCGGCTCACGCAGGCTGCGATGCTGGATCGAGAGATCGAGAAACGGAACGTTCATAGGACGAGCAACCACGCAATACGGAGCGCCGCCGAGCCGCAACCAAACTCAAGCATTCGAGCGTTAACCCCGGATGAGGCCCCGATCACCCAAAGAACTCGATCACGACAGGGCTTTGAAACTGCCAGCAGGCGGGGCGATTTCCCAGCCTTTCTCCGCCAGCCGTATGGCAAGTCCGGCCGCTTTCAGGGCGTAGAAGCGGGTTGGCGAAAAGGAACGCTAACGCTCAATCGCGGCGAATTTCCAGATTCCGAAACTGCCCGAGATCATCGAACGAGCCGAGTCCGATCCAGCCGTGCGTCAGGGTCTTGTCCTCCGCCGTCAGAACGCTCGTGGTCGTATCATCGAAGTAAACGGAGATTTTTCCCGCCACGGCATCGTGCACCACCTTCAGGCGGTGCCAGGTGTCCGGTTTCCACGGCGTACCAGCCGTCCGCGTCGCGGTGATCGCACGCCGATCAGCGTGATCGACCAGATGAAGCTGATGATGGACGCCATCCGCTTTCTCGCCGAGATGGGCGTAGTAAAAACGCGTTTCGTCCTGACGCCCAAACGCGATGCAAAGGTCGTTGTTCCCCGCATCGAACTTCGTGAGCCGGGCTTCAACCGTCAGCGTGAAGGACCTCAACTCCGTCGTCGTGAACCACGCGAGATTGAAAGGGCTCCGGACCGTGGGCTTGAAGGCCTGCTGCTGGTGCAAGGTCAACACGGGGGTCCCCTTTTCCTGACTCCACGTCCACGCCGCGGAATCCCCAAATTTCCAGGCACCAGGTGTTTCAAAGGGTCGAATCACCTCCGCGCCCAAGAGCGGAACCGCGAGGAGACAGGAAAGCAAAAAGAGTCTCATGGGAGACAGCGATAAGCGCGGCGGAGAACGTGGGCGAGCTGGTTTTCGTCCCCGAGGAAACGGCGCCGCGCCGCCGGTCACCCTTTCACATCCTCCGAACGCAGGCTTGCGCGCTTCCAGTGCGCGGCTTTGCTCATCGGAGGCCTCAGCTCACGCGCCTACGTTTCGCGTGAAATCCCCACCCACCTCGCTATGCACCTCGCCGATCGTCTTGTTCGTACCTTACCCGCGTCCTGGTTTGACCAGGTGTTCGCTTTCCGGGCGGCTCTTCTTCTCTGTTTCACTTTCAACGTCGCTCCCGTCGCCTTTGCCGCCGCCGCTCCCACGACTGGCACCATCGAGGGCCGCATTTTCAACCCTCGTAGCGGCACGGTCGTCGAGGGAGCACGAGTCAGCGTCGAGAGCGCGTCGCTGGTCACGTTTAGTGACGCCGATGGCGTTTTCCGCCTGAACGATGTCCCGGCCGGGACCGTGCAATTGCGAATCTTCTTCACGGGTGTTACCCCGCAGCTCGAAGCGATCGAGGTCGTCACGGGCCAAACCGTACAACGCAACATCACTCTGGGAACAGCCCGGCCCGACGCGCTGCCGGGCGACCCGAACGTGGTAAAGCTCGACCAATTCGTGGTGGGCGAATCCCGCGAGATGGAAGCGGCCGCGATCGCCATCAATGAGCAACGCTTCGCTCCCAACGTGAAGACGGTGGTGTCCACCGACGAATTCGGCGCTGTCGCGGAAGGCAACGTCGCGGAATTCCTGCGTTACCTGCCCGGCCTCACGGTCGATCTCAGCGGCGGCGATGCCCGGACTGTATCCGTCGACGGCGCACCCGCGGCGAACACGCCTGTCACGCTCGGCGGTCTCAGTCTCTCCAGCCCGACCGGCACGGGGCGGGCCGTCGAGGTGGGTTTTTTCAACCTCAACAATATCTCCCGCATCGAGGTCTCCATGTCGCCCACGCCCGATTCGCCCGGTTCCGCGCTCGCGGGCTCCGTGAACATGGTGCCGCGCAGCTCGTTTGAACGCACCAAGCCACTCTTCAATGGCAGCGTCTATCTCATGGCGCGCGACGACCTGATCAAGTTCGGCGATCAGGCTGCGCTCTACCGCGATCCGCGGCGAGTCATTCATCCCGGCTTCGACTTTTCCTGGGTCGTGCCGGTGAATAAGAAGTTCGGGTTTTCGGTTGCCACGGGCTACTCGACGCAGTTCTCGCATCAAGTCGGACACACCAACACGTGGCGCGGAGTGAGCACCGCGACCAACGGCGTAGCCTTCCCCCATACGACACCCGACCGGCCTTACCTTTCGGCCTACCAGTATACCGATGCCCCCAAGGAGTCGGGTCGCGAATCACTCGGCCTCACGCTCGACTTCCGCCTTTCGGAGTACGACCGCATTTCGGTCTCGTATCAGTATTCCTCATTCGACGGCTGGACCGCCGCCCGCAACCTTCAGTTCAACCCGTTGCGGATCGCGCCCGGCTTCACCACGAACTCCGTGCAGGGCGTCGCCGGCGCGGGCAATATCCAGATCACCAGCGGCAACGGGCGCGTGCGCGAGAATCGCACCTTCATGCCCACCTTCAACTGGAGACACGACGGGCCGGTGTGGAAGTTCGACGGCGGGGTCGGCCGCGCCTTTGGCACGGACCGCATCCGGAGCACCGACAAGGGCCTCTGGCAGAACGTAGTCGCCCGCCGCACCAACGTGACCGTGGGCTTCGACCAGATCATCGACACCCGTCCCGGCGTCATCACCGTGACTGACGGTACCACGGGCGCACCGGTGGACCCGTATCAGATCGAGAACTACTCGCTGATCAGCGTCGCCGAGACGCCCCGTAGCGGGGATGACGTCAACTTCAGCGCGTTCCTCAACGGTCGGCGGGACTTCTTCTGGAAGTTCCCGTTCACCCTGCGTAGCGGCCTCGACTTTCGGCAGTCCACTCGCGACAGCAACCAGGGCGCCATCACTTACAACTATACTGGCAGCAACCTGCCGGGCAGCGCCGCGGCGTTCCTCGACCCGTCCAGTCCCAAGCGTGAACGCGCCTACGGGTTTCCCCGGATGGAGTTTGTGGACTACAAAACGACGCTCGATTTTTTCCGCGCTAATCCGGGTCAGTTCACCATCAACGATGACACGACCTATCGTAACTTCGTGACGAACTCCAAGTGGTCGCGAGAAGCCATTTCAGCGGCGTACCTCCGCGGAGACGCCGCGTTCTTCAACCGCCGCCTGCAAGTCGTCGGCGGCGTGCGCGTGGAGCAGACCAATGTTTGGGCCAATGGCCCGCTCACGGATCTCACCCGCAACGTCCAGCGCGACGCCGCGGGCAATCCCGTGCGTAATGCCCAGGGTAATCCGATACCCATCACGACCAACGCCCTCGAAGCCTCCCGGCTGACCTTCCTGCCAAGGGGAACGGATGTGGAAAAGGAGTACCTGCGGTTTTTCCCGAGCGTCAACGTCAGCTATAATCTCTCCGAGAACCTGATCGCGCGCGCCGCCCTCTCGACCTCCATTGGCAGGCCGAATTTCAATCAGTATGCCGGCGCCGTCACGCTCCCCAACACGGACAATCCGCCGAGCTCCACGAATCGAATCAGCGTGAACAATGCCGGCATCAAACCCTGGAGCGCGACGTCCACCAAGATCCGACTCGAATACTACTTTGCCGGCGTCGGCCAGCTCGCAGTCGGTGCCTTCCGCCGCGACTACACGAATTTCTTCGGCAATATTGTCGTTCCGGCCACACCTGAGTTCCTGGCGTTGTATGCCTTGGAGCCCGACGAATACGGCGCCTATGAAGTCTCGACTCAATACAACGTTCCGGGCAACACCCGGGTCGACGGCTGGGACGTCAGCTACAAGCAGGCACTCACCTTCCTACCCCATTGGGGGCGGGGCCTCCTGGTCTTTGCCAATTACAGCCGCCGCATCGCGAAGACCCAGAATCTCGGCTCCATCGGCTTCAACGACATTCCCTACAGCGGATCCTTCGGCGTCAGCCTCTCGCGTGCGCGCTATAGTCTACGCGTCAATTGCAGCTTCCGCGACGACCAGATTCGAAACTATGTCTCCGGCAGCAGCATTGAGCCGGG
>JBBQEG010000463.1:0-4118 GCA_038320495.1 Opitutales bacterium | reverse complement strand
CGTGCCGTTTGAGCCGATGTTCAGCCGGCTTTTGCGCGATCATGCGCTCCGGTGTCGGCCCGTCTCGGAACAGAAACTGAATGCCGTGCGGGTTTCGCTGCACGTTTTCAACTCTCCCGCCGAATGCGACACGCTGGTCGCCGCGGTGGAGAAGATTGTCCGGAGTGCGTGATGGCGAAACCGCTCCTGATCAGCGTCGCTGTCGCGGCTATGCCGCGATTTACCCTGCCGAGACAAACTCCGCGGCGGCCGTTTGGCGGCCGGGGTGGAGCCCGGCCGTGCCGGGAACTCGGCTTACTCGATCTCGACCACCATCTCGATCTCGACCACCGCGCCCAAGGGCAACGACGACATGCCGAGGGCGGCGCGGGCGTGGCGTCCCCGATCTCCGAATACAGCGACGAGCAAGTCGGAGCATCCATTGATGACCTGGGGGTGCGCTTTGAAATCATCCGTGGAGTTCACGAATCCGCCGACGCGGACGATGCGTTTCACTTTGGACAGATCGCCGATCTCGAGCTTGAGGGCAGCAAGGAGGGCGAGCGCGGTCTGGCGTGCGGCTTCGTTGGCGTCCTTTTCCGAGAAGTCGCGTCCCACTTTGCCCGTGATGACTTTACCGTCGGCGCCGCGTGGGATTTGGCCGGACAAGAACACGAGCGAACCGCTGGTGACTGCGGGCACGTAGTTGGCGACGGGAGCGCTGGCTTTCGGCAGCGTGAGGCCGAGCGCTTTCAGCTGGGCCTCGGGATTGGTCCGGGCGCTGGTTTGCGCGGCCAGAGGCGTGAGCAGAGTGAGGCAGAGCAGGAATCCGCAGGAGGCGAGGAACGGTTTCATGCCGCCAGAGTGCGCGGGAGGACTCGCTTGGCGAGCTGACTTTATGCGAATCGAACCCCCATCCCATTCGGGCGTCGTCGTCCCTTGGCCCGCCCGGGGCCGGCTGGCCCGCCTGCATTCTTCGCTGTCGGTCTGGGCCGTGCTTGGCCTGGCCATCCTCAGCGGGCGGGCTGCAGAGCTGAAGCACGATCTGTATTTTTGCGCTAATCTCTCGGGCCAGAAACAGGTGATGGGCTCACGCGTGACCGTCCCAAGTGGCCTCTACCGCTCGAGCGATCGGCAGAATGTGGAGCACTTGGGCTTCAGTCACATTCGCCTCTTTTCGATGACACATGACGTGCGCGACCCCGACACGCTGTTTTTGGCGACGCTCGATGGAGTCGTCCGTGCCAAGGACCGCGGCCGCACGTGGCGGATCATGACGACCTGGGACATGACCGAGGCAAAGAGCATCGCATTCGATCCCTCGGCGCCGGAACACGTGTATGCGGGGCTGCCGGATGGAATTGCGGTTTCACATGACCGTGGGCAGACGTGGCGGCGGATGCAGGAAGGTATCCGCCGCAGCTATACGCAAGCGATCGCGGTGGATCGGACCAAGGCGGGGCGTGTCCTGGCGGGCACCGAAAAGGGAGTGTACGTGACGGAGAATGGTGCGCGGACTTGGACCTTGGTCCAGCCCACGGCGGAAACGGTGACGGATCTGCAGCAGTCGCCGCATGATCCGCGGGTCTTTTTCATGGCGACGACGAAAGATGGCGCGTTCCTGTCGAAAAATGGCGGGCTCAAGTGGGAGCGCGTGGCGGGAGTGCCGACGGAGCACACGCTGCACAACGTTGATTTCGATCCGAAGAATCCGGACCGGCTCGTGGTATGCGGTTGGGGTACGGGCGTCCTTGTCTCGGAAGACGGCGGAAAAACCTGGATCGATCGTACCGCAGGATTGCCCAAGCGGGAGATCTGGAGCGTGGTGGTCGACCCCGATCTGCCCGACCGGCTCTACGCGGCGCCGTACTTGGATGCCGTGCACGTCTCCGACGATTTTGGCCGCACCTGGCGCAAACTGTTCTTCGAACAGGCCATCGTGTTTGATATGGTTTTTGTCCCCCGCCAGTGAGCGCAACCCTCGCCATCCTGACCATGAACGTCGTTCGAATTTTTCTCTGGCCCGTTGTTGCGTTGAGTGCCGCGAACGTGTGGGCGCAGCCCTCCTTTACCGGACCCGCGCCGGTGCCGACCGTGATCAATGACCCCTCGCTGCGGCGGGCGGCGTTTCTGGAACGTCGGGACGAGGTCGTGAACTGGCGCGCCCTGCTCGCAAAACCCGGTGAGCCGGCGACGGTTGGGCTCGCGGAGATCGCGGCCAAGTTGGCGCGTCGGGAGGACGCGGCGCTGTGTTCGGAGCGCCTGATTGAGCTCATGAAGACGCCGAGTGGGGACATGTTTTGGATGTTTCCCGTCACGTGTATCTCGTATCTCGGCCGCGATCAGCTCACGCCGGCGGCCAAAGCGGCGGTCCGCGAGGCGTGGAGAACCTACATGCCGCTGCGCGGTGACACTGAGAATCATTGGGTGATGTATTATATGTCGCTCTATCTGATGACGCAGCTTTATCCGGATGATCAGGGTGAGAGCTGGTTCAACGGAAAGAGCTCGGTGGAAATTTCCCGGGAGTCGCGGGCCTGGTTGCTCGACTGGATGCGGATCACGACGACTATTGGCCAGGGTGAGTACGATGCCACGCATTATATTGGGGAGTATGTGATCTCGATGCTCTTTCTGGCCACCTGGTCGCAGGAGCCGGAAATGCGACAGCGCGGACAAATGATGTTGGATTATATCCTCGCCGATTTCGCGGTTGATACGCTTAACGGCATTTATATCGGGGCGCATGCGCGGACGGACGACCGCCAGGTCCTCGAAAAGTGGAACGGTTTATCGTCGTTCTTCGCCTGGCTCTTCTTTGGAAATTGTCCGCCTCCGGCCGCCTACGGTGGCTGGGGGATTTACTTCGCGGTTGTGGCGCAGAATTATGAGCTGCCGGAAGTCATTTACCGGATCGCGACGGATCGCGACGGACCGTATACGCAGTTCGAGCGCAAGCGCACGCGCCATCGCTGGCGCAATAGCGATCTGCGTAACGCCCCGGTTTTCAAAACGACCCACGTAACGGCCGATTATGCGATCGGTTCGGACCAGGGAGGATTGTTGCAGCCGATTCAGCAACACTCGTGGGACGTGACCTGGGCGGTGCCGGATCCGCGGGGAGTGCATAACACGATTTTCTCCGTGCAGCCTCACTATAGCACGTTTGAATTGATGATGTATTTCACGGAAATGCCGGACTATATGCCGTTGACGGTAACCTTTCAGGGCAAGCCGACCTACACTTCGGACGCGAAGTTTTTAGGCGGCTCGCCGTATGAGCAAATTTTCCAGCAGGACGATGCGCTGATCTCACTGAGCGACATCCCGGCGGGGGTGAATTTCGAGCAGATCAACGGGTTCTTTTCAAAGGACCTCACGCGCCTCGATGAGGACGACTCGGGCTGGATATTTGTTCAGGGCGGTCGCGCGTATATCGCTTACCGGCCATTGGCTCCCTACGAGTGGCGGCCGCTGGAGGTTGGCGGGAAACGGCTCTATTCGCCGCACCGTCAGAACGGCACGATTGTGCAGGTGGCGTCCGAGAGTGAGTTCGGCAGTTGGGACGAATTCAAAACGAAGATGCGGGCGCTGCCGCTGCAAATCACGCGGGAGCCCAAGCCGCGGGTGGCGTTTACGACGCTGCGTGGGAAACGGGTGGAGTTCGCATACGACGCGGAGCCGCGGGTGGATGGCCGCACGATCGACCGGGCGAAGCAGTGGAAACTCTTTGAGGGCCCGTATCTCAACGCGGACGTTGGCAGCCAGAGGTTGACCATGACCCACGGCCGGTTGCGGCGTACCCTGGATTTCAATACGGTGACGATCACCGATAGCGTCCTGCCGAAATGATTCGACAACTCCGCTGCCTGGCCGCCCCGGCACTCCTCGGACTGTGCGCCGCAACGGTGACGCTGAGCTTTGCCCAGCCGGCTTCGGCGGCCGTTGCGGCGACCACGCCGCGCGCTTTCCTAGAGCGGCTTTGTGACGACTTTGGTGGACGACTGACGGGCACGCCGGGGAATGTCGGGGCGTTGGACCGTCTCGCAGAGGAACTGCGGGCGATGGGCTATGCACCTGAGTACTCGCGTTTCACCATGCCGGGTTGGACGCGGGGAGAGGACCGGGTGGAACTCCTC
>JBBQEG010000462.1:0-4134 GCA_038320495.1 Opitutales bacterium | reverse complement strand
TGCCCTTGAAGTCCGAAAGCGTGACGGCCTGTTCGCCATCCGGCGACCGCAGCGTGAAATCCGGCGCCGGTGCACCCGCGCGAATCGTTTCCGCGCCGCGCCGGGGTTGGGCCGCGATGACCAGTCCAATTATGGATAGGAACAACCAGCCGGCGGAAATAAGGCGAAGCATGCGTGGGGTCGTAACCATGTCGAAGGGAGACGTTCCGCTCCCGGCAAAGTTTCGTTCGGCCGGCCCTTTGGAGCCGTCCGCTGAAGGCCGCCGGTCGCGAGGCGTGCAAGTCGCCTTGGGCGGCGTCGTTAGCCATTCTTCCCGCTGCTCGCGCTTCGATCTGCCGCCGATTCGTGCTCTCCCCCGTCACACGCTCCTAACTGCGGGGCAAGGTGGTGGTTCGGCGCGATTCTCGCGCTGGTGACGACCGAGTCGATTGTGCGAAAGCGCGTCGGCAGGTTGTGAGCGCGTGCGCGACGCGGAGTCGTTCAGCCTTGCCTTTTGCGCGGGCCTATGAGCGTAGTCGCCTCATGACAGGAGCTCATGAGGGTGAGTGCTCCGGCACGGTGGTCGCCGGGCGGTTGATCACTGATGGCGCATCCGTCCGGGCGCTGCGTGGTATTCAGGTGCGGGCCGCAGCCGCCGAAACCGGCGCGATTCTCGACGAGACGACAAGTGCCACACGTGGGGAGTTTCTGCTGGAGTTGCCGTTGCTCGGAGCGGCCTCCGGCGGCGGGGTGCAACTCTCCGTGACCTTGCAGGCTCTCGATCGCGAAGGACGCGTGCTGGTGGAAAAGGCAATCCGCGTTTCCGGCGGCGAGCCTCAAGTCGTGCGGCTGGAGTTGCCGTCGGGAGCTCTCGACGACGCAACGCTGACCTCATCAGACGAAGCGTCGAGACCGTTGCTGAATCTCGACTCGCTGCGCGTTTTGCGGAACGAAGTAGCCGCATTCGCAACCACGGGTGAGCTCGAAGCGCAAGCGGTGGACGCGCTGGAGGCGGGGATTCGGCCGCTTGTTTGGGCAGCCGGCTTGATGGACGATGCGATGCTGGTTTTGTCCGGAGATCCGGACGCGGCTGAACGTCTGCGTGCCGCCTTGCTCGGGCTCGGGATTGGGCCGGAGCTGCCGGCGGGCGCGTCGACCCACGAAGCGACCGAAGGACACGGCGACGGTGCGCCAGGGTTTCCCGCCGGATTCCACCTCGTCGCTCCGGACGCGCTCGCGACGCTCGTCGCTGCAACCGCTTGGGCGGCTGAAGACGCAGTGGAAGCGCAGGCGATGCTGAACGGCCTCGCCGTAACGCTATGGTCGCGCCCGTGGCTTGATCTTCTCCTGATCGCCGCCCGGCAGGGTCGCAGAGGTGCCATGCTGCCGTTGATGGCCGGTCCTGGGCTGGGTGGCGGTTTGCCGCCCGGCTGGGTGCCAAACATCCCCGGTCTTCCGGGACTGCCGGGCGGACCGGGCTGGGCGAATGTGCCGGGCAAGAAGAAGGATCGTCCGCCCCTCTCGGTCATCATCGGCAAGTCTCCCGAACTGCAGTTTCCGATCAACGATCGTCCGAGTGCGAAGGAGCTTTGCCTGGTGGGCGCGTTGGTCGCGGTAGAACAGGCGAAGCGCGCGGCTCCTCTGTACGAGATTCGCGTCCTATCAAATCCGGCCGCTTGCCCGGGCCGCGTGCTCCGAATCCTGGGCGTCAATTTCGGACTCACCGGCTCAGTGATCTTTCCGGGCAAAGGCAGCGGCGTGGTCGCGACCGACGTCCAGCTTTGGTCCGACACCGAGATCCGGGTGCGCGTGCCCGTCGGTGCCGCGCCCGGCGAAATCCGCCTTTCGATCTACGAGCGCACCTTGAATCTCTGCGGGAGAATGTGGCCGATATATCGCCTCGGGAAAACCATCCCGTATTTCCAAGGCGGCATTCCCGCCGTGCTCAAGTTCCTCGTCGATGGCAAGGCCCCCGTGGTGATCGCTGCGCCGGACACGGACGTGACGATTGCTTTCACCACCAGCGCCGGGACCGCGGTCATTGCCACGGTGAACATCTGGAATGGGCCGGCCCGATTGCTGCAGGTGACCGGGCTCGCGGGTGGCACGCATACGCTCACGTTCCGAACGCCAGCAGTCACGAGTGTCACTGATTTGCGAGTTGTGTTGCAGGTGGATAACCGCTGCGGCACTTCGGAGGAATCGATCACGCTCACGGTCGCCCAGCAGCCGAACCTGGCGATTCTGCAGGTCGAAGTGACCCAGGCGATTCAGCGCCTGGACAATTCCGTGCGGCTCGCCGCCCGCCGGCGGACCCTGGTGCGCGTCTACCTCGGCTCGGGACTGAACAAATTTTCCTACACGGGCGACCAGCTCGGACTTCCAGGGATCACAGGCACGGTCACCTTAAAACGGGGCGGCCAGACTCTGGGGGTCGTCGCAGCGATGAATGCGCCGACCACTGCCCGCGCCTTGTTCTTTCCCTATGCGCGCGAGGATCTCGCCGCGTCGCTGAATTTCATGCTACCCGTCGAGCAGCTATCGGGCGAAACGACCATCGAGGTGCGGGTCTGGCTCGAGACCGTCCCGCGCGGTGTTGAATGCACCTTTAACAACTGCGATGCCACTCGCACGCTGACGC
Source organism: Opitutales bacterium (assembly GCA_038320495.1). Taxonomy (GTDB): domain Bacteria; phylum Verrucomicrobiota; class Verrucomicrobiia; order Opitutales; family Opitutaceae; genus ER46. The sequence goes on along the minus strand of JBBQEG010000462.1, from coordinate 1,514 downwards.
TGAATTTCGAACCGGTGCGTCCGATCAGTCTCGTTCGCATCCTGATCAATGACGTGGTGCGTGGGCTGCCCGCACCGACTCTGGCCCAGTGGCAAGCCACGCTGCAGGGCGCGATGGCGCGCTTTCCTGTCGCTGATGCCGACTGGACCATCCGAGTGATGCCGGGTCTCGGGACGATCAGCGTGATTCGCGATCTCACCACGGAGGACGGTTGGGACGATTTGCTCGAGGACATCGACGATGTAGCGGGCGACGCATCGGATTCGTGGGATCATCGCTGGGTCGGGCTGGTTCCAGCCGATCGAGGAACCGACAACTTGAAGCTCAACGGCATCGGGCGTAGCGAGGTGGTGGACCGGCCCTGGCCGCTCGCCAATGACTATCTCGCGATGGCGGTGCAAGCTGGCCTGCCAGCCACTTTCGCTCACGAGCTCGGTCACACCTTTGGCTCGAGGCATTCGGGCTGCCCCGCGGGCGGTCCGAACATGCCCGCAGACATCGACTACAGCCTGCCGCTCTCCATCGAGGATCACGGCATCGACCTCTACACGTTCGAGATCTACAAGCGACTCGAGGCCGGTGAAATCATGAGCTACTGCGGAGGAGCTTCGCGTTGGGTTTCGATCATGAACTGGCACCGGTTCATGAACGCACTGCAATAATCGCCATGGCTGAACGCACTTCGACCACTGTCCAGTATCTCCGCGTCATCGGTCGGCTTTACGCGGATCTCCAGCTGAAGCTGCGGCCGGGCTATCTCACCGAGTTCGCTCCCACCGTGGAGTCTGAAGGCGCAGGCGATGGGTTGCTGGAAGCGCAGCTGTTTGACGCGGAAAACGCGCTGATCGCAAGGTATCCGCTCCGGCTCGATGACGTCTGTGCTCAAGGCGGAACCGGGCGACCACGCGCGGTGCGCGGCTGGATTCCCTTTCATCCGCGGACCCGCACGGTGCGCTACACCTACCGCGGACGCGTACTGCAGGAGACGGTGCGGGCTGACGCTGGACCGGAGGTGAGGCTCACGTGGCAGCCGCCTGAGCGGGTGAAGGGAAAGCGTCGAATTACGTGGCGAGCGAGAGCCGCCGACGGCATAACCGCGCAGTTCTTTCTCCGCTACAGCCATACCGCGGGGAAGACGTGGCACCGCATCGGACTGCGCACTTCCGAGAGCGCGTGCGAGGTGGATTTCGATCAGCTTCCTGGCGGAGACAGGTGCCAGCTGGCGCTGGTTGCGACGGATGGAATCAACACGGCCGTCGTCGAGAGCCCGCCATTCGCGGTGCCACTGAAGCCCTGTCAGGCGATGATCCTCGCACCCGTGGATGGCTCGAGCGTGCGGCGCGGAGAACGGGTGCAATTCATCGGCCAGGGTTTCTGGCTCGAAGAAGGGCGGGAGGAAAAGCAGATGCTCGAATGGGTCTCGTCGATCGACGGCTCGCTCGGGCGCGGCCCGACGTTGGAAGCGGCCTCGCTATCGCCGGGCGAGCACCGGATTACGCTGCGCGCAGGTGCGG
>JBBQEG010000461.1:0-4158 GCA_038320495.1 Opitutales bacterium | reverse complement strand
CATTCTTTTACGGCCTTGGCTCGATATGCGATCAACCTCTCCCCTCGCGGGAAAATCGTCGACTGGAGAGCCGGATGCGGGAGACCCGCCTGTCCGGTTCGGAGGGAGGGGCGGTCTATCCCGTCCCTACCCCTATCTTTTTTGGCCCGCGCCGAATGCGCTCGAGAAAAGCGGGGTGTAGGGACGCATGCTACCCCCGCGTTAGATGAAATGCCCTCCTTTTTAACCGGCCACGGCGACGCCTTCGTACAGGAAGGTCAGGGGGCGCGGGCCGCGCATGTAGCCGGTATCCAGTTTTTCGATGCGGAAGCCGGCGTCTTGCACGAGCGTGTTGATCGCGCGGTCGAGGTGACAGCCTCCGGCGAGATGCTTCCAGCATGGAGTCAGGCGATGCTGCCATTTGCGAATGCGCGGATCGGGTGCAAGGCCGTGCTCGACAAAGAGCAGGCGACCGCCCGGCTTGAGCACCCGGAGCATTTCCCGCAGTGCCGGGATGGCGGCTGGGATTGAACACAGAGTCCAAGTCATCACCACCGTGTCGATGCTGCGATTATCGAGCGGAATGGCTTCGGCGGAAGCCTCGATCACGGTGAGCGGCAACGGAGTGTGGATCGCTGCCTGGCGCGTCATCGCGGCCAGTCGCGACGAAGGTTCCAGCCCGATGATTTCGTGGGCGCCCGCCCCGTAGAACGGGAGATTGGCACCGCTGCCGATGCCCACTTCCAGGATGCGGCCCGTGGCGGGTGCGACCGCGCGTTCGCGATAGGGCGCGAACTCCTCCCTCTGCATCACGAGGTGGATCAGACGCGGCAGAATGTGATCCCGATAAAACGGCATGACGCGACGGATGGCTTCCCGGGCTCCAGCGACCCCATCTAAGGCGCGGGCGGAAGTTGAAAGCTCAGCGTAGGAAGGGCAGCGCGCTCGATCGCGGGAATTTGCCGAATCTCGTCGAGTACGGTACCCGGAGTGAGGAGTTCAGGGAGAATCACGGGTTCGGTCTGGCCGGGAACCCAGATCACATTGAACGGCACGGCGGAGCGTTGATAGCTGGCGAGCTCGGCGGTGATGCGCGGGTCTTTGCTCGTCCAATCCGCGCGCAAGGTCGCGATCTTCCTTTCGGCAAACGTGCGCAGGACTTCGTCGGAACCGAAGACGAGTTTCTTGTTGGTCTGGCACGTCGCGCACCAGCGCGCGGTGAAATCAACGTAGACGATTCGGCCTTCAGCCCGCAGTCGCGCGACTTCCTCCGGACTCCACGGGGTCCACGTGACGGCCGGGGCAGAATTGGCGGCGGATGCTTCTGTCGCGGTTGCCACGGACTTGGGCCAGCCGATCCAGAGCCCCAAGGCGCCAACGACAATCAGGCTGACAACGCCGAAGCGTGCCCGAGCGGGCTTGGCGCCAGGGGCGTTCCAGCGGCCGTACATCCACACCGCCATCGCCACGAGCACGAGACTGAAGAGCGCGGCGAGAAAGCCTTCATCGGTCGTCTGCGCCGCGAGGACCCAGACCAGAAAGCCGACCGTCGCGTAGAGCGGGAAGGCCATGAATTCCTTGAACGTTTCCATCCAGGCGCCGGGCCGCGGCAGCACTTTGATCGCCTGCGGAAAGATCGACAGTAACAGATACGGCAGCGCCAGCCCGAGGGCGATCACGGTGAAGATGACGAAGGACTCTCCCGTCGATACCGCCAGGGCGGCACCGAGCGCCGGGGCGAGGAAGGGCGCGCTGCAGGGCGTTGCCACGACCGTCGCCAGCACGCCGGTGAAGAACGAGCCGGCGTATCCAGATTTTGATTGCAGGTCCGAGCCGACCGCCGTCGCGCGCAGGCCAAATTCGAATACGCCGCTCATGTTCAACGCGAACACCAGCAGCAGCACGGAGAGGGCATAGATGAACGCTGGCGATTGCAGCTGGAAGCCCCAGCCCAGTTGATCCCCGCCCGCGCGAAGGATAGCGAGCAGTGCCGCGAGCGACCAGAACGAGAGCAGAACACCGCCAGTAAACACGAGACCGTGGGCGACGATCTTGCTGCGCTCGTGTCCCGCCTGATTCACGAAACCGAGTATCTTAATTCCAAGTACAGGGAAGACGCACGGCATCAAATTGAGGATGAGCCCGCCGACGAATGCCAGGGCGAGGGTGGTCGCGAAGGAGTTGACGAGCGCCGCCGGGCCGCCGCCGGACGAAGCGCTGCTGCCACTGCTGCGCGCGGAGCCTGCGACTTTTGCGAGCGAGTTGCCGAGTAGCACATCGACAGGCAGGCCGCGTTGGGCGGGATTGTTATTCCAACCGGATTCGGACGTGAGCACGCCGACCAGTTGTTTCGCGTCTTCGGCCGCTTCGGTGGCAGTGGTTAACGTGAGGATGAAGCCACCGCGGCCGTCCGGTGAAACGTTCTGCGGAAGATCAAAACCAATGATCGAATCCGCGTTGAAGAAGTGCAGGCCGCGCGGCGGAGTCGCAGGTGCGCTCCCCTCGGACGGGGCAAGATGGAGCGTAACCGTTTTCCCATTACGCCCGGCTTTCATGTCCCATGCGGGATCAGGGCGGGGCAGGGCGGCGACCGTGGCGCGAATGGGTTTGCTCCACATTGGGTCAGGCGTCGGCGAGGTGGCGGCGATGTTGATTGCGAGCGTAACATCGGCGCTGCCGGGGATGCAGACCTCTTCGCATTCCAGCCAGTCGACTTCAGCCTTGAACTCGGCCCGCGTGCCCGGAGTCGCGTCGGCCGGAGCCGTGAGCGTGATCGGGAGGAACAGTTCTCCCTCGTAGCCATTTCCCACCACCGTTCCGGCCCTGTCTTTGAGAACGAGGGGGGCGGGCCACTGGATGTCGCCGGCCGTCCAGCCGGGTGGCAGCGTCCATTTGATTTCCGTGGGCAGGCCGGTGCCCGGGTTTTTCCAGTAGGTGTGCCACTTGGCGTCGTGCTGCAGACGGATCGCGACTATCACGGGTTTGCCGGGCTGGACGGAGGTATCCGCGGCGACGAGCGAGGCTTTCACGTGGCCGGCCCGGGCGGCCGCGGCCTCGGGTGCGCTGGTGAACGACAGCACGATCAGCGAGATAACGGTGAGCAGACGAGAAAGCGGCATGGGTAAATGGTGGCGGAAGATCATGTCGGGCGCAAATGCGGAGGTTTATCCGCGCAGGAAGCTGGGGCGGGGCGAATCATTTGAGGTAACACCGGTATTACGACGGCGAGGTGAGACAAATATTCCGGGGCTTGAAAGGTGGTACAGACATTCCTGTCTGTCATCCGGGATGATGAAACCACGGAACAGACAGGAATGTCTGTATCACGTTCGGACCTCTGTCTGCTGGTGTCGGCACCGCAGGTAGGACTGCTTGGAGTTGACCGAACAGAATGCCCGACGTTCAGACAACGGAACAGGCAGGAATGCCTGTCTCACGTTCGGACCGCCGCTTGCGCGCGGGCGGCAAATCTGAATTTATTACCGCATGCACACTCGAATTTTCGGCCGGACGGGCCGCGCGGCGGGGGAAGTGGGATTGGGCACGTGGCAGCTCGGAGCGGGGTGGGGCGAGGTCTCGGAGGAAACGGCGTTGGAGACTCTTCGTGCTGCCTATGAGGCGGGCACGACCTTTTTCGATACGGCCGACGTTTACGGCATGGGTCGCGCGGAGAAACTCATTGGAGCGTTCCTGCGCAAAACACCGGGGGCGCGCGAGCGCGTGTATGTGGCGACCAAGCTCGGGCGATTTTCGCCTCCAGGCTGGCCGGCGAACTTTACGCGCGACGGTATCCGCCAGCACACGGATGCATCGCTGGTTCGGCTGGGCGTGGAGACGCTTGATCTCACCCAGTTGCACTGCGTGCCGACGGAAGTGATGCAACAAGGGGAAATTTTTGAGCACCTGCGCGAATTGAAACGCGAAGGGAAGATCCGCGATTTCGGCGCGAGCGTCGAATCGATGGAGCAGGCGGACCTCTGTCTCAAAGAAGAGGGCTGTGCGGCGTTGCAGATCATCTTTAATATTTTCCGACAAAAACCCATTCACACCTTGTTTGCGGAGGCGAAGCGCCGCCAGGTTGCGCTGCTGATTCGTCTGCCGCTCGCGAGCGGTTTGCTCGGCGGCAAGATGACCACGGCGACCACCTTTCCGGCGAACGACCACCGCAACTTCAACCGC
>JBBQEG010000460.1:0-4160 GCA_038320495.1 Opitutales bacterium | reverse complement strand
CCCTTTTTATGAAAGTCGTTTCCTCCATCAAGTCGGCCAAGAAGCGTCACCCGGCATGCCAGGTGGTCCGCCGCAAGGGCAGAATTTACGTCATTAACAAAGTCGAGCCGCGCTACAAGGCGCGCCAAGGCTAACCTTACCATTTAACGCGATGAAAGCCGCTGGCCATCCCACCTTAAACAACGTCTGCTTCCTCGATATCGGAACCGGTCGTCGTTTTCTCACCAAACCCACCATGAAGTCTGCTCGCAAATAGCAGATCGACGGTGAAGAATATTCGATCGTCATTCGTGACGTGACGATGGATTCGCACCCGGCTTACACCGGCGAAAAGCGTCTCGTCGACACCGCGGGTCGGGTTGAAAAATTCACCACGAAGTTCAAGCGCGGCATGGCGCCGAAGAAGTAAGCGCCCCGCGGTCGGACGCGTCGACGTTCGTCCTCTTTTAAAGCCCTCCGTTACGGAGGGCTTTTTTTATGGTCTTTCGTGATGCGGGTTGAGGCGACCGCCGATCTCATCGGTATTCGTATTGAGTGATGAGTGCGAAAGCCGGCGCGGAGCCCGGCCGACAGGGAATCGTTCCCTCGGGTCCCTCCCGTCTCGCCAGATCCAGGAATAATTTCGTGTCTTCTGCTGGTTCCGTGTTGTCCGTGGACGGCACATTCCGCTTCCTTGGTCTTCCTTCGTTTTTTCGACCATGCGTATTCATCCGTTTCAAGGTCTCGTTCCCACGCCGGCTCACGCTCCTGAGATTGCGTGCGTTCCCTATGATGTCGTCAACGCCGCGGAAGCCGCGGCCTTGGCGGCGGGTAATCCGCACAGCCTGCTGCATGTCGATCGCGCCGAGATCGACCTGCCGGCCGGGACGGATCCCTATAGCGAGGCGGTCTACCAGCGTGCACGGGAGAACCTGGTTGCTCTGCAAACCGCGGGTGTCCTGGTGCGCGAGACGGAACCGTGCCTCTACGTGTACCAGCAGCAGATGGGCAGCCATGTGCAGCGTGGGTTGGTGGCCGGCTGCCATGTCGACGACTACGATCGGGAGCTGATCAAGAAGCACGAGAAGACGCGCAAAGACAAAGAGGACGACCGTACCAAGTTGATTGATACGCTCAGTGCCGACACGGGCCCGGTATTTCTGACCTATCGGGACAACGCCGCGGTCACGGCGCTCGTTAATACCAAGACCCGGGAGAAGGCGTTGCACGACTTCACCGCGCCCGATGGCATCCGGCACACCGTCTGGCGGATCGCCGGAGGAGCGGAGTGGGTGCGGGCATTTGGAGCCGTGCCCGTGACGTATATTGCCGACGGCCACCATCGGGCGGCGAGTGCGGCGCGCGTGGCACGGCTTCGCCGCGAGCGGAACCCGCAGCACACCGGCCAGGAGGATTACAACTGGTTTCTCTGCGTGCTGTTTCCCGCGAGCGAACTCAAGATTCTCCCGTACAACCGCTTGGTCGTCGACCTTCACGGCCACGCGTCGGCTGATTTCCTTGCCAAGGTAAAGGCCTTGTTCGGGGCCGAGGGAATCGCCGCGCCTTCGCCATCGGCGGTGGGCGAGGTGAGCATGTATTTGGATGGAAAATGGTATGGTCTGCGCATCCCGGTTGATCCGCAGGCGGACCCGGTTTCGCGCCTGGATGTGAGCGTGTTGCAGGACCGGTTACTCGCGCCGGTGCTCGGAATCGCGGATGTTCGCACGAGCAAACGCATCGATTTTGTCGGTGGCATCCGGGGTCCCGGTGAGCTGGTGAAGCGCGTGGATGCGGACGGTGGCGTGGCGTTTTCAATGTACCCGGTGACGCTGGAGCAGTTGATGGATATCGCGGATGCGGGGCAGATCATGCCGCCGAAAAGCACCTGGTTTGAGCCGAAGCTGCGCTCGGGATTGGTGATTCACACCTTCTGACGCACGGCGGACACGGCGAAAGCATGGCGCTGAACGTAGGCGCCATGAGTCCGGATTCGCTTCCGGTGGGTCTGCGCTGCCCAAGCGTGATCGTTGAAGCGAAAGTCCGGAAGAGGGCGCGCCGCGCGGAAAATGACTGGTCGAAGCGGTTCGAACCTGGGTATTTGTTTTTGCCGTCGCCGCACCGCGAACAACGCTCAGATGCACGTTCCGGCGGCGCGTGGTTTGAATGCTCTTGACCGAGATGACCTCGGAACCATGTTGCGGTTTTATCCGTGTTTCTTCTTCGGAAAACCGCTTCATCCTTTTGTGTGCAAGCCCGCTTGCGGGTTGGCGATGCGTTACCATCAACCGGCAACTCCACCGGCGGTGAGATGAGGCATCGTTTACGCTACGCCGCTGAATTGGCACCCGTCGTGCATTTGTTTTCAAACGTGTGATGAGTCCTGATTCCAAAGTCACTTCGCCGGCCGCGACACGGCGCGCCCCGTCTTTGACGGTACTGCTCGTCAAGGGTGGAAGTCTGCTGCTATTTTGGGCGATTCTGAGCGGCAAGTTCGACGCCTTTCATCTGAGTGTCGGACTGCTTTCGGTCGTGTTCGTGCTTTGGATGGATTTTCGACTCGTGCCCCTCGGGCAGGCGGATGCGTCACGGATGCATCCCGTGCGTTTTATCCTATATTATTTCTGGCTGTTGAAAGAAATGGTCTTTTCAGCGGTCTATGTGGCGCGAGCGATTATTTCGCCGGCTCAGTATGTCGACCCGCGGCTTGTTTGTTTTCGCTCGGAGCAACCCGGGGTGGTGGCGGCGGTCGTGCTGGCGAATTCGATCACACTGACACCGGGAACGCTTACAGTCGATCTCGAGGATAATATCTACTTGGTACACGCACTCAATTCCCGCACGGCGAACGATCTGCTGTCGGGTTCGATGCAGGCGCGCGTGGCCGGCTTGTTCGGCGCCAATCCGCCCCTGCCAGTAGAGCTTGAAATCGAGGAGGCCCGCCTTGGGCGGAACGCGCCATGACAATCTTCTTCGTTTCGGTCGCGATCTTCCTCGTGGCCATTATATTGATGCCGTTCTACCGCGTCCTGCGCGGTCCGACCCTGTTCGACCGGTTGCTCGCAATCGGTGCGATCGGCGGCAAGATTATCGCCCTGATTCTGATCGCGGGAGTGTTGTTCGACCGGCTGGACATGTTCGTCGATCTCGCGCTTGCGTATGCCGCGCTCAACTTCATTGGAGGTATCGCCATGGCGGAATACTTCCGTTATATCGGATCACGCGTCCGCGCCCGCAAATGACGCTCGAGTGGATTCAAACCGGAGTGGGCATCCTCCTCATTGTGGCCGGGCTGGCGTTTATGTTTATCGGCAGCCTGGGGATTCTGCGTCTGCCGGATTTTTTTGCGCGCACGCATGCGGCGAGCAAGGTCGACACCGTGGGCATTGCCGTGGTGCTCGCTGGTATTGCAGTGCTGGAGGGGGTGACGCTGAACAGTGCAAAAATTGCGATCGCGATCATTTTCCTGACGCTCACCAATCCGGTGGCCGCGCATGCCTTGGCTCGCGCGGCCCTGCGACATGGCATTAAACCGTGGCGGCGGATCACGCCGCTGAAAAAGGGAGACCAGTAATGCCCTGGCAACTCGAGATCGTCCTGTATTTGTTCCTGATTGCGTCGGCCATCACGGCCCTCGAGGTCAGGAATTTGCTGGCTGCCGCCGTAACCACCTCGGTGTTTAGCTTTGTGGCGGCGCTCCTCTTTGTTTCCATGGGAGCGGTCGATGTCGGCTTCACTGAAGCCGTGGTCGGCGCCGGCGTGCTCGGCGTATTCTTTGTGGTGTTGACGTTGCGAACAACCCGGAGGACCAAAGATTGAAAATCGTCCCCTATGTATTCCTCGCCCTGTTTTTTGCGCTCATGACCTACGCGGCGACGTTCCTGCCCCGGCGGGGCGATCGCAGCGCGCCGATCCATCGGGAGTTCAGTGCCGCGGGTACACCGGTGGCCGGTACGTATTACATCAGTCACGCCCACGCGGATGCCGACACGGAGAATATTGTGACCGTGGTCCTCGCCGATTATCGTGGGTTCGACACCCTGGGTGAGACCATTGTCGTATTTACGGCGGGAATCGCCTGCCTGGTGATCCTTCGCAGCCGCCCATGATTCCCGACGAATCCGCGGGTTCCAGTTTGATTGTGCGGGTGACGTGCCGCATTGTGGCGCGTCTCATTCAGATTT
>JBBQEG010000459.1:0-4173 GCA_038320495.1 Opitutales bacterium | reverse complement strand
TCATGCAGCACCACCGGTGTGCGCGGACTGTAGTGCCGATGCAGCATGCCCGGCGCGATCAGTCCTTTTCCATGGGGCGATGCCGCTTTCTTCACGACGGACACGGGCCGTCCCAGCACGGCTTCGATTTCCTGGGCTGAGATAACCCCGGGTCGCAGGAGCCGCGGTGCCAACGGATCCCGCAGGTCGACGATCGTCGACTCAAGGCCGATGCGCGACTGGCCGCCGTCCAGGATGTGACTGATCTTGGTCCCGAGATTCTCGCGCACATGCTCGGCGCTGGTCGGGCTGATGTAGCCAAAAGGATTGGCACTGGGCGCCGCGAGCGGCAGGCCCGTCTGTTTCAGTAGGCGCCGAAACACGGGGTGTTGTGGCATCCGAATGGCCACGCTGGATCCGCCGGAGGTGACGATTGCCGGAATCCGATCCGTTTTCGGTAACACCAGCGTCAGCGGTCCGGGCCAGAAGTGCTTCGCTAGCAGGAGGGCGGCTTCATTCGGATGGCACAGAGGATCCAAGTCCTTCAGCGCGTAAACGTGAACAATCAGCGGATCGTTTGCCGGACGATTCTTGGCTCGAAAAATCTGCCGGCAGGCCCGGGCGTCGAGCGCGTTGGCGGCTAGGCCGTAGACCGTCTCCGTCGGCACGGCGACGAGTTCGCCGGCACGCAAGCGGCTGGCAAGCAGGGCGATATTTCGTACCGTCGGACGATAGACCCGGGCGGCAGGTCTTTGGGTCATGGCATGAAAAAGGCCGGAGGGTTAATCCGGCCTCGGAAAATGGCGTGGGACAAAAATTTTACTGCGCGAGCAGCAAGTTGCGCGACTGCTTCAGGGTGCGCGTGATCGCGCGCTGATGCTTCGCGGAAAGGCCCGTGTATTTGCGCGGCAGAATTTTGCCCGTGTCAGTGACATAGCGGCTCATCGCCTGCGGGGTCGTGAACGGAATTTCCGCGGGGGTGGGAGTCTGCTGCTTTTGTTCGGTGGTGCTCATGCTCGAAAAGGAGGGGAGAACGTGGCGGGTGAGCCGGGTGTGTCAACCTGCTTTTTTTCGTTCGCCAGGCAGAGGGGCGGCTTGCGGCGGCGGCCCTCGGCGCTTGACCCTGCGGATGGTCTGCCTGAAGCGATGGTTTTTTCGTAAAGCGTTGTGATCGCAGCAACGTGAGCGCGCGTTTCCAACCTGTTCTTAGACGAAACGATCATCATAGGGCGCCCGCATGGGGCGGGCGCGGTAGGCGTTGGCTTCGGCAGCATGGTCGCCCACGAAGCGCTCAGTCGTGGCGTCCCAGCGGAGCGTGTGGCCGGTGCGCAGCGCGATGGCGCCGAGGTGACACATCGTGGCGGAGCGGTGCCCGATTTCTGCGTCGCAAATCGGCGGTTTCCGCGTGCGGGCACTCTCGATGAAATTGCTCATGTGGTTGCTGCTTTCATATAGGCGCACCGCATTGGCCGGCAGGGGAGCGCTCACGAGCTCCTTGTCGCTCGCCAACAGCTGGCTGCGATTGACCCAGATCCAGCCGTCCGTGCCCTCAAAGCGGATACCATTGCGCTGCCCGTCCTTGTTCACCACCGCGCCATAAATACTGTCGTCGGGCGTGGTTCGGATATTGAGCCCGGTGCCATTGGCGTACGTGTAGTCGACCTCGTAGTCACTATAGGCATCGTAACCTCCGGGGATGGGTTCGTTGAGACGCCGCGCGTCGACCCGTTCCGGGGCGAGCAGCCCGATGGCCCAGTAGGCGATGTCGTTATGGTGCGCACCCCAGTCGGTCATGGTTCCGCCGGAGTAGTCATACCAGAAGCGGAAGGTGCGATGGCATCGCTCCTTGATATAGTCGTGACGCGCGGCGGGGCCCTGCCAGAAATCCCAATTCAAGCCCGCGGGAGCGGATTCGCGGGAAAAAGGTCCGGCCCGTAATCCCGCCGGCAGGTAGACGGTGGCGTGTTTCAGCTTTCCGATGCGTCCATTGCGAATGAGTTCACAGGCGAGACGGAAACGCTGGGAGCTGCGCTGCTGCGTCCCGGTTTGCAGGATAACCTTGTTTTCCTGAACGGCTTTCACGACTTGGCGCCCCTCGTCGATCGTCAGGGTGAGCGGTTTTTCGGCATAGATATCTTTGCCGGCCCGCGCGGCGCCTATATTGATCAACGTATGCCAGTGGTCAGGTGTGGCGTTGACGATAAGGTGGACGTCCTTGCGTTCGAGCACGCGGCGAAAATCAGAATATCCGATCGGGCCTTTGCCGTCGGTGGTAAACTTTGTCACGGCGCGGGCGATATGAGCATCATCCACATCGCATACCGCCACGACATCGCAATCATTGGCGGCGTTGGTGGTGTCGCCGATGCCTTGGCCGCCGCATCCGATGAGAGCGACGCCGGGACGATCATTGGGGCTGACCTTGGGGGCGGAGGTTTCCGCAGCGCTGAGTTCTCGCTCAAGAAACCAGAGGGGCAGGCCAGTGGCGGCGGCGACAACCGAGCATTTTTGGAGGAACGAACGCCGGGAAATATAAAAATGCTTCATGGCTGAGCAGGTGGGGATCCGGAGCCTGAGAGAGTTCAGATAAACGGCGTGCGGGGTTGAAATTTGGATTCGTTGCGATGCCGGCTCACCCGGTGGGGAAGAGGAATGGCCGACGTTCTGGTTGCGCTGGCGGGCGGCTGATTCCGGCGAGCAAGGCCGCGAGCGCGGCTCGGGCCCTGCTACAAGATTGGATCTACGTCGGACGGGAGGGTATCGGCCTTTACGGCGGTGAGTCTTCGGCGGGCTCGATTATACGTTCCAGCCGCCGTTATAGCGATCGCGGGTCAGCCACTTGTTGCTGCCGCCGCTGACGATCTTGTTGCGCCGCGGGTCCCACTTGGCATTTGCGCCGTAACGGTAGGCGAAGTTCATCACGTGACAGGCGATGACGGAACTGGCGCCGATCTCCACGTCGCAAATGGGCCGCTTCCGCGACGCGATGGAATCCATGAAGTCCTGGAAATGGCTCTTGGGCGCGGGCAGCTTCACCTTGGCATCCACGAGGTACTTTCGCTCGGCGAGGGTGACTTCGCGTTCGAGCGATGTGCCCTTGTCGACGTCCTTGTCCCAGAATTTATTAATCTGCTTTCCGTCCATCAGGAGCTCGAACTTGCCGCGGTTCACGTGGAGTTCTCCCTCGGTGCCGTAGAACGAGACGCCCTTGCCGCGAACGTGGGTGAGTACGGTGCCGTCTGCATAGACGAGCTGGGCGCCGCGTTTGGCGGTTTCCCAATTTTGTGGCGCCCGCACCTCGACCGGGCCGCTGCCGTCAGCGCCGAGCGCCCATTGCGCAATATCAATATGGTGGGCGCCCCAGTCGGTAATCATGCCGCCGCCGAATTCCCACGTCTTGCGCCAGTGGGGAAAGTTATCATGGACCCCGCGCGGGCAAAGGAATGGGCTATAGTCAACGAGCGGGCCGGGGCCGCACCACATTTTCCAATCGAGCCCGGGCTCGATGGCCTCGGCGGGTTCGCGATACGGGGCGGCGGGATCGCCGAAGGAAACATGGATGGCGCTGATTTTGCCCAGAACGCCATTGCGAACGAGTTCAGCGGCCACGCGGAACTCCTTGGATGAGCGCTGCTGCGATCCGGTTTGGAAAACTTGGTTCGATTTGCGGACCGCCTTCACCAGCTCGACGGCTTCGTGGATGTTATAGGTGAGAGGCTTCTCGCAATACACATCCTTCCCGGCTTTCACCGCTTCGATCGCGATATAGGCATGCCAGTGATCCGGAGTGGCAATGATCACTGCGTCGATATCGGAGCGGGCCAGTAACTCGCGAAAATCCGGGTAGGCCTTGCACCCCTTGTAAGTCATGTCGGCTTTCGCGCTGTAGGCTTGCTCGACCCGGAGTTTCGCGGCATCGCGGCGGGTGGTGTCGACATCGCAAACGGCGACGACTTCGACATCATCCCGATTCAGCACGTTACCGAGATGGCCCTTCATCATCTTGCCCATGCCGATGCAGCCGAACGTGAGCCGCTTTCCCGGAGCGGTCTCCTGCGCCCACAGCCGGCTCGGCAGGATTAAAGGCGCGGCGGCGAGCAGCGCGGAGTTTTGCAGGAAACGGCGGCGGGAGGAATGAGCGAGGGGCATGGGAGAAATTAGGACGAATTAGAGATAAATTTCAAACGCATGTCC
>JBBQEG010000458.1:0-4176 GCA_038320495.1 Opitutales bacterium | reverse complement strand
TCCAAATAGAGCCGGCGACACAGCGTCTCGGCGTCGGCTTCGGGCGCGAGGCTCAGGCCTTCCTGTTGTAACCGGGCGGAGACAAACTGATCGATAGCGTTGACTCCGCGGGACGTCCGGTTCGCCCCAGGAGCGCCGGATACGATCGGAACCGGAGACTGACGCGGCGGGATGAACGCCCAATGATCTTGATACTCCGCGCCGCCCGCGATCCAGGCCTTCAGCTTCGCGAGGTCCGTCGCGCTCAGCCGCGCCTTGTTGGAATCGGCCGGAGGCATCTGCTCGTCATCATGCGGCGACATCGCGCGCAGCAGCAGTTCACTCTCCTCCGGTTTCCTTGGCACCAAGGCGGGAACGCCGGATTTGCCGCCCTTGAGCGCGGCGTCGCGAACATCCAATCGCAGTCCGGCTTTGCGGGTGCCGGGATCCTGACCGTGACAGTGAAAGCAGTTGTCCGAAAAAATCGGCCGGACATCGCGGTTAAATTCGACGGCGTCCGGCGCCGCCAAGCCGACGGATGCGAGAACGATGGCGGCGTGCACCCAAAGGAGAGGCCGGAAAAACGACATGGATCAAACATCTGCAGGTCGCCGGAAGTGTCCAGCGATTCTGAAAGAGCGCGCGGAGGATTTGAGCTCTGAAAATAAATTTCGTCGTGTATTTTAGGTAGATTACGCAGATGGGCACGGATACAGAGGATTACTAATAAAGAGGCACCTAGCCGCAATTCACCCGCAACGTGAAGGAACTGTAATTTATAATGCCTTGGTAATCTGTGCTCATCTGTGAAATCTGCGGTTTCAAGTGCATTTTCTAGATTGAAATGATGCCTCCCCCCGTTGCCGTTTCTCTGATCTCACGAGTCGCCAAACCACCCGCGATCGCAAAACGCGGTTCGCCGCGTTCGCCGGCAGACCAGGCATCGCACTCGCGGTGCCGGCGTCAGTTACGGCTTCGCTTTTAGAAGGAGAACGACGTCGTAAAGCGAATGGAACGCGGCTCGATGAAGTCATATCGACTGTAGGCTACGCCGCGCCCCCCCGGGACGTCGAAGTCCGAGGTCGACGAAAAACGCTGCGGCATGATGCCGTCCCGGTCGAACAGGTTCGAAACGTTGAGCTGATACGTCAGCGAGCCTTTGAAGCGCCACGCCGCGACCTTATGCCGATAGCGAAGCATCAGGTCGGCCGCCGAGAGGGTGCGGCCCGTGACTTCGCCGCCCGTCGCGTTGCGCCCAATGATATTGGCGCCGCGCCAGCGATATCCGGCGCCGGCCGTGAATCCTTTCAGCCGGCCTTCGGTGAAATCATAGGAGGTGAACAGGCTGACTTTGTGAGGGCGCAGACCCCACCGCTGTTCATTCTCAAGCCGGTCGTCATTCAGAAACCGGAGAAGCTCGCGGAGTTCTTCGGCCACCGTGACGTCAGCACTCGTCATTAGACTCGAAACGTTTGCCTCGGGATGCTGTCCGCCGAGTTCGAGCCAGCGTGCGACCGTGCCGTCCGACGTGAACGCGCCCGGATTCACCGTGAAGCTGGCATCCGGATTCTGCGTGACGCCCTCCGTCAATAAACCGCCATCCTCCGTGAAGCCATACCACGGAATCGCGTCGCGTGCGGCCGAGTTCGTGCGAATGCGGTCGGTATAGGAGTAATTTGCCATGATCCGCCAGTTCGGCGTGGGATTGGCCACGAGACTTACCTCGTAGCCTTCCGAATCCATATCAAATGCGGAGGCATTTGCAGTCGGCGTCAGACTGGCCCGAATCGGATCCCATTCAGTCGCACTATAGCGACGGCCAGGACCGACGAGGACGCTTTCGAAGGCTTCCGCAATCCGGATGTTGCGTTGATTAAACGCGGCGTTGATGCCGCCGCTCCGGGTTTGACCCTGTTCCCCGGTCGTAAAATAGACGGCCTTGAACGCCAGTCGACGGTCAAACAGGTCGAGCGAGATACCGTAGTCCTCCCCCTCGCCTACCGTGGGATCGGGAATCCGTCCGTCGGGTAGAACCCGATTGGTGAAAGTCGGTACGCCAATATTAGTGGACCGGTTGGCCACGAGCGAAAGCCAGTTCGTCGCGTGAAAGACCAGGCCCTGCGTGCGCGTGATACCCTTGACGGAATCTGTCTCCACCTTCGTCGGATCGATCACATCCGTCATTAAAAAAGGATCCTTGGTGTGGCCGAAACTCGTGATATCCGCTTCGTCCTCCCGGTATCCAAACGTGGTAACCAGGCGACGATTGAGAAAGTAACTCTGCAGCACGATGAGCCGGGAATCCAGTTCCTGCGCCGCCATTGAGTTCTGGGTGCCGGCATTCTGGCTGATCCACTCTACGTCGTACGTTTGACCTTCAAAGGCCACGGTTTTGGGCACGGACCGCCAGTCGGGTCCGATAAATCCACGGGGGTTCTGTTCATCAATAAATACTCGCGTCGTGATGCGATTGGCCGGGTTGACCGGATCGTCGTTGAACGGTGCCCCGGCCAGCGCGAGCCGCTGGCTCACATAGCGAACGCGCTCATCACTGCGCGAAATCATGCCCGCGATTCGATGGGTGCCGAGCCACGTCCGTTTCGGATCAAAATTATAGGACAGCGAGAGCCGCGTTTCCTTGACGGAAGCGACGTGCTCGGAGTTCAGCCACTGACCGTCAATATAGAGCTGCCCCGCGTAGGGATTAACCGGTCCGCCAACACCCAGCGTGGTGTTGGCTTCGCCACGCAGCTGGGGATCCGCGCCGGTCAAGGCCGGATTCGTCAGGTCGGTATGTTGATAATTATGGGCGAGATTCAGGTTGAGATCGTTGGTGATTCGCCAATCGAATGTGAAGGTATAGTTCTCGAAATTCTGATCGCGGTACATGCCGGGTCCGCCGGAGTTGATATCATGAGCCACGAAGGAAGGATCGTTGATCCGGATGGTCTCGCCGCTCACGCCGGGGGTGCCGTCGGGTGCCCGCACCGCGGGATTATCATAGGATCCCGTGAGAAACGTCCCCGCCGAGTCGTAGAACGCTCCGTCGTTATTGATATAGACGAGCCGGCGGGCATTGTTCGCATTGGCATTGCGCGTCACCACGCCGAGCGCCTGCCGCGCCGCGTTGGGATTGGCGTTGGTCGGGGCAAACGTGACCGCCGGGACTCCGCGGGCATTCCGATTATCCAGCCAAGCGAGGCCGTTATCGGTCAAGGCGTAGGGCGCGACCCGCGCAAAGTATTCGTTGCCGCGCTCACCCGCCACTCGAAGGGTGATCCGGTCGGTGGGCGTAAAGGTGAGCGTGGCGAACAGCCGCTCCTTATCCTTGAAATCGGGTTCGCGCCAGCCCCCGTTCTCCTGATCGACGGCGGCCACGGCCAATGCGAGCCGCTTCGGCAGAATCACCTTGTTGAAGCGAATCTCCGCCCGACTGATGTCGTCGCTCCCAAATTGATAGCTCACCCGGCCACTGTCGCGGTTCGTCGTCGCCAGAATGGAACTCTGATTGATCAGCCCGCCGGCGCTGCTGATCCCGAAGAGGATGCCATTGGGTCCGCGACTCTCGTCGTATCTTCCGATTCGATACGCGTCGTTCGGGGTGATGCTCCTAAAGTAATCGATCGATTCCGACGCGCGGATCCCACGAATATCCAGACGTCGGACAATGTTGGCTCCGCTGATGTGGTTGTTGGCGTTGGAGCCGGCGTTGCTATCCTGCACATCGAGCTGCGTGCCGACGGAGTATTCAATGAGCTGGTCGATATCGGTGATGGCGAGATCCTCGAGAAACTCCTCGGTAAAAACGCTGACCGACGCCGCGGTATCACGCAACGGAGTGTTCAACCGGCTGCCGGCCAGGGTGTTCTCTGCACGATAGCCGGTGTCCCTTGTCGCATCGACGGTGAACGGGCTGAGCTCAATGATTTCGCTCGGCGGTGGAGGTGTTGGCGCCATCGGAGTCGCGGGGGTTGCGACCGCTTGGGCGAGGAGAGTGGAAACCGGGACTGAGAGTGCCGCGGCGAAGAGTGGCAGGAAGGATTTCATTGGTTAAGCGGTTGCAGGGAGGGGATGCACCAGCCGATTGATCGGTTATGGCACCTCCGGGGTTGTGCGCGGCTCGGGGCCGACGCCGCCTGAGTCGACGCGGCTTCAAAGCCGTCGCAGAGCATAAAGGCTGAGCGGTGGCCTGGGTAT
>JBBQEG010000457.1:0-4207 GCA_038320495.1 Opitutales bacterium | reverse complement strand
GCCGAGGCGTTGAACCGTAAACCCACGCGTCCGAAAATTGATTCGGAGCTTACGGAAGAGCGTTTCGCGGCCGTGGCCGCCCGGCACGTGAAATTTGTCGTTCGCGCCGTCACCAGCAGCTACGAACTCCCGCCCGCGGAGGCGACAACCAAACGTCTCCCCGTGACTCCCCGCCTCGGGGGGGGCGGCTCACCGAGTTCGAGGTTTGGACAGCGGGTGAAGCCACGCGCAATGCGGCCCTGGCCAGCAATGGCGGCAAGGCGTTCGGCGCGAAGTCGGCGGTGGCGGAGGACTTTCCTGAAGCGTACGGTCCGCAACTCTGCATCGACGGGCAATTCGGTGAACAGTGGCTGATCGGCACTCCGGCGGAACTCACCATCACGCTCGCGCGGGTCGAAACGATCGATCGTATCACCTTCAGCAATACTAAGTGGAAGAGTGCCAAGGATCAGGGCGCAACCCCCTGCGAATACGACGTACAGGTGTCGCTCGATGGGAAAACGTGGCAGACCGTCGCCAGCGACGAAGGCCGCGAGCCCTGGACGCCCCGGCACGGCATCGGGCGGGCGCGCCGCGATGTCATCACTCCTGACGAGAAGGCGCAACTCGCGCAGGTGGCCCGCGAGGCGGCGATCGTGGAGAAAAAAATCCAGGACGTCCCACCGTTGCGTCAAATCTGGGCGGGGAATTACTCCGAGCCCACAGAACGCACCTTTGTGCTGGAAGGAGGCGATCCGATGAAGCCCGGCGATCCGGTGGTACCAGCGAGCCTCGCCGTGCTTGACCACGTCGCGAAATCCTACGCCCTGCCCGCCGATGCGCCCGAGGGTCAGCGCCGCCTCGCGCTCGGCCAATGGCTCGTGCACGATGACAACCCGCTGACGGCCCGCGTGCTGGCGAACCGGGTGTGGCATTACCACTTCGGCACTGGAATTGTGGATACGCCGAGCGATTTCGGCTTCATCGGCAGCAAACCGACTCATCCCGAGTTACTTGACTGGCTGGCGCTCCGGCTGCGCGAAAACGGCTGGCGGCTTAAGACGCTCCATCGCGACATCGTGCTTTCGCAGACCTATCAACAAAGCTCGGCTCTGCGGGACGACGCCGCGCGCGTCGACCGGGACGCGCGCCTGCTCTGGCGATTCCCGCCGCGCCGCCTGAGCGCGGAAGAGGTGCGCGACACTCTGCTTACCGTCGCCGGAAAACTGGTCGTCGAACCCGCGGGCGGCCCCGGCTTTCAGCTTTATAAATTCCAGCAAAACAACGTCAGCACCTACTCGCCGCTCGATGTCCACGATCCGCGCACCTACCGCCGCGCCGTTTATCATCAAAACGCCCGCGCCTCGGTCGTCGATGTGCTGACCGATATTGATTTTCCCGATATCGCCAACATCGCCCCGCGTCGCGCAAACACCACCACCCCGCTGCAGGCGCTCACCCTTTTGAACCACAGATTCACCCTCGACATGGCCGCCGCCCTTGCCGCCCGCGCCAGCGAGCAGGCCGTGGCCAACGACACCTCCGGCTTCGTCGACGCCGCGTACCGTCTCGTGCTGCAGCGTCTCCCGTCACCGACGGAATACGCCGCCGCCACCGCCCTCATCACCCCATTCGGCCGCGCCGCCTTCTGTCGCACACTGCTGAATATAAACGAACTGATTTATCTCGAGTGAACGTTATCATCCGGCGGTGGTGCCGGGCGGTTTTATCGAGGTTGAAGCGGACCCCAAAAATTTGGACCGGGGGGATCGTTAAGAATAGAACCGAAAGGAAGAAACGATCCGAATGTCCAAAAAACGAAGTCAGCCCAGTCCCGAGTTGAAAGTGCAACTTGGGAAGCACTGAAAAGCATTGAACCGGTGCACGTAATTGCCACCCGGTACAAGATTCATCCGGTCCAGGTAAGCCGGTGGAAGAAACGCGTTGTCGCTCGTGCCGCTCGCCGCCTCCGATACGCCCCCGCCGCCGGCTTCGCCGCTCAGCAGCCTGGTCAAAAAACTTGCCGAAAAACGCGCCGCGCAATCCGCCTCCAAGCCGACCATGGAAGAACTCCTGCTACCGGAGTTTCGCTTCAAGGCTGCGCCCGACTGGCTCCTCCTCCCTGATCTCGCCCGACAGCTCACGACCAACGAAGCGGAGCGCCAGGCGATCTTGACCCTGATGGACGTGGGCGCGCGTGAAGCCCGCAAGCTCCTCGCGGCCGAAGCCGAAGGCGCCGACCGCGATGTGGCGGCGGCGACCTCCCTCTTCATCACGCAGCTCTGGACGTTTGTGCGACAGACGGAGCTGACCGACGAAGCCGGCGACGCCTTGCACGCGCAGGTGGTCGGCGCGCTGGCCGGACCTGAGGTCGCCCGGATGAGTGATGCGGACAAACAGAAATATTGGGAGTTCTGCCTCGGGTTTCCCGTCTTCGTCCTGGGAATGAGAGAGGTCGCGACCGAGCCGTCCGCGCAGGCGGATCTGCGTAAAATCGCGGCGGCCGGCTTCGAATCGCTGATCGGCGTCAATCCCGACCTGATCGATCTTGGCCCGCAGGGGATGGTGGTGCGGGAGGGACTCGAGGAGGCGGCGCGGAGGGTGAAGGAAGAAGCCGCCGCGGCGAGTCCGGCGACATCGCCGGTGACCGTCGTTCGTGCGCCTCCAGCGGTAACCAGCCAGAGCCCGGGCGTGTCCGGCATCACCTATACCCCGCCGCCGGATTGGTCGCGGGAGAACGCGAACTGGGCGACGATTTTTCGCGCTACGCTCGTTAACGTGAACAACGACGGCTCGCGCGATCCCAACGGTCAAGGCCGCCATCCCGCCTCGATCTTCGTGCTGCCACCGCGCGCAATCACCGGAGATGCGCACGCGACGTTTGACGTGGTCTGGCGCGAGCAGTTCGAGGCGTTCGAACTGGGCGACACCATCGTGCATTATCGGGCGCGAATCCTGAGCGGCCTCGTCGTCCACTACATGGGTCGATTTTTTGATCGGAAGATTCGGGACGACCGTTCGCTGAAAAATTACGGCGTGCTCTACCTCGTCGATTTGGGCGGTGGGAAAGTTCAGCCGATCGTTGCGATCGTTGAGCCGATCGACCCGAGCACCGGCATGGGTTCATTCAAGGAGTCCGCCGCGTTCAGCGCCCTTTGGCGACCGCTCACCGGGTTGATCGACTCCATCCGGCCCGCCAGTGGCTCGGCGCCGAATTCCACGGGCGGGGTTTTTGCGGCATCGGATCTGCGCGGCGATTGGACCATGAGCAACAGTGCATTCGGGGGATTTTACGTGAACAGCACGACCGGGGCGGGCGCGGGCGTGGCGACCCACTCGGCCGGGGGAACGTTTCGCCTCGGCGCGGACGGCACGTACGACTATTCGATCGCGTTCGCCACGACCAACCCGCAGTTCGGAAACACCAGCGGTTCGGAAAATCATGCGGGCCGCTACCGGCTTGACGGCGACGTCGTGTTGATCGAGCCCTCCCGGCCCATTGCTTACACGTTTACCCGCTGCGCCGTCGGCATCGGCACGCGCCAGACACCCGCGGGATTAAAACGCATGCTCGTGGTCGTCAGTGCCACCAACGATGGAGCCTTCCGAGCGCCCCAGCTCATGCCGAATTGGGATTTCTACGACGGCTCCATGACGTGGTATATGGAGAAATGAGCCCTGCCTGACGATGCGCGAAGTCGCCACCTGGCTACGCCGCTTCCGAATGTTCGCTCTCACGTTTGCGGCTTGTGAACAGAAATCAGAACTGGGGTCGAGGCGTGTTTTGTTGGTTGTCGGTCAGGATCGAAAATCGAACCCGCCCGGTCCAGCCGGTCTCGCTTGATGGCCACTTCCGCTGGCCTAAGGCGAACCGCGGACCAACTAACAAAACACGCCCTGATCCCTTTGGGCTGCCGGTTCTTCAAGGAGCTGAAGCAGACAGTGCAGCTGGTGGACTTCCTTGGGCACTCGGCCAATGCGGTGAAGTGGCAGGTGTGGACGGCGTTGTTGGTGCATCTGCTGTTGCGCTTTCTGGCGTGGCAGAGCCGCTGGTCGCACAGTTTCAGCCGGCTGGTGACGTATATACGTGCCGCCCTGTGGCTTGATCGGAATATATACGATTTGCTCGCGCGCTGTGGGACAGCCAGCGGGGACTTCCGATGTCTGGGCAGCCCTGCACAGGCGTGGCTGCCCGGTTTCGCGCGCGATGCTATGGGACAGCGGGCGT
>JBBQEG010000456.1:0-4213 GCA_038320495.1 Opitutales bacterium | reverse complement strand
AGAACTCGACCAGAACCTGGTGACTGAGCCGCCCTGTGCCCGTCTGCCAAAGAATCTCCATCATCTCGCGGGCGCGGTCACGCTTGCGAGGGTCGGTGTCGTCCCTTGCGTAAACCAGTAGGTTGGTATCAACGAAGTGCACCGCGATCATGAAGTTCGTCCCGGGTGGGAAGGGGTCGGCAAGGATCGCGCAGCAAACTCGAGGGGTGGCAATCCGGTCTGCCGTGATATCCGGCCCCATCTCGTTGGTGGGATCGGGACGTCCTCTCCGGGAACGGATGCGTCAACCGGCGGATCGTTGCGGGCAGGGATTTTAGTTTGATCCCCTCCATCCGGACCGCATGGGGTGAATCCCATCACAAATATTGCGCAAAAAACATAAATGGGGACGGTCCCCACATTCTGCTTTTTCGTTCATGGTTGAGATCTGTCACTCCCTGCATTCTGTTCTTCTAGCCCTCCGTTGTTATATCGCGGAATTGAGGATCACGGTAGCGGCGTGAAGTGCTCGACGTAGCCGATCATCATCTCGTCGTAGGTCTGGTCACCCCACAGCACGGTCTTGGTCGGATCGGGATTCGCCGGGTTGCCGCTGCTGTTGTCGAAGACCGCGGTGATGGTCATCGTGCTGCCAGGCGGGATGAATTTCGGCTGCGCGTAGTCGTATTGGAGCTGCCAGTTGAAGTCGTAGCGCGGGATATCCAGCAGCGTCTCGGTTTTGCCGTCGGGCGTGGTCAGCTCATACTTGAAGCTCTTCCCGCGGACATGCATGTGGGCCATGTAGGCGGTGATGTTCATGTTCATCGGGATGACCTGGCGCTTCGTCTCCACGTGGTTCGCGGCCCCCGGCGGGATGTTCAGCCGGTGCTGCGCGACCGCGGCGACGTGGACCTCATTGCGCGGCGCTTCTTTCGCGAACATCAGCCCGATCTTGAGCTGGTCCTTCGTCGCCTTGCCGTTCGGCGTGTAGTGGATCTGGAAGCTCAGCTTCGACCCCGCCGGCAGCCGCTTGGCAAAGCCCGGCGGCAGCATCCGGTAACTGTTCCCCGGCACGTAGGCGGCGAAGAAGCCCTCCTCGCCCTCGCCGCGCTCGCGGGCCGACGAACCCTTGGGATGCACCTTCACGATGACATGGTGCACCACCTCCGGCGCGGTCGGCAGGATCTCGTAGCCCTGCACCCAGCGTTCCTCCGCGAGTGTCGTTTCGACCACCCGGTTCTGATAGGGCATGGCGCCCTCCGCCTTGATCTCGACCGGCTCCGGAATCTGGAACACCACGTCCGGCGTCCCCACCGTCCAGCCATCGGCGAACTTCCGCGCCACGGGGGCCTCGGCGGGATCACCGAGCGGAAGGCCCGACTTCAGCCAGCTCAGCAGCGCGGACTTGTCGGCCTCCGGCATCGAGCGGTCGTTTGAGAAAACCGCGTGCGTGCCCGGCTCCCCCGGCAGCGCAAACCACGGCGGCATCGCGCCGCGCTCGACCTGCTTGCGGATCATCCCCGCGTGCTCGCCAAGGTCCTCATGGCTCTCCAGCGAAAACGGACCAAGCCCGCCCTCGCGATGACACTCCACGCAATGCGCCTGCATCAACCGGCTGATCTCGCGATGGTAGGTCGGCGTGGCCGGAGTGGCCGCCACGGGCTCCTCCAAATCGAGCGCGCAACCCGGTGCCGTGGTCGCCCCGACCGGCGGATTCTCCCCGCGCAGCACCGCGTCGAGCGCCTCCCGAAGGTAGTGCCGGGTCGCAACCGGCTTGCTGTAGCCGAGCCCGTATTGGTCGTTCACCGCGCCGCGAAAAACCAGCGTCCGCGCCGCATCGAGCACGAAGACTTCCGTCGTCGTCGACGGCCGCAGCGCACGCGTCAGTTCGCCTTTCGCTCCGGCGACGACGGGCGAAGTCAAGCCGTGGATCGCCGCGAATTCCCGCAGGTCCTCCCCCTTCACGCCGTCCACCGGACTCAAGAACACGAAGTCGACCTTCCGTTCGCCATACACTTTTTCCAGCCGCGCCAGCTCCGGGCCGAACTTCCTGCTGATCGGGCACGACGCGCCGAAACACACGACCACCGTCGCCCGGGTCCCCGCGGCCGGCTTCACCGCCTTTCCCGCGACGTCCTTCAACATGATCGGCAGCACCCGGCGACCGACCCCGTGGTCGCACGCCTTGAGCACCTGCGGCTGCTCCTTGAGCGACTCGTCGGGTGTCTCGGCCTCCGGCGCGGACACACCGTGCTTTTCCACCAGCGCCGACAGCCGGAGGACCGCCTCGTCGAGCGTGAGCTGCCCGTCCTTGTTCTGGTCACCGCGGTCGAACCACGGCGCGTTGTCCGACTCCTGCCGCGTCACCTTTCCATCGCCATCGCGGTCAAGCTGCTTGAAGGAGGCTCCGATCTTTTCCGACGTGGTCTGGGAACGCACGGGGAGGAAGAGCGCCAGAGGCAGGGTGGTCAGGAGAAAGCGGTATTTCATGGGGATCCAGACAAAGGTACGGGCCCGGCCGCCGGCAGGTTACAGGAAATAAGTCAGTCCGCCACCCGAGAGGCGCGCGCGCCGCGCCATGGGGAGCACACGTGCCCTCGCGGTCCGCCGGTATATGGGGTCCCGAATGGCGCTAACTTAAGGCGGATTCTGGACAGCTTCTGTGGCCCGGGATCAGTCATCCCGCGCCGGGATTCTCAAGGACTGCCGTATCTCCGTAGAGCAGGAGCGCAGAGGCGGCGGTCGCATGTCCGGCGGGGAATCTCACTGTCAGCACCCGACCCCGACCCTGCGCCGGCGCAGCAATCCGCAGGCCGGAGCACCAGCGAAATAGATGGGGTCAGGAAATAGAAGGGGTCAGTCCCCATATTCTGCTTTCTCGGGCACGGCTGGGATCGGTCACCCGCCAATGTAGCCGCGCGCCGTCGCACGTTTGCGGTCTATTGTCAGTTCAAGATGTATAACGACCCCGCGCTCAATCCGCAGCTTTACCGCGAACCGACACCAGGTGCCCTTCAACTCCCGTTCATCGCCCGCACATAGTGATGGTGGGGTATCAGCCGTCCTTCCATGAACCAAGTCTCACCGGTCGGCTCGGGCATGAAACACAGCGATTGGGAGGACATGATCCACTTCAGATTCGTCACCACATCGTTTCTTTCAACCGAGTGGATGAACTTGTTCCGCAATGGGTCCGCCATCGTCAGATATGGTATCCGATATCGAACGTCGCCGGCCTCGGTGGCCTGCCCCACATCGCACAGCGGGTGATCCGCATAGCGTTCGACAAGCGCCTGACGCTCCGCCTGCTTGCCATTCCCGCGCCACACCACGCGATCAAGCTTCGTTTCATAGTTCCGATCCTGCCTGACGAAACAAAAGCGCCTTACCTTGTTCAGCTTCATGATCACGCTGTTCGCGATTTCGGGTCGCTCTGCATTCGTCGGGAACGCTGAGTTAGATTCCATGCACATCCGCAGGCACCGAGCGGGAGGAGTAGTCCTGATAGAAATCCTCCGTGCTGAGTTGCAGGCTTACTTTCGAACTTCCTTTGAAAGCACCGACCACTCAAAGCGCGAGGAGATGAAGACCTCGGCCTCCAGCACCTCAACGGCTTTTCCGGTCAGTTCCGTGGCGACCACGAAATCCACATCCCGGGTGACCATCGGCTCCTCCGCCCAATGGTTGACCGCGACACCATCGATGGCACGCCACGGGATGTCCGCCCGCTCAATGCAATGGACCAGGCGCATGACATCGTCCGTTCCGCCCGCAGTCCGCCAGTCGTAAAAACCGCTTCGCTGTCATGGACGGATGGCACCAGGATTTACGGTCTATTGCGAGATTTTGAGCGAGGTACAGGCAGTCGGTGGTGCTCAGATGCTGGTAAAATATCCCGGCGATCCTTTCGGGCTTCACGGCGGTGGCGAGGCTACGTGGGTCAGCGCGAGGACGCTTGCCGCAGATTGGCGGCGACAAAATCAGGGTCAGGATGCAGTGTCGGCCCCGTCCGGGTCGGGCGCAAGACCCGCCACGGGAAATGCCGCTCCGGCGAACCGAAGCGGCATTTCCATGAATGAAACGACCCGACCGCTTACTTCTTCTTCGCGGCGCGCTTTTCCTCGATCGCGGCTTGCGCGGCGGCGAGGCGGGCGACCGGCACGCGGTAAGGCGAGCAGGAGACGTAGGCGAGACCGAGCTTGTGGCAGAACACCACGGACGACGGATCACCGCC
>JBBQEG010000455.1:0-4258 GCA_038320495.1 Opitutales bacterium | reverse complement strand
ATTTTCGCGGCCAACGACCGGTTGGCGGAAGCCGTGATGGCATTTTGCGCCGAGCGCGGCGTGAAGCGCCCGCCGCTCGTCGGGTTTGACAACGCACCCGTCGCGGAGCGCCTGCGTTTGACCACCATTGGAATTCCGTGGACTACGATGGTGGCGCAGGCGGTGCATCTGATCAGTGAACGCTTGGCCGGCAGCACGGCGTCCGCGCGGTTTATCAGTTTGGCCCATGAACCGGTGATGCGATTGACTGCATAGGGAATTGGGGCAAGCGCTTTCACCGCTTGCGCGACGCCTGCGCTTGGCGGTTGCGGTCCGGCGAGGCTTCCCTATGGCAATGCGCATGAAGATTATTGCGCGGCCCACGATGAAAGACGTCGCCAGGCTTTCTGGCGTCGCTGAGTCGACGGTGTCGCGGGTTCTCACCGGCACCAAGTTCGTTGCGCCCGACACCAAGGCCGCGGTCGAGAAGGCGATGACCGAGCTCCATTTCCATCGGGACTTGCATGCGAGCCGTCTGGCGCGGGGCCGGAGCGATTTTCTGGGCCTGGTGATATCGAACATCGAGAATCCGTTTTATCCGCTGCTGATTAAATCCTTTGAAACCGCGGCGCTGGAGCACGGGTTCGAAGTCCTGCTCGCCAGTACGCATTACGACCTCGAGCGGACGGAGCACGTGTTCCGACGCATGCTCGAAAACAAGGCGCCGGGTGTCGCCGTAATGAGTTCGCGCGTGAGCGGGGAAATGGCGGTGCGACTGGCTGAGCGTGGGGTGGCATCGGTCTTTCTCGATTCGGATGGTCCCGGCCCGCGCAAGAGCAATATCCGCCTCGACTACCAGCAAGGCTGTGGCGAGGCCGTGCGTTACCTTCATACCTTGGGACACCGCAGATTTGCGCTGATCGCGGGTCCGCAGAGCCGGGCCTCGCATGCGGCTTATCGCGAAGCCCTGGAGCGCGAGCTGAAAAAACTCGGGCTCAAGTTGCGAGTGGTCGAGGCGCAGAACGACGCCGATTCGGGTGCGGCCGCGGCGACCAGGCTCCTCACCCTCGAGACGCGGCCGACGGCGATCCTCTGCAGCAACGATTTGACGGCGCTGGGTGCGATCCGCGCCTGCCTGAAGTGCGGCTTCAAGGTTCCCGCGGACGTGTCTGTGATCGGCGCAGATGATGTGCCGTTGGCGGCGTTGTCGAATCCGGCCCTGACGACCGTGCGCATCCCTGCCGGGCAACTGGGCCTGCTCGCGTTCCAGACCCTCAAGCAAATGTTGGTGGCGCCGCGCCGGATGGGCGGGGAAACGACTCTCCAGACGGAATTGGTGGTGCGCGAGTCTGCGGGGCCGGCCGCGACCGGACGTTGAGCTGGGTGGGGGTGGTGGCACAGGCATTCCTGCCTGTGAGGCTTGAGTGCCGGGCCAGAGTCCAAGCCACCGACAGGAGTGTCCGTGCCACCGCGGACTGACTTCACTTTTAATTGCACTCCTGGGTGGGGCAGCCGCAGGCAAGCGATTGCCAAAAAAATGGGGAACGAAGAAAAACTCTTGATTGGTCCTGCGGAACATGTAGGCAAGCGCTTGCCCCAAAGCTATGGTTGTTGCCTCTGTTTTCGTTGCCGGCACCTATGTGACCGACCTCCTTGCCCAGCCTGATGCGCTGCGGGCGGCAACTGCCGCGATGGCGGAGCCCGGCAGCACGATGTCCAAGCTCGCCGCGCTGCTGCAGCGGCGGAGGTTTCAGCGGGTTGTGCTGACGGGGATGGGGACCTCGTTTCATGCGTTGTATCCGCTGCACTTGGCCCTGACGGGAGCAGGGCGGGACTCCTACTGGATTGAGACCTCTGAGCTGCTGCTGGCGTTCGAACCGTTGCGCCGGTCCGATACC
Organism: Opitutales bacterium; assembly: GCA_038320495.1. Lineage (GTDB taxonomy): Bacteria > Verrucomicrobiota > Verrucomicrobiia > Opitutales > Opitutaceae > ER46. Next base: position 2,381 of record JBBQEG010000455.1, on the reverse strand, counting down.
CTCCTGGTGGTAGTATCGCAGTCGGGCGAAAGCGCCGAGATCGTCGCCCTCTTGCGTCGCTCCGACGCGTTCGGTCATGTGATTGGCATCACCAATAATCCGCGGTCGACTCTCGGCCAGGTGGCCGGGACCGTGCTGCCTTTGTGCGCGGGAAACGAGGCGACCGTCTCCTGCAAGACGTACGTTGCGACCCTCGCCGTTCTGCACGGACTGGCCGCCGCCCTCGTCGGCTCTGATCTTCGAGACGCGGTGGCGGACTTGCATGCTCTAGTGCCTCTGATGCAACGTTACCTGGCGGATCTCGAGGAGCACGTGGCCGCGTTGGCAATCTGGGTTTCCGGGGTTCGCGCAGTTTTCGTCACGGGTCGCGGTGTCTCGCTGGCGACGGCGGGCACGGGCGGGTTGATCTTGAAAGAAGCCACCCGTCAACCGGCCGAAGGCATGAGTTGCGCCGCTTTCCGCCACGGACCGCTCGAGATGGTGAATGATCAGGTGTTGGTGCTCGTTTGCGCGGGCGATGCACGCACGGCTGCGCTGCATCGGCAACTCGGGGCGGACATCGTTCGCGCGGGTGGGCGCGCCGCTTTTCTCTCCGCACACAAGGCGTCGGCTCCGGCATTCGAGTTGCCCGAAGTCGCGCCGGGGTTGTTGCCGTTGGTGGAAATCCTACCGGTGCAAATGTTGTCGCTGGCGATCGCCGCCCGTGACGGACGGGAGGCCGGGCGCTTCGAGCGGGCCACCAAAATTACCACGGCGGCATAGTTATCGGAGAAATGCACTCACGACCTAACGCCATGTCGCGCGCTTCCACCTTTTCCCGGCACGTGGTTTCATGAGCGTCGTCTCTTCATCCCGGCTATTCGCGTTGCCCGCGTGGCTGGTTTACGCGCTCGTCGCGGCGATCTGTTGGGGCATCTGGGGCGTGCTGGCGAAAGGCCCGAGTCGCGAACTCTCCGGCTGGATGACGCAGATTCTGTTTACCTTTGCGCTGATCCCTTCAGCGATCGTCGCCGCGTGCTCCAAGCACGTGCGCACCGGCACCGACAAACCGCGCGGGCTCTTTTGGGGTTTCGTGTCCGGCCTGCTCGCCGCCGCTGGCAACATTTCGTTTTACCTCGCGCTCGAAAAAGGCGCTGACACGGCCGTTGCGATTCCGCTCACCAACGTTTACCCGCTCGTTACGCTCGTGATCGCGTGGTTCTGGTTCAAGGAACGAATCAATGCGGTCCAGGCTTTTGGAATCCTGATTGCCGTCGCCGCGATCGTACTGCTCAGCGGCGAGGCAAAGAACCTGGGCGATCCCGGGACGGTTCTGCGCCGCATCGGGCTCAACGCGTGGATGGGCTACACGCTCGCCGCGATGGTTTTCTGGGGAGTCTTTAGCGCGACCCAAAAGATTTCGACGAATCACGTTTCGGCCGAGCTCTCTTATCTCGCGTGGTGCGCCGCTTTCGTTCCGATCGCCCTCTGGATCGTGGCAACGAAGGAGCTCAAATGGGACATGCCCGCCGCGATGCTTGGGTCAGGCCTGGCCGCCGGCGCAATCAATGGTTTCGGAGTGATCGCCGCGTTCGCCGCGTATCGTTACGAGGGCAAAGCCTCGATCGTAACCCCGCTCGCTGCCGCAGGCCAGCCCGTCGTGACCGTGGTTCTCGCGCTGCTCTTCCTCGGCGAGCGCATCGGCTGGCTTGAAAGCATCGGCGTCGTGCTCGCGGTGGCTGCAGCCATCGCGTTGTCCTGCGAAACGAAAAAAAATCCACCGCAAGGAATTCCGCTTTCGGTATGAAACGCCTGCGCTCCCTTTTCGCCGCGTTCGTGATCGTGGCCGATGCAGCTGCGGCCGCGGAGCCGACGCGCGTCTACCTCGCCAACGACGACCACACGGATTATCTTTGGACGGCCGACGCCGATACTTATCGGCGCACGTTTGTCGAGATGCTCGACTTCCACCTCGAACTGGCGGACCAGACGGCCGGCAACCCGTCGCCGTATCGGGCGCGATTCAATACCGATGGCAGTCTCTGGCTCGCGGAATACGAACAAACGAAAACACCCGCTGAATTTGCGCGCCTAATCACCCGTGTGAAGGACGGCACGATCAGCTCGCCGCTCAACACGCTCGTCTCCTGCTTCGGCGGCCAGCCCGTCGAAGCGGTTCTCCGGGGGATGTATTACGCGGGCCGACTCGAGCGCCGGTTCGACCTGCGTTTTCCCCTCGCGATCGCGATGGAGAATCAAACGCTCCCGCTTGGCCTCGCCTCGCTCTTTGCCGGCTCGGGCGCTCGTTACAGCTGGCGTGGGGTCTGCGCCTGTGCGAGCAAGCTCCCCAATTCGCTCCTGAGCGAACGTCCACGGGAGAATTACTGGTATGCAGGGCCCGA
>JBBQEG010000454.1:0-4273 GCA_038320495.1 Opitutales bacterium | reverse complement strand
GAACGGATTCCGGAGGGACGTAAAGCCCCTTGTCGTAATGAAGCCGATGATCAGCCGCCGTGCGAACCCCGCGTCGCGACGGAAGGCGCGGCGGCGGGCGGGATCCACCGAGCGGAGCCGCCAACACCGGATGCATGACCGAAGGAAGGCCCGAGCGCAGCGGCCTTCGGTCGCCAGGCGAGCCTGCGGTGCGACGCGGTGGGGCAAGAAAAAGGCCGCGAGCAATCTCGCGGCCTTGGGGCGAAACTTGCGTTCGCCGGAGGGCGGACGGCCCGCCCTCGCTTAGAACCGGCCGTTCAGGCCGATCGCCACGGTGACGAAGTTCGTGATGTTCTGGCGGAAACGATCCTTGGTGCCCATATAGAACTCCTGTGGCTCGTTGAAGAGGTTGGAGATATCGAGGGTAATGCCCAGCCCCGGTCGATATTGGTAACCGAAGCCGACGTTCAGGGTTTTCATCGAGTAGCGATAGATACTCAGGCCGGGATTCGCCGCATTGAACGACGAGGTGTGCTCGCCCGTGAAGTTGTAGAGCAGGCGCGCGCTGAAGCCCCTATAGTTCCACCGTAGGGCCGCATTGGCCGAATGCGGAATGAACCCCGCAATGTCACGACGAGTCAGATAGCGGGTACCTCCCCGCAAGCCATGGGTGTCGGTCAACGAATAATTAAAGGATGCAGACAGGCCCTTTAGCTTGCCTGGAAGAAACGTGAGCTGCTGCTGGTAGGCAAACTCCCAGCCCTGCGCGATCGCGGTGCCGGAATTAATCGAGGTGCGCTCAATCCAGCCGTCATATTCGCCGTCATAGCCGTTGTCCAAGCCCCCGGGGATGATGCCCACCTCCTGATTGGTGACGATGAAATCCTCGATCGACTTGTGAAACCAGCCGATGGTGAGACTGCCCACCGGTTCGAAGTAATACTCAAGCGTGGCATCCCAGTTCGTCGAGGTCTGCGGCTTGAGCGCGGGGTTGTTGACGGTGAGCCGGCGATTGTTTTCGTCGACGGTTTCACCCGGACGGATATTCGAAATATCGGGACGTCCGAAGCTCGTGGACCAGCTAACCCGGGCTTTCAGGTTCGGGGTGATGTCATGAAACGCGTGCACGCTCGGGTAGCTACCGTTGTAGCTACCCTTGATTTCGCGCTTGGTGTTGGCGTAATCCTGCTCCGCCGCTCCGACCGGGTCAGCCAGTCGCTCGGCCGTTGTGCTGAGGCGACGAGCCCGCACCCAGCCCGCACCCGCGGTGTCTGTCTTTTCGAACCGCACACCGCCCAGGTATCCGGTGCGTCCCAGCCACCCGTCGCGTCCGAGGCGCCCATTGGCCATGAGGTAATACGCCGTCACCTCTTCGCTGACGTAGTTGGTCTGGGTGAATTTTTGTGACTCGCGAAAATAGTGGTCTTCCTCCCAGAGCGCGGGGTCCTTGGGCCAACCGTCGGTAGTGACCATGGACGACTGCCACATCGGAATCGCGAGCCCCGTCTTGGCGCCGATATGACTGACCCAATTCGGATCGCTGGGCAGCCGCAGATTCGGATCGTAGCGGAGCGAACCGACAAACTGATACCGGTGGCGGTCCTTGCCCCACACGTCGCGCGTCGCCTCGCGCCACGCGATTCCGGTTTTGAGGAAGGTCGGCGCCGACAGCGGCGTCCGGTATCTCATATCGAAACGAGACTGATAGAGCACTTGATCGTTCTCGTTGCGCTGCTGCGTCAGCCCGTCGGTCGCCCGCGGCAGAAAGTTCCTGGGATCGGTCCAATCCGCTCCGCCGTTTTGCACGAACCGCGGATAAACATCGGAATTCGTGCGGTCGACGATCCACCCCGCATTACCAAAAACGACCGGCCGTCCGGGGGTTTGCAGCGCGGGGTCGAAGAACCGCATGTTGAGGACACCGCCGCGCCCCTGCCCGTTGTTCAGATGCGTCTCCCCCGCACTCACGCCGTATTCGATCTGCCAATTCTGATAATTATGCTCGCCGTTGAAATCCACGCGGCGCATCCGGACGTTGTAGTTCAACGGGCCGTCGCTGATCGATTCGATGTGTGTGCCGTTCGCGTTGTTTGTGCCGTTCGGGTTCGCGCCGCTGATGGGACGGATCACCGTGACCTTGTCGGTGAAGGTCCCCGGCAAATACGCCGTTGCGGCGCTTGGCTGCGTCGTCTGGCTGGCAGTAAAGGCCCGGATGATGGGCCGGCGCCGATGCCGCTCGAAATTGTCGTTTTCGACCAGACCGAGCGAGAACTTCGTGGTGGCAGACCAGCGGTAGTCGGCCTTGAAATTCACGCTCATCTGTTTCCGGTTGTTCGTGTTGTCGTAGGTCTGGAACTGCCTCACCGGCGCCGGTCCGCTGGGGACATTCACGTAGTCATACAACGTGTAGAACCCGCCCACGGCATTCTCGCTGTAGAAAACATTGAGCGAAACACCGAGGTTCCGCTGGTCGCCGAATACACTGAACACCTGCTGGTGCGTCAGATTGAGGATGGGATGCGCGCGGTGCTGCGAACGAATCGGCGTCTGCTCAAAGAACGGCGGCGCCCACCGCGTGCTGAAATTGTAGGTCGTGCGGCTGTTTTCCCTCATGCTGAACGTGGAGCGCGACTTGAAATTGATCGTGCCGCCGAGCGAGTCGGCGCCCTTGTCGGGCGTATGGCCCTTGATGAGTTCCAAGCCTTCAAACATCGCGCCGGTGATGCCCTGTAACTCGAAAGCACGGCTGCCGGCGCTAGTGGTGGTCATCGTCATGCCGTCAACCGTCACGTTGTTCAACGCCGGCGGCATGCCGCGGACGTTGAACTGGTAGTTCAGCCCCTCGACCGTCGGACTGCCGGCGACACCCGGCAGCCGCATCACGACCTCGCCCGCACTCATGTTGGGGAGATAGCCAAATGAATCCATCGCGATCACGTCCTTCACGTTGTCGGCATTGCGCTTTTCGGTGATCATCGCGGCGTTGCCTTCGCGTTCGCCGGTGACCTTGAACGCCTCGAGCTTGTAGATGCCCGCGCTCATTTCGAAATTGCGCACCGCGCCCTGGCCGTCGCCGACAGTCACCGTGCTCTTCGACAAATCGAGGCCGATGTAGGCCACGGTGATTTCATGCGTCCCCGCCGGCACATTGTTGAGCACGTACCGGCCTGCGCTGTCGCTGAGCACGGAGAGGCCGAGTTGGGGAATCCCCACCCGGGCACCCTGCAGATTATTGCCGGTGGCCAAATTGCTCACCGTGCCGGAGATCGCGGCGGCGTGGGCCGCTGGCACAACCAACGACAGGAGCAGCGCGCAAAACAACAGCGGCAACGACACGACGCTGGATCGGGAAGGACGGGCGGAGCAGGTATTCATCGAGGGTGGTTGATGCACTCCGACTGCTGAAGAAACGGACTCCAGTCTCCACGGGAAGAAGCTAAGAGGCCGAATAAATCTCAGCCACGCGGACCGAAGTCCAACAAGGGTCAAGGATGCGCTCATAAGTTTGGCAAGCCGGGGGGGAGCAAGCAGGAGGGGAAGGTTTAACCGACACCTTCTGAGAACCTCTCCCGCCCCAGAATGACAAGATGCCACACCTGACAAAAATGTAAGGAAATGAAATGCGGCGGCGATCCGCATTATCGCGCCTCAAACATAATGGATAAAGACAATATCTGCTATAAATAGAACGGGCGTAACGTTCGCACCGCGACTCTTACTGGTGTATTAAATGCCAGTCCTCTGCGGTCTCTGCGCTCTCCTGTAAACCGGTATTTTGCTCGATCCTCCTCGGAGAGGTGGCCACATTAGGCTCAGAAGAAACATAAGGGATCCAATCCCCGACATCTTTTTACAGGAGATAACAGAGGAAACAGAGATCGATCCACCGCAGAATAAGCGGAGGGAGCGGATAGTAGATGGAAAATCGGAAAACCTCGGAAAATCGGGAAGGCGGAAAACATTCGAGTAAGCGCGGAGGGAGCGAATGATTAGGGACGTCCCGGGCGATATGCCCGTTTTTATCCTTTTCCCAAGTCTCGTGAAACAATTCCGAAATCCGAGTTTTACGATTTCAGCTTTCCCAATTTTCCGCTTTTCCGAATCCGCGCGGTCTCTTCACTCTCACTCCACCCAGCTTCACCTCGGGCCAGACTTAGATCGCGAAGATCCGATCCATCCGGCTCGCGAGGTCGCTCGCAGTTGCCACGTCCGCGGCCTGGTTGCCCGGCTGTTCCGAGATCGCCCAGCCTTGATAGCCTGCGCGGTCCAACGCGGCCATGACGGCGGGCCAGTT
>JBBQEG010000453.1:0-4273 GCA_038320495.1 Opitutales bacterium | reverse complement strand
GCATGTGTGCCGCGCTGCTGGCCCCGTTCGGCAGTGCTGCCGCGACGCTGCCCCGAACTGACACCTACGCCAGCGAGCCCCGTGGGGATTTCGCGTTTCGCCGGTCTGAACTGATGGAGGCTGCCGTTACGCGAGGCGGACTTGGCGGCCAAGTCGCCCGAATTGCACTCGAGCGGGGACCGCTCGACGAAACCGTGATCCGGCGCTCGCTGGAAAAAATCACCCGGCGCGTCGACACCGCGGACTTCGACGCGCTCGCCATCCTGCGGCTCTATCACCTCCAGAGCCCGCTACTTTCCGACTCCCTGCGAGACGAGATGCGAAGAACGTTGCTCGGGTTCAAATATTGGGTCGATGAGCCCGGTCGCGACATGCTCTCGATGTGGAGCGAGAACCACCAGATCGCATATCATGCCGCGGAATATCTGGCCGGTCAGATGTTCCCTGACGACATATTCACCAACAACCGCCGATCGGGTAGCTGGCACCGCAACGTGGCGCGGCAGCGTTTGCTGAACTGGATCGAGATCAAAGCCAGGGCAGGCTTCAGTGAGTGGGACTCAAACGTCTACTACCCCGTTACGATGAGCGCATTGCTGGCGCTCGCCGAGTTCGCAGGGGAACCCGAAGTCGCAAAGCGCGCTGCGATGCTGCTGGACGTCATGTTTTTCGACATGGCGGTGGACTCGTATCGCGGGAGCTATGGCACGTCTCACGGCCGCAGCTACGCCGACACGATCCTCGGTGGTGGTCGAAAAGAAAGCACCTCTTCGCTCCAGTATCTCGCTTGGGGCCTCGGTTCGCCCGCCAGTGGAGACGCCGCGATCGCGCTCGCGGCCGGCAAACGCTACCGTGTCCCGCGCACCATCGAGATAATCGCGCAGCATCTGCCCGCAGAGTTCCTAAATCGCGAGCGACAGAGCGTTTTGATTGAAGAGGCGGAGCGCTTCGGGTTGAGCTACGACCATCCCGATCATTTCTGGCTGCTCAACGAGGGCGGAAAATTCCGGACCATCGCAAACATCGAGCGCAGCTATCGCGTCACGGACCGCTGGCAGGAAACGCTGCATCGCTACGGAGTCGTGATCAAACCGTATGGCGATGCCGTGCTTGGCACGTATCGCGAACTCGCAGCTCAAGGCAAACCCGTGCCCGACCTCGACCGCAGCAGCCTGCAGCGCGTCGACAAGATCACCTACCGCACCCCTGACTATCAGCTCTCGACCGCGCAGGACTATCGCAAGGGTGCGCCGGGTTATCAGCAGCACATCTGGCAGGCAACGTTTGGGCCGGACACTCCGGTCTTCACGATTAATCCGGGCCCGACCTCGAAATACTGGCAGGGCCGCTTTCCGCGCAACGGCCAGTTCAAGAACGTGCTCGTCGCGATCTACAACATCCCGGTGGAACAGCCGCCGGGCCCGAAGACGATTTTTCTGCCTGATGCCGCCGGCAATGCGATGCCATCGCCGGGTCCGAGCGAGGACACGCTCGTGCCACGCACGTTGGCGGTGCTGCGCCGGGCGCTGTTCGACGAAGTCTTGCAGAAGCGCGGCTGGACCTTCGCGCGCAAAGGCCGGGCCTATCTCGCGCTCTGGTCGCAAGCCGTGACGAACTGGTCCGACCACGGCGTTTTCGGCGGTGACGGACTGGTTGCGGAAGGCCGCCAGAACATCTGGATCTGCCAGCTCGGACGCGAAGCGGTCGACGGCCCATTCGCCACTTGGACGGACAGGATTGCGGCCGCGCCCTTGATAGCCTCCGGCCTGTCTGTGAACTACCGGGCTCCTGGAATCGGTGACCTGTCCTTCGGGTGGGACGAGCCGCTGCTGGTCAACCACCACCCCGAATCGCTGACAAACTACGCGCGCTTCGATAATCCCTACTGCGTGTCGCCGTACGGTTCGGCCCGCTACGAGATCGCTCACGCGGGGCACCGGCTCCTGGTCGATTTCAAGACCGGCGAGCACGAGGAGACGTTGCCATGACGCGTCGCGATTTTCTGCGCGCGGGCAGCCCAACGGGTCAGGGCGTGTTTCGTTAGTTGGTCCGAGGTTCGCGTTAGGCCAGTGAAAGTGGCCATCAAGCGAGACCGGCTGGCCCGGATGGGTTCGATCTTCGATCCGGACTGGCAACTAACACACCACGCCTCGACCCCAGTTCTGATTTTGTTGTTTGAGCAGCTCGACAAAACGCGCGAACTGGGGACCGAACGGGTCCTGGGGGCCGAACGGGTCAGGGCGAAACTTGCAACGGCGGCGAAACGGGTACGTTCAAGCAGCGGCAAGTACTGCGTATTGTGAGACTCGGCGCACCGGGACTCCGTACCGGTGGGTCGCTGACGCCTTGAACGTGACCCGGGGGGGAAGCCTCCGCACGCGGGTTCATCGGAGCTGTTACAGGTTTCGCCCTGACCCCATCGGATTGGCCCGCCGCGCTCGTCGAGCCATCGCGGCAGGTCGGCGCGCCTGCGGCCGGGAGGCGAGCCCACCCGAACCCCAATTTTGGGCATCTCTCAATTAGCCGCCCATCGCTGCTGAGGAGCCTAACAATTCACGGACGGACCCCGTCGGTCTGCCCCCATCTTGCGAATACTCAGGATGCGCGACCGCGTTGGCTCTGACGTCTTTAGGTTGGGCGGATTTTTCATTCGGGAAATCCGTCGAACTTAAATTTTGAAGCTGCGCTTGTTTTCAGAGGTCGTCCGGACGCAGCCCAGTGTGTCGCGCTATACGCGATAACATCCGAGGACCAATCTCTTCGCCGTCATGAAACGCAAAAACAAAGTCTGGCCAATTGACCCGCGCAAGAATTCGGTGCGATCCACTCTGCCGCTTCACTTGCCAACCGATCCGAAGTAGTGCCGCAAGGACTGCTCGTGCCTTTCGCGCACCCCAAGCGCTCATGCGGCGACTGTGAACACCTGCTCGATGCCAGGGGCTTCCTCTCCGTGCTCAATTTTGTCGGCGAGGGCTCGCAACACCAGTACTTCAACTTTCGCAACGGCTTCAATCTTCGACGCGCCATATGCCATCGCACCGGGAAGCGCCGGCACTTCCGCAATCCATCGGCCATCGTCTTCTCTTTCGACTTCGACTTGCATGCTGTGAGCATGGCACGAACTGCCGACCCGGCAAGCGCTTCTTTGCCGAACCGCCGACCCGGCAAGCGCTTTTTTGCCAAGCGCTTCTTTGCCGAACGTTCAAGATCTGCGGCGCTCACCCGAAGTGAGGACAGAGATCCGAATTCGGCTATCACGAGCGAAAAAGGACAGATGGTGAGCGTTCGCAGTGGCGTCTTGTTAGCCCGGATTGGAAAAACGGACGAGCCAAGTAAGCGGGTCAGATGCACTGGGAATGACAGCACCGAAGATGAGCAAATCACCATGCAATCCGTACAGTACGAAATGAGGAAACGCCGCGAGATTTCGCCGACGTATGTCGGTGACGATCGTGGAACCGGTGTTCAGAAAATGTCCCCCAGCCGTCGGCGCGGACTTGATCCGAATCAAAGCGTCATCGACCTCGCTTCGAAAGCGAACCTCAAGCTTTGGAGAAATCGTACCGTATTGTTCGGCGAACCGGAGGACATCCTTCGGAAAGTCAGAATGGTAGAGGACTTTCATCCGATCGCTCGGCGGAAGTCCTCCTCCGACAAACCACGCGTCTTCCCCGTGACGACATCTTCAATGCGACGAACGCCTTCCGCCACCAATTCACCCACGCGGCGGTCACTCGCAACGCTCTCCACGATTCGCCGCGCAAGTTCCAGGCGATCGTTCTCCGGTAGCGCCAATACGGACTCGGTAATCTGACTTGGAATCATGGTTAGATGGTAACCGCCGACGAAGTGTGCGCAAGAGCGACCTTTGGCTAGATCAACGTCAACGATGAGCCACGACCTTCGCTGGCGCGGCTCGTGCAACATTAGGCATTGGATTCTGCTGCTCCATTTCGAAGAGACTTTCCATAGCACGAGACGTGACAGCCATGGTCGTTGGCTCTGGCGCCTGGATGAACGAAGCCGCGGCGCGGCGCACGGGCTCGGGAGCGAAGTGGCGAGGGTGATGCATAGGGCGATCGGCACACTGGGCGGGGGCGGGATCCGCGGCAAGGCTGGTGAGGTATGTCATTAAACAAATCCACCAGGAAGGGACGCGCCGCCGCGGCCGCTCCTTCCGATCCTGAGTCGCTGGTCCGCTTCGCGGAACTGCTTAAACTGCGCAGCCTCGCATCGAGCACGCAATCGGAGTACCTGCGTTATCTCCGCAAGC
>JBBQEG010000452.1:0-4341 GCA_038320495.1 Opitutales bacterium | reverse complement strand
CGAGAACGAGGAGTTTCACCTCTTGCAGTCAGCGCTCAATATCGAGGACGGCTTCGACGGGTTGCGCTATAACAAGATCGTGATCGCGACCGATGCCGACGTCGACGGCATGCACATTCGCCTGCTGCTGATCTCGTTTTTCCTGCAGTTTTTCCCGGACCTCATCCGCAACGGACACCTGTATATTCTCGACACCCCGCTCTTCCGCGTGCGCAACAAAAAGAAAACCATTTACTGTTATAACGATCAGGAGAAGCAGGCCGCGATCAAGCAACTGGGCGCGAGTCACGAGATCACCCGCTTCAAAGGCTTGGGCGAAATTTCCGCAGGCGAGTTCAAGGATTTCATCGGCGAGAATATCCGGCTCGAGCCCGTGACACTTAATCATCTGCACAACAGCGATGAGCTGTTGTCCTTCTTCATGGGGAAGAATACCCCCGAGCGGCAGGACTTCATCATTGGAAATCTCAAGGTGGAGAAGGACCTGGTGGAGGCGTGATGACGGGCGGAGGCGGCGGCGGGGTGCGAGCGTCCGGGACGGGGGTCGGCCCGGGCGTCGCCGAAAGCCGGATACGCGTGGGTGTCACCGACGTTCGGATACAGCGCGATCCCTCGGCGCCGCCGGCGCGGACTGGCCGGCGCAGCTCCGTTCGCGGCGTGATGCGGCTGGCGCTTTGCGCCTGGATGATCGCAGTCTTCGCGGGCTGCGCCACGGTTCCGCCGACTCGGGTTTCGCTGGCGGAGGTTCCGCCCGGGCAGGTGGTGCAGGCGCAGCGGAATCTGCGCGTGTTTAACGCTGTCTGGGATCTGGTTAATCGCAAACATTACGATCCGGAGACGCGCGGACCGAAATGGGATGAGGCCGCGGAAACCTACGGACCGCGAGCGGCCCTGGCGCCCGATGACCGCGCGTTGTATAGAGTGATCAACGCGATGCTGGATCCTCTCGACGACAGCCATACGTTCGCGCTGACGCCGACGCAGGCGGTGGAGCGCCACACGCAGGTGCGGATCCGAACCGGGTTCAATATGCAACGCATCGATGAGCGTTGGGTTGTGTCCGACGTGTTGCCGGGCAGCCCGGCGGCTCTCGCGGGGGTAAAGGCCGGATGGATCGTGGTGGCGCGCAATGGCGAGCCGCTGGGCGATCGGATCGATTTCCGCCCGCGGGCAGGCGAGGACGCCTCGTGGGACTTCCTCGATGAGAACGATCAGCCGGTGCGGGTCTCGCCCCCGGCGAAACAACTTTCGACTGCGGCGCGCCAAGTGGTGCGCGAACTGGAGGACGGCTTTATTTATCTGCGTTTCGACGAGTTTAACCGTCAAAACCGACGCTGGCTCGGCCAGCAATTGCGGGCGCATGCGAATTCCCCGGGCCTCGTGCTCGATCTGCGGCGCAACCCTGGAGGCGAGACTTTTTCTCTCGGTATAACGATCGGGGAGTTCTTCGACCGTGCGGTGGATGTCGGCACGTTCATCAGCCGTAGTGGAGCACGCAGTGCGAAAAACTCCTGGCAACTCGGCTCCGCGAACTACCGAGGCAAGGTGGTCGTGTTGGTAGGTTCGGCCAGCGGAAGCGCCGCGGAAATATTCGCGGCCGTATTGCAGGATCATGAACGCGCGACGGTTGTGGGCCGGCGCACCGCGGGAGCGGTTTTGGCGAGTTGGTTCTATCGCCTTCCCGACGGCGGCGAGCTCCAGCTAAGTCGGGAGGATTACATCGCGCCCCAAGGTCGTCGCATCGAAGGCGTGGGCGTCGAGCCTGATGTGGTGGTGCCGCGCACACTCAACGATCTCCGTGCGGGCCGGGATCGTGATCTGGACGTCGCGCTTGAGATTTTGCGGCGAAAGTAAGACGCGAATATCTCCGGGCGATTATTATATATCGACCCTGGATTGGCGCTCAGCGTGGCGGTGTTCATGACGGATCCGTAGTTCGTTTTCGGTGATTCCGTGCGCAGGGCCCGGGCGCGGATCGACTCCGGCCCGCATGCGTAGATTGCGACGCCTTCTGCAACTTTCCACTTTCATCCCGGGGTGCGCGCCGGCATTGTCCGCTCCTTCCTCTATGAAACTCCGATTACCCCTGTTTGTTCTCTGTGGCGCTTTGTTCGCCTCGTCGCTTGGCGCCGCGCCTAATACGCTCACCCGCGCGGAAAAAGCCGACGGTTGGAAGCTGCTCTTCGACGGAAAGTCCCTAGCCGGCTGGCGCGCGTACAAGGCCGAGACGCCCGCGGGCTGGACCGTGCAAAACGGTGCGCTCGTCCTCGCCACGGGCCGCCCGGGCGATCTGGTGACGGTGCAGGAGTTTGGCGATTTCGAACTCGCGCTCGACTGGAAGATCGGTGAGGGGGGCAACAGCGGAATCATTTATCGTGTCGGCCTGGGTGATCCGGCGCCGGCTCGCTCCGGCCCCGAGTTCCAGCTGCTCGATAACGCCAAGGCCAAGGATAACACGATCCCCAGTCATCTCGCCGGCGCGCTTTACGATTTGGTGGTTCCGGCGAAAGACGTGACGCGTCCGCTCGGCGAGTGGAATGAAGTGCGGGTGAAAGTGAAGGGGTGGAAAATCGAGCACTGGATGAACGGCGTGAAGCTGGTCGAGCTCGATCTCGCGAGTCCCGAGGGCAAGGCCCTGATCCAAGGCAGCAAGTTTAAGACCTGGACCCGCTTCGCCTCACTCGCCCGCGGTCACATCGTGCTGCAGGACCACGGCGATCCGGTGAGTTTCCGGAACGTCAAGATTCGCGAGTTGAAGTGAGCAGGAGCGGTGGCGCGGTTACACGCGCCACCTCGGCACGAACCGCCCGGTGCGGCGTTGGTAGGCACGGTAGTCGTCGCCGAATTTTTCCACGAGTCGTGATTCTTCGAGCCGACTGCGCGCCACGAGTAAGGCGAACATTCCGACGCCACCCAGGGCGACGACCAGATTGGCGGTCAGGAGGACAGTCGCGATGACGAGAATCAGTACGGCCGCATACATCGGATGCCGGACCCAGCGGTAAGGTCCGGTGGTGACCAGTGTGCCGTTGCGGCGCGGCATGGAGGTGGACGTGACGTTCAACCCGAGGTGGCGGAACATCCACGCGAAGAGCGCCAGTCCCGCCAGTCCAATGGCCGTCCCCAGCCTGCGCCATCCGATAGACAAATCGAACTGGGCGAAGTCCACCCACGGAGGGTGGCTGAGAAACGCAATGCAACTGAGGCCAAGTGGCGTCCCCATGATTGCCATCAGAATCCAAAACCACGCGGGATCGACCCGCGGTGACACCGCTCCGCCCGTCCGATCTGCGCGCAGGCGATGCGGCAAGCCGATGACGACGGCACCGACGATCACCGCACCGAGGGCGAGCCGGCCAAACGTCTCGGGGTCGGACATCATCGGCGCAGCATCCACCGCGGGGGAGTCGTGTCAAAAATCAAAGATTTGAGGCTGTGGGGTAGAGCGCGCCCCCGTGGTGTAGGTGTGTGCGCGCATTGAAGGGACGGGCGTCGGGCTTGTTCAGATCGCTTTCGCGGCGAGTTGCAGGCCTGCGTCATGCAGCGCGCGAGAGATGGCTCGCGCTTCGTCGGGTTTCAGTGGCGTGCCGCGCTGCAGCTTACTCGCGAGCGTTTGCGGCGAGATGCCGGCACGCTGAGCGACGCGCGACACGTTCAGGACCTCGGCGGCCTTGCCGAGCGTTTCGAGCGACAGTGCGTCCTTCGGTTTTGGCAGCGACAGCTTTTCCTCGGCATAGGCCTCCTTCATCACGGCGAATGTGGATTCGAGCGCGGCCAGCGCTTCCGCCGGCGTCGGGCCGTCGGCTGCGCAGGTGGGAATGTCGGGAATCTCCGCGACGTAGTAGCCGGCGCGCGTGTCCCAATACAGGGTGACCGGATAGTTTTTGATGGATGGGCTGCGCATAGGTTTCAGAGGTTGTGAGCGACGAGAATCACGCGGACCTGCCGAATCTGGTAGGCCTTTGCTTTGCCGCTCGTTTCGGGTTGGAGGTTTATCAGCACGAGGAGTCCTGAACGGGTGAAGATGTGGTGACCACCGGTGATCCGCTTCTTCCAGCCGGTGCTTTCGAGGAAGAAAACCACGTCGCCGAATCGATGACTGTAGTCTTTCGCAGGATCGAGCAGTGCGGCGCGGATTTTGGACGCGTTTGGCATCGCTGCAGGTTGATCCCTTGTTTTACGCAGTCAAACCTAATGCGTAAACCGTTACGCATGGCGAGCCGCGTGCATCCGGGCCAAAAGCGGAAGGAACACGCGCGAAATAACGGCGGAGGGTGAACCGCGGTCATGCGTGGCCGATCCGAGGGGGTCAGTCCGTGAATTGTGAATGCCATCCCGGCA
>JBBQEG010000451.1:0-4353 GCA_038320495.1 Opitutales bacterium | reverse complement strand
GCTCCAACCACGAGACTCCGTGCCCTACTGCCTATCGACCTGTTTCATGTCGCATATGCGACATGAAACTGGTCGATCGCGCTGAGCGCTGTTCCCGGTTTTCCTCGTCCACTTCACACGGGATTATTCGTGCGCTCCGCGTTTTTATCCGTGTCGGGGTGCACCCCGCGCTTAAGGTTCACCACGCTGGAAAGCCACGATCGACCATCAGTCGAGACTATCCTTTCAGCGGCTTTCCGACGCGAAAAACCCGGCCCGGAGCCGCGGCCCTCCCTCATCGCTTGAGCGACGCGCGCCACCAGCACCCGACCAGTTTGATGTCGCATATGCGACATCAAACTGGTTGGGTGCCGGGACGGCAGAGGATCGAAATTTTAGTATCTATATTACGGATACATGCGCCATTCCGCCCCGCCTCCCGACCCCCTCCGAAGCTGCCGATTGATGTTTGTCAGCGGTCAAAGGGCCCTGCTGCCAAAACCCGATTTGCGAGAGGACCTTTGGGCGGGTACCCGGGTGACAACGGCTTCCTCTCCCCCTTCGCCAATCAATGCCCGCCGTCGAGGTCGCCGGGCTGCAGCAGCGGGGCGAACATCGCTTTGTTGGCAGCTTTTAGGTACGCCTCTTTCGCTGCGATCGTCCCATCTTTGACGCGATTCATGAGGCTGTGATCCATCGTGATCATGCCGTCGTTCCCGCCGCTTTCGATGATCGATTTGATATTGGCGATCTGGCCACTGCGGATCGTATTGGGCAGCGCCTCATGGGTCAGGAGGATTTCATGCACCGCGCAGCGACCCTTCGGAATGCGTTTGCAGAGCAACTGGGCGACGACACCCGCGAGGCAGCTGGAGAGCATGACGCGCACCTGGTTCTGTTCGTCCGCGGGAAAGGTGTTGATGATGCGATCAACGGTTTTGGCTGCGTTGTTGGTGTGGAGCGTGCCAAAGACCAGCATGCCCATCGAGGCGCAGCCGAGGGCCAGCTTGATGGTTTCCATTTCGCGCATCTCACCGAGCAGGAGAATATCCGGGTCATGCCGCATCGCCCCTTTCAAGGCGGCGGCAAAGGACTCGGTGTGTTCTCCGACTTCGCGATGGACGATCACCGACTTCTTCACTGGATGGACAAACTCGATCGGGTCCTCAATGGTGATGATGTGGCGGGAGAAGTTCGAATTGATATAGTCGATCATCGCAGCAAGCGTCGTGGATTTTCCGCTACCGGTCGGTCCGGTGACCACGACGAGCCCCTGATCGAGATGGCAAAACTTCTTGAGGGCGGCGGGCAGGTTCAGGTCGTCGAACGAGAGAATCTTCGCAGGAATCTGACGGAAAACCGCGGCCTGGCCCCAGTGGTTATAGAGATAGTTTCCGCGGAACCGCGCGAGCCCCTCCACTTCGTGGGCGAGATCGAGGTCCTTGCGTTCAAGAAAGTCCTGCCAGCGTTTTGCGGGACAGATCTCCTGGAGCATACGCTCCATGGTCCGCGCGTCGACCGCCGTATCCGACAGCGGTTGCAGCGCGCCGGAGATGCGTGCCTTGGGCGGTAGGCCGACGGTGAGGTGGAGGTCGGATCCGCCCCGCTCGATCATGGTTTTCAGAAGGGAGTCGATGGCGGCCATGCTCAGGAATGTTCGTGATGTGCGCGCAACTGGGCGAGTCGCGAACGCAGATGAATAAAGACCATGATGTCGCGCCCAAAGACGACCAGGGCAACGATGATGACTGTCGCGAGCACTTGCGGAGGAAGTCCAAAAATGCGGCGCGCGATGACGACGAACGCGATGCACAGCACCATGAAAATTCCGTGCCCGAAGAGCGTGCGTCGGGATTTGCGGTACGCCATGAGAACGGGTTCGATATCTTCCACGACGATCATGTGATTTTCGCCCGCAGCACCCGATTCGAGATGTTCGCGAGCGCCACCTCGGCCGGAATTTTCCGGTCCTGCCACAGGTTGAAAATGACATTGTCCATCAGACACATTCCTTCCTTCACCCCGGTTTCCATGGTGTTGCGCAGCCCGGTCGACTTGCCTTCGCGGATCAGGTTTTGAATGGCGGTATTGTTGACCAGAATCTCGCAGGCCAGGATGAGTCCGCCGTCGGTCCCAGGCAGGAGCCGCTGGCAAACGATTCCCCGGAGGCTCTCGGCCACGCTGGCGCGGATCTGGGTTTGCTGCGAAGGCGGAAAGACATCCAGCAACCGGTTCAACGTGGTGGCGGCGTCACTGGTGTGCATCGTGCCGATCACCAGATGACCGGTCTCCGAGGCGCTTATCGCCATCTCGATTGTCTCCAGGTCGCGCAGTTCACCGATCACGATGACATCAGGGTCCTCGCGCAGCGCGCCTTTGAGCGCACTGGAAAACGATTTGGTGTGCGGGCCCACTTCACGTTGGGTCACGTTGCAGCCTCTCGCCGGCTGCACGACCTCGATGGGGTCTTCGACCGTGATGATGTGGTCCGTGCGCGTCTCGTTGAGATGCGCCACCATCGATGCCAGGGTCGTGGTCTTTCCTGAACCCACGGGGCCGGTGATGAGGACCAGTCCATTATGGTAGGACAGCATCTTCATCAGCGTCGCGAGATGTTTGGTGTATCCAAGATCCTCCAACGTCCGTGGCGTCGCCGGAATCATCCGGTAAGCTCCCGCCGCGCCGTTCTTGTGGAACATCAAGTTGACGCGGTAACGGTCGGAGCCACCCAGCGCCAAAGCGTAGTCATAGTCTTTTCGCTCCAGGAAAATCTGCTTCTGTCCCTCGGACAACAGCGCGAGATTGAGGCGCCGCGCATCGGCGGCCGAGAGCGTGGTGTTGGAAAGGAAGGACAACACCCGGTTGCGCCGGATAAACGGCCGCGCGCCGGTGGAAAGGTGGAGATCGCTGGTACCGTCGCGCGCCGTCGCTTTGAGCAACTCGCGCATCGCCGCGGCGAGGGCTTCGTCGTCCAGCGCGTCTATGCTCTCGAAAGGAAACGCCGCGGCGTCTGACGAAGCGCCCGTCGATACGGTCGACGCGCTCGACCCTGCCGCCGAGGGATTCTGCGGTGTCGGCCGGGCTTCCGCCGCGAAAGGGTCGTTCTCCGGCGCGCCCTGTGCCGCCTTGGTCATCGCGATTTCGGCGAGCCGTTCGAGCGTATCGACATCGGTGACCGCGCCGCTGTCGATCAGCTCCTGGGCGAAGGTCATGAGGTCCGCCTCGGGCCCGACTTTAGCGGCAACCTGCACACCCTGGGAGCGGGTGAGGAGGCCCTCGTCAATGCCGAGGCGGGCGAGCCAACGAATGTCGTGGTTCATACGCGACTGGAACCGGGGACATTGTCCGCCGTCCGCCTCAAGCCAAGCGCGAACACCGGACGGTTCGGAGAATCGAACGCGTGCTCCTGCCTTGCGCTGGGGCGGTTCGGCTCGCGATAATGGCAGTGTTCTGCCGGTGTTGCCCCGTGACAATCGACGCCCTCGATCCTTTCTTCGAGGTGTGTTTCTGATTCATTTTTTACCCCGTCTCATGAGATTCTTCCTTCTTGGTTCCATCGCGCTTCTTTGGTCAGCGGCGTTTTCTTCCAGTGTTGGCGCCGAGTTTGGAGCGGAGACTGCCCGCCTGGACCCTTCCAGCAAGCGCGTGCTTTTCCTTGGCGACAGTATAACTTATAGCGGCGCCTATACGCGTTTCGTTGAGTCTTACTTTATTACGCGTTACCCGGAACGCCCGATCGAGTTTATCAACCTCGGCCTCTCGAGTGAAAACGTCTCCGGACTATCGGAACCGGGTCACGGTACGAAGACGGTGAAGTTTCCGCGGCCCGATTTGCACGAGCGGCTGGAGCGGGTGCTCGGGCAGATCAAGCCCGATCTGATTTTCGCCTGCTACGGGATGAACGATGGCATTCAGTTGCCGTTCGACGAAGCACGCTTCGCGGCTTTTCAGTCTGGCATCCGCCGCCTGCGGGATGCCGCCCGCAACCATGGTGCGGCTATCATTCATCTGACTCCGCCCGTATACGATAGTCATCAGCCGGCCGATCCGGGATATGATAATGTGCTCGCGCGTTATTCCGCGTGGCTGCTCGAGCAACGTTCAGCCGGCTGGAAGGTGATTGATATTCGCGGTCCGATGCTGGCGGCGCGGGCGGCTGGTCGCGCAAAGGATCCTGCGTTCACGTTTTCCCGCGATCGCGTTCATCCGAACGAAGACGGACACTGGGTCATGGCGCGGGCGGTGCTCACCTATCTGGGGGCGCGCGACCTCATGGCTTCGGATACACCCGAAGGTCTCATAGCCACGGTTCCCGAGAGGACGCGGTTCGCGACGCTGATTCGCCAGCGGAGCGAGTTGCTCCGTGACGCGTGG
>JBBQEG010000450.1:0-4403 GCA_038320495.1 Opitutales bacterium | reverse complement strand
GGCGGGCCGCCGCATCTTGATCTTTTCGATTACAAACCGGAGTTGGTGAAACGCGATGGGCAACTCGCGCCGGATGACTTCATCAAGGGGAAAAAGTTCGCCTTTACCACCGGTACGCCGAAGTTGATGGGCTCGCCGCGGACGTTCTCGCAGCACGGCCGGAATGGTATTTGGATTTCGGATGCGGCGCCGCACTTTCAGTCGATCGCGGACGAACTGTGCGTCATCAAATCGATGAACAGTGATCAGTTCAATCACGCTCCCGCGGAGCTGTTGCTGTTCACGGGTTCGCCGCGTCAGGGCCGGCCTTCGCTGGGTTCCTGGGTGACGTATGGTCTTGGTTCCGAGAATGAGAATCTGCCTGGTTTCGTCGTGCTGATCAGCAGTGGCGTGCAACCCAGTGCCGGGAGCAGCGCATGGGGCACCGGCTTTTTGCCGTCGGTTTTCCAAGGCGTGCAGTGTCGGTCGAAAGGCGACCCCGTGCTCTACGTCGGCGATCCTCCGGGAATGTCGCGGGCGATGCGCCGCCAGACGCTCGATGCCCTGCGGTCGCTGAATGAAATTCAGGCGGCGGAGCTGGGGCATCCGGAGACGGCGACGCGCATTGCGCAGTACGAGCTCGCGTTTCGAATGCAGGCGAGCGTGCCCGAGGTCATGGATATCTCGCGTGAGCCGGCGTCGGTGCTGGAGGCGTATGGCGCCAAACCAGGTGAGGCGAGTTTCGCGAACAATTGCGTGTTGGGCCGGCGGCTGCTCGAGCAAGGGGTGCGTTTCGTGCAGCTGTTTGACTGGGGCTGGGACTTTCACGGGACGAGTCCCAAGGAGGACATTCGCAACGGCCTCACGGAGAAAATGGCGCGCACGGATAAACCGGTGGCCGCGCTCATTCGCGATCTGAAACAGCGAGGCCTGTTGGAGGACACGCTGGTGGTCTGGGGCGGCGAGTTTGGGCGCACGCCCTTCCGCGAAGGCCGCACCTCGGCCGGCGAAGTGTTGGGCCGCGATCATTACCCGGACGCATTTTCGCTCGTGTTGGCGGGCGGCGGCGTGAAGCACGGGATCAGTTACGGCCAGACCGATGAACTTGGGTTCAGCGTAGTTGAAAACAAAGTACACGTGCATGATCTCCAGGCGACGATCCTGCAGCTGCTCGGGTTTGATCATACGGCGTTGACCTTCCGTTTCCAGGGCCGCGACTTCCGCCTAACCGACGTGCACGGAAACGTGGTCAATGACATCCTCGCCTGAGTCCAACGCGATCGGCCCGGGTGGCGGGCCCGCCGGCACGAAGCAAAATCACCCGATGAAAGTGAACGTATCCGCTTTGATTGGACTAGCCGGTCTGGTCGCGTGGGGCTGCAGCGGGGCGGCGTGTGCCAACGCGGTGTCTGCCGCGGCGCAGGAGGTCGCTTCGGGCGGAAGTGAGCTGGCGCCGGACCGGCTCATTCAGCGGGAGTGGGTGTTGGTGGGGCTGGAAGGAAAGCCCGTGGAGGTCGCCGAGGAGCGCGGGCGGCCGACCTTGCGCTTTGATCCGAAGGAAGCGCGCGTCAGCGGCATGAGTGGCGTGAACCGGTATGGGGGGCGCTATACGATCGAGGGCGCCGCGCTGACATTTGGCCCGTTGCTGGCAACGAAGATGGCGGGGCCGCCGGAGCAAAATGCATTGGAGACGCGCTTTCTCTGGGCGCTGGAAGCGACGACGAGCTGGCGCGTGGCGAAGAGCGGCGAGCTTGAAATCCTGGCGGGGACGCGGGTTGTGGCGCGCTTCACGCCGCGGGCCAAAGCGGTTGGATCGAAGTGACACCGGTGGTCCCGGCGTCGTTTGATGAATCGAGATCGGGGGAAGAGGAAGGAATGAAAAGGGAGTGGAAGCTTGTAACCATACTTTGGGTACAGACAGGAATTTCTGTTTCACTTTGTTCAGGGCGGCGGGCGGCGCGGGGTGAAACAGACATTCCTTTCTGTTCTAGAATGTGTCGTCTGAAAACAGGCAAGGATGCCTGGGTGACCTTTCTGAATTGGACTACCCCTATATTCAGGGAAAGCGCGGCATTGAGAGTGCAGCGGCGCCTTTCCAGAGTCGTCCGCTTCTCACTCTGTATATGGACCTATCTGCGCTCTCCGTCACCGAAATTCAGGGGCTCTATGGTGCATATACGTTCCCGGAAAAACTCCTGCAGAAAATCTGGTTGCGGGGCGATTTCAACCGGCGTGCGGCGGTGACGGCGGACGGGCGAGGACTGACGATTATCCATCCGGGAAAATGGAATTTCCTGGGTGGGCCTGATTTCAAAGGCGCGCGGCTGCGGTTCGAAGGTGGAGCGGAACTCTATGGTGATGTGGAGGTGCACCTGCGGGTGGGAGATTGGGACGCGCATCGGCATGCGGCTGATTCAGCCTATGATGGGGTGATCTTGCATGTAATTTTGTTTCCGCCGGGGCCGGGTCAGGTTACGCGTGGGGCGCAGGGCAGGGAGCTGCCGATCCTGGCGTTGCTCCCGCTGCTGCATCACGATCTCGAGGAGTTTGCGGCGGACGAGGCGGTGGAAAAACTTGCGAATCGGGCGGCCGCCAGGATTCCCGAGGAACTGGGCCGGTTTCCTCCGGAGGAGCTCGACGCGCTGCTGCAGACGTACGCTGCCCAGCGGTGGGCGCAGAAGGTTTACTTTGCGCGCGTACGGGTGCAGCGGCTGGGTTGGGAGTCCGCCTGTCATCACGCGGCGTTGGATGTCCTTGGCTATCGTTACAACCGGGCGCCCATGTTGCGGATCGCCGGCCGGTGGCCCCTGGCCGAGTGGTCCTGTACGGCGATTGATGCACAGGTATTATATGGGAGCGAAGGCGAGCACTGGAGCCTGCAAGGCGTTCGCCCGGCGAATCATCCCCGGCGGCGCCTGCATCAATACGCCCGATGGGTGCGGGAGCGGCCGGAGTGGCCGGCGGAACTGAAAGCGCTGGGGTTGAACTTGTCGTCAGCCGTGGCTTTGCCGCCGAAGGTTACGACGACGCGCGAACAACGTCGGGAGCTGGGGCTGGGTGCGCTGCGCCTCGAGGTGGCTCAGACAATTTGTGGCGGTGCTTTGGTTGGGACGCGGCTGGATAATCTGGTGTGCGACGGTTTCCTGCCGCTTCTCGCGACGCTCGCCGGCAGCCAGGATCATACTCAACGATGGCACCACTGGTTCGCAGGTGACCTTCCGCCGGTGTTGGTGACGGGCTTGCGACGATTGGGGGTATTCGACGGACACCTGCGGCCTGCTTGTCATGGTGTTGCGCAAGGGCTGTTGGGCTGGCTCCTTGCGCGCGAAGTCCGGGCTTAATGCGAGAGAAGAGGCCGGCGGGCAGAACGCATTTGTTCCGTCGGGCCGAGGGGCTTGACAAAATTTTACACGAGCGGATACGTTCACCCTCTCAATACAACTCACTTTTCAAAAAGTGGGCCATGCGGCCCGCTTTTTTTTTCCCTATCAAGCCCACCTATGAGCAGCGAAATTCTATCCGTCCTGGAATACATGGAGAAGGAGAAGGGCATTCCGCGTGCCGACATGATCGCCACGATTGCGAATGCCCTGAAGACCGCCGCGCAGAAGGGCGTTAATTCCGGCCAGGAGTTGAGGATTGATATCAATCCGAAGAACGGACAGCTCCATGCGTGGGCAGTGATGAAGGTGGTCGATTCGGTGAGTAACCCGAAGACGGAACTACATGTCGAAAAAGCTCAGGCAATCAAGCCGGGAGCGATGGTTGGTGAGATGATCGAACGTGAAGTCGATCCATCGAGCTTGGGCCGAATTGCGGCCCAGACCGCCCGGCAGGCCGTGATGCAGCGCCTGCGGCAGTTTGAGAAGGACCGCATTTACGACGACTTCAAGGATCAGGTCGGCAACATCGTCACCGGCACTGTCCGGCGTCGGGAGCGCAACGATCTCTTTGTCGATCTCGGCAAGGCCGAGGCGATCATGCCGGGCAAAGAGCAGGTGCCCGGGGAAGAGTATCAACCCGGCGAGCGCATTCGGTGCCTGCTGATGGAGATTGAGAGCTCCCCGCGTGGTCCGGAGATTATTCTAAGTCGGGCGAGTCCGAAGTTCGTGCGCCGCCTCTTTGAGTTGGAGGTCACGGAGGTTGCGGACGGGACCGTGAAGATTGAAGCCTTTGCCCGGGAGCCCGGTTATCGGACGAAGATCGCAGTCACCAGTCGCGATCCGAAAGTCGACCCCGTCGGCGCCTGTGTCGGTGCCCGAGGAGCGCGCGTGAAGACGATCGTTCGCGAACTGGCGGGCGAGAAAATCGACATCATCAAGTATTACGCGGACCCCCGCGAAATGATCATTGAAGCGCTGAAGCCGGCGGTGCCGCGCGAGATTGTGCTCGATGAGAAAACGCACCGCATCCTTTTGAAGGTG
>JBBQEG010000449.1:0-4403 GCA_038320495.1 Opitutales bacterium | reverse complement strand
GATCTGCACAGCTACATTACTGAGCGCGATGATTTTAACTTGGTAAAAGTCGGTACAACCGATACGTTGACTCCGGTCGGCACGATTAAAGATAGCATCTTTTCGTATGGTGGCGTCTTTCATTTGCCGAGGAATTGGCGGAAGCGGCTGAAACTGCCGGATCGCGCGGAGTTGAGTTTCCACTACAGCGAATCAGAGAACTTCGTTCCCAAAGCGGGACGTACCGATGCGGTCGGGTTGCCGCTGCCATCGCCAGGAGGCGAAACGAAGGAATACGGCATCTCGCTTTCGTTGATGGAGCGCAAGATCAACATGAAGGTGAACTTCTATGAAACGAATCTCGTAAACGCTTCGGCAAGCACGCCAATCGGCAACAATGAGATTATCGGCGAAGGCCTGATCTTCATCCGCGCAGGCAACTACCTGGGCGAAGCCCGACGCCAGCTAGAGGAGTTTAACAATCCCGCCCTGTCTAACGAACTCAAGGCGATCGCCGAACAGTTCCTCGCCATCGCTCCGCAGTCTTTGAAGGATGCATACGGATACACCCGCAGCGGCGATTATCTGATCAACTTCTCCGACCCGGCGAATTCGGACCAAACCTCGGATGTAGCGGCGAAGGGAATGGAACTGGAACTGTACGCCCGTCCGATAAAAGGGCTCAATGTCGGGTTTAACGTCGCCCAGCAAAAGGTGGCTCAGGCGAATATCGCACCTGCGTTTCGCGAGTTGTTCAATCAACTGACGCCGAAATGGCAGCCGCTTTTCAATCTGCCGCAAAGCGCCAGCGAGTACGCGGAAGGGAATTTCACCGGACCAACTATCAAGGATCGGTGGGACGATGTGGCGAGTCGCTTGGAGCAGACGCGTCGCTCTGAAGGATTAACGAATCCTGAAGTGCGCGAGTGGCGTTGGAACGTGTTCGCCAACTACTCATTCCAAGAGGCAAGCAAGCTTGCTGGATGGGGACTTGGCGGCGCCTTGCGCTGGCAGGATAGCTCGGTCATCGGCTATCATTCCGACGATTTCACGAACTCCTTGGGCGAGGTGTCGAAAACCGCTGACCTGAATAAACCGATCAAAGGACCGGATCTGTTGCAGGGCGACGTTTGGTTCAGCTACCGTACCAAATTATTCGATAAGATCAATTGGAAGCTGCAGCTCAATGTGCGCAATGCGCTTCGCGACAAGAAAGTCGTGCCGATCCGCGGCCAGCCCGATAGTCCGTACACCCACATCGCGCAAGTTCGCGTAACCCAACCCACAACCTATATTCTATCGTCAACGTTTGAGTTCTAATTTCGATTAGTAGAATAGCCGGGCAATGTGCATTGGCTATCCGGGGAGATCGGGCTATCGCGGCATAGTCCGATTTTCTTTTTTTTAAGGACAAGGTCTTCGATCTTCGTAGTCGCGTCGGAATTGAGATGATTGTATATAAATAACGATATGCCATATATCGCACCTGAGTTTCGTCGTTCATTTAAGATCACGCGGCAACCACGTGCTCAATCGAGGGAACTACCGGCAGTGGGTCTTCGGGGAAGAGGAGGCGAGGGATGCTTTCGAGGCGACGCTGTTCGAGGCCTGCGAGCTGTTCCATGCAGAGCACCAAGGGCACTCCTTGCGTGAAGAGCTCCTGGAAGAGCGAGAGCTGCAGCGCATGATCGCGCCCGACATCTCCCGGGGGCCGCGACCACGACCGATTCCCACGTCGGATCTACATGCAAGCCCCTACGCGTTCGGATCCCGGCGTTCGATATGTGCTGGCGCAGCGCTGATCGGAGGTCGCGCGCGACTCAGATCACCGTGAAAACGCGGCGGCGAGCGCGGCGATTTTTTCGCGGAGATGCGTCACGCGCAACTTCGACTCGCTGTTGCGCACGGCCATTGCGTAGGCCGCGGGCTCGCCGACGAGGAAGACCTTTTTCTTGCCGCGAGTGATCGCGGTATAAAGCAGGTTGCGCTGCAGCATCATGAAATGCGCCTTGAGCAGCGGCACGATCACGACGGGGTATTCACTTCCCTGGGACTTATGGATGCTGATCGCGTACGCCAGCGCGAGATCCCCGAGTTCCCCCCGTTCAAAGGTCTGCCGGTTGCCGTCGAAATCAGCCTCCAGTTTGCCGGCGTCGAGGTCCGCGCCGACGACAATACCGATATCACCATTGAACAGGTTTTTGTCGTAGTTGTTGCGGAGCTGGATGATTTTGTCGCCCAGGCGGTACTCGCCGCTGGCGGCGCGCAGGCCCTTGTTCGTGCCGTTCAATGTCGCCTGCAGCTGCGTATTCAGATTTCCAACACCCGCGGTCCCCTTGTGCATCGGCGCGAGAATCTGCACGTCGTGGACCGGATGCGGCCATTTCAACATCCGGGGAATGAACTCCGTCACGAGTTGCTGGACCTTGCGCACGCAGTCCTCGGCATCTTTGGCCTCGATGAAATTCAGATCGGACCAGACGTGGGCGCTCGCCACATCGGGCACCACGCCGGGCAGCGAGGGATCGCCGGAGTTGATGGCGTGCGCGGTGGTGACGATCTGGCTCTGGCCGGTTTGACGGTAGATAACGGCGAGGCGCGTGACCGGGACGCGCTCGGTCATGATCAGATCCTTGAGGACGTTGCCGGCCCCGACGCTCGGGAGCTGGTCGGTGTCACCGACGAGCAGCAGATGCGCCCGCGACGGCACGGCCTGCAGGAGCGCAGAGGCGAGGCGCGAGTCCAGCATCGAGGCTTCGTCGACGATGAGAAAATCGGTGGCGAGCGGGGTGTTCTCGTTGGCCGAGAAGCCGCCTTTGGTGGCGTCGTATTTCAACAGCCGGTGAATCGTCGAGGCGAACCCCTTGGTGGTGTCGGCCAGGCGCTGGGCTGCGCGGCCGGTGGGCGCCGCGAGATGGACGCGAACCTTCTTGGCCTTCAGGATCTCGACGAGCGCGCGGAGGATGGTGGTTTTTCCGGTGCCGGGACCGCCGGTGAGGATCGTAAATTTGTGCGCGAGGGCGTGGCGGACGGCGACGCGTTGCAACTCGTGAAAGGCGAAACCCGCTTTCTGTTCCGCCCATTGCACGGCGGCGTCGATCTTGATCGGCGGAAGTCCGCTCGCGACCCGGGAGAGTCGTTCGACCGTGCTGGCGATCTTCTGCTCGGAGCGATCGTGATGCGGCAGCTGGATGAGGGCATTGGCTTCGGGTGCGGGGGCGTCGGCGGTACCGGCAGCCTGCTTGATCAGCGCTTTGCTCTCGACGAGTGCGGCGATGCGGGCTTCCAGCAGACGCGAATCCGTCTCGAGCAAGGTGGCGGTGTGCTGGACCAAATCCTCGTGGCGAAACGCGGTGTGGCCATCCTCCTGGAGCGTCTCAAGCGCGTAGATGAGACCCGCGTCGAGGCGCGGGGGGGAGTCGTTGGCAAAGCCGAGATTGATGGCGATGCGATCGGCAGTTTTGAAACCGATCCCATCGATCTCGCGCGCCACTTTATAGGGCTGCGTCATCAGGATCTTTTTCGCCTCGCCCCCGTAGTGTTTCACCAGCTTCACGCACTGCGTGGGGGTGACGCCATATGTCTGGAGAAAGATATAGAGCTCGCGCTCGGTGCGTTTGGCATCCCACGCCTGCTTGATCGCCGTGGCGCGTTTTCGGCCGATGCCCTCCACGTCCCGGAGGCGGGCGGATTCTTCGCTGAGGACGCGAAACGTATCCGTGCCGAATGCATCGACGATCTTGTTGGCGTAAACCTTGCCGATGCCGGGGACGAGGCCGCTGCCGAGGTATTTGCGGATTCCATACACGCTGGCCGGGAGTTCGCTCTTGAAGCCGGCGACCTTGAACTGGGAGCCGTGTTGCGCGTGGCGGGTCCATTCGCCGGACAGGTGGAGCGTCTCACCGCATTCGACTCCGGGCAAAGCGCCGACGATCGTCACGGCTTCCGGGCGACTGCGGGAGTCCTTTCCCGGAGTGGCCACCGCCACCGCGGGCGTCTCGGGCCGGAATTCCGCGATCGTGTAGTGGTTCTCCTCGTTGTGAAAAATAATCCGTTCGATCACGCCGGTGAGCGTGGCAAGCGGTGAATTGGGTGAAGGAGGCGGCACGGGAGAACGCAGGTGAAGCGCGTTTTTTCCTTTGTGGCAAACCGGGGTTGCACGAATCCCGGGGGTCTCGTCAGGATTGCGGCGTGGAAATCGCCGCCAGTGACTCCTTTGTCCCCGTCATCCAGCTCGCCATCACGCCGGTAATCATGCTCTCGGGCGTGGGTGCGTTGATGCTGACGCTTACCAACCGTCTCGGTCGCGTGGTGGATCGTACGCGCGGCCTGGCCGGCCAGATGCAGCTGGCGAGTCCGGCGGATCGGGCGCATTTCGAGAGTCAACTCACGATTCTCTGGCGGCGGGCGCGGCTCGTCCGCCT
>JBBQEG010000448.1:0-4414 GCA_038320495.1 Opitutales bacterium | reverse complement strand
GGTGGTAAACGCACGCGTGAAACGTACCCCGCGCGCAGCGAGGCGGTCGAGATTGGGCGTGCTCACGAGGGGCTCGCCATAGCACGCGAGTTGCGGGCCGATGTCTTCCGCGAGGATGAGGAGAACGTTCGGACGGCTGGGCGCGGCGGCGAAAGCGGAGGAGGCGATCAGGCCGATCGCAACAAGGCTGATGTGACGAAACATTTTCATGGGAACGGGAGGGAGGGGAGGGCGCGAGGGCTTCCGCTGAACGGGAATGAAAAGGTTGGGGCACAATTCCCGCGCGACAAGTGCAGGTTACGAGCAAGGACATGGACGTCGGGAACGCAGGGAACGGACAGGAATGTCCGTTTCACTTGGTTTCGGCCGCTTGACGCCGCCGGACTCGCGTTCAAGCCTCCCGTCGTCTTCTTTGCCTCTGCGTCGTAACGTCACTCGCTCGTTTTTCACCCATGTTCCCGCGTTCTGTTCTTCTGCTGTCATTCGTCTGTGGATTTGCGCATGCGCAATCCACCGGTTCCTCGGCGGCCGCTCAGGCTGACCTCGCCAAATCCGTCGCTCTGCCCGCCGGGCCGCTTGGCCAGGGCGCGTGGCGCTTCGACGTCGTCCCGGGTTGGGCCAAGGTGCCGGACGGCATCTCGCTCGGGCCCACGCATGGCGGGGTCGCGGTCGACGGGGCGGGTAATGTCTACGTTTCCTCCGACGGTCCCAATGGAATCCTCGTTTTCAATGCGAGTGGTAAGTTCCTCCGCGGACTGGCCCCGGAATTGACCGGGATCCACGGCTTTATTATCCGCAGCGAGGGTAACAAAGAGTTCATCTATGCCGCGCACGTAAAGGGTAACCAAGCCGTAAAGCTTGGTCTCGACGGTAAAGTCGAGTGGACGATCGGGGTGCCGACGGAGAGTGGCTTTTATGACCAGCCCGCCGATACCACGAAGAAGCCGACGGCTTATCGGCCGACCGCGATCGCGGTGGGCCCGGATAACCGGATCTATGTCGCCGATGGTTACGGCGCCAGTGTCATTCATGTTTATAGTGCCGACCGCAAATACCTGAAAACGATCGGTACGCGCGGTGAGGGCGTTGGGCAGTTCAAGACCTGTCACGGGATCGTGCTCGACACCCGTTACGGTGCTCCTCGTTTGCTGGTGGCCGATCGCGAAAATATGCGTCTGGTGCACTTGGATATGGAAGGGAAGTGGATCGGTGTGCATGCGACCGAGCTCCGGCGCCCCTGCGCGATTTCGATCATGGGTGACGTGGCGGCGGTGGCAGAGTTGCAGGGCCGCGTGGTGATCGTGGATAAGAAAGGTGCGGTCGCGTCAACCCTCGGTGATAATCCCGATCAGAAGCAATGGGCGCAGTATAAACTGGAGCCGCAGTTCTGGCAGGACGGCATCTTTATCGCACCGCACGGAGTCTCGTTCGACAAGGACGGAAACCTCTTTGTGCAGGATTGGAATTTCGTCGGACGCTTCACGAAGTTGAAGCGGGTCGCGTTGAAGAAATCGTAAGCGCGGAACCCGCGGAGGAGGCGAGCACGTGCCCCACAAGAGCGGCACGTGCTTCACCGGGGGGACGGGTGGGCCTTTTTCGTCCGAGCTCGGACTCCTCTCTGTTTTTCCAGGAGGCAACGAAGCGAACGGAGGAGAAACGACGAGGGATTGGGTTTTCTGATGAACTATAGTCCGCCAATTCTTCCGGTGCGGATGAGCCCAAAAAATCCCGTCTACACTACTCAGAAGGAGTACGTCGTCGTGAAACGAATCTCGCGCGGTGCAACCAGATCATACCGGCTGTAGGCAACCCCGCGGTTTCCTGGCAGCACGAATCCATCGGCTGCGGCGGCCGAGGTCGACAGACGCACCGGAATGATGTCCGTCTTGTCGAAGAGGTTCGAAACGTTGACTTGAAACCGGACGCGTCCGGGCAGGCGTTTGAACTTCATGCCGTAGGCCATCATCATGTCGGCCGCGGTGATGACCTCACCACGGATTTCCTCCCCGCTTGAGTTTGAACCAATAATGTTGGCGCTGCGCCAGCGCCAGCCTCCACCGAGGGTGAACCCTTTGAGCCGGCCCTCTTTGAAATCATACGCCGTGAAGAAACTGATCTTGTGCGGTCGCACGCCCCAACGCTTTTCCTGTTGCTCCTTTTCGTTGTTCAACGTGTCGACCAGGTTGAAGATCTCCTGTGCGACGGTGACGCCGTTCGTATTGGAATCGAGATCCGATGGATTGGCAGCGGGGTGCATGCCGCCCAATTCGATCCATTTGGCAATGGTGCCGCCCGGTTCATACGCGGAGGGATCAATGATATAGCGCCCGCCCGCATCTTGTCGCACGCCTTGAATCAACTGGGCGCCGTCCGCCGCCTTGAGACCATACCAGTCGATCATCTCCGTTGCGAGATTGGTGCGACCAGAGTCCGTATAAGAGTAGTTTGCGACCAGCCGCCAGTTGCGGGTGAGGTTGGTTGTGATGCGAGCTTCATAGCCCTCGGAGAAGAAATCGGACGCGATGGCATTGGCCGGCGGATTATAAGTCTTGTATAGATCCGCCCATTGAGTGGCGGAAAACGGCAGGCCGGGCCCCGCCAGGACTTCACCGTAGGCGTTCATGACGCGCGCATTTCGAGCTGGTGCGCCGCCGAGGCCGGCGCTCGTGATACGGCCCTGTTCGTTGGCGGTGAAGTAGACGAAGCGCGCACTGACGCGTCCGTCGAGCAGATCGAGTCCGATGCCGTAGTCTTCGCCTTTGCCGCGGGAGAGCGGTGCGAGGTTGCCGAGGGGAAAGACCGTCCGGGCGAGTGGAGGAACGCCGAGATTCGAGGAGCGATTCGCGATCAGGGAAAACCAGTTCGTCACATGATAGACGGCGCCAATCGTCTCCGTGCGGGCTGTCAATTTCGTCACCGTTGCCTTGTCCGGGTCCGCATCAATTACATCGCCGATCACCGGATCGACGTAGTATCCAAGTTGGTTGATTGTAACCTGGTCCTCCCGGTAACCGAGCGTTGTGACCAGTTTATCGGAAAAGAAATAGCTTTGAACGACGGCGAGGAGGGAATCCATTCCCTGCTTCATCCCGCTGTTATTAGCGCCGGCGACGTCATTGACGAACGCGGTGTCAAAGGTCCGGCCGTCAAAGGTGAATTGCGACGGCAACGTCCGCCAATCGCCCACGCGATAGGTGTTGTAGTCGCCCTCCGTGACATAATTGCGAGAGATGACCCGATTGTTGGCGTTGTTTGGGACAGCGTTAAAAGGCCGCCCGGCGAGCGACAGCCAAGACAGGGCATGAAGGTCGGATTGATCGGAGTGGGACCAGGAACCGGCCACGCGATGCCGGCCCAGCCACTTATTCTTCGTGTTGATCGAATAGGAGGCGGACACGCGTGACTCGCGGTAATCGCCATAGTGAATGTCGCCCCGCCAGTTGCCATCGAAGTAGAGCTGGCCCGCGAAAGGGTTGGCGGGACCGTTGATCCCCAGCGTGCGGTTGGGGTCGCCGCGCAGGACGGGATCGGCGCCGACGAGGATGCGGCTGGTGAGGGTCGTTTGCTGGTAATGATGACCGAAGTTAAACACCAGGTTCCTGGTCGGCTGCCAGTCGGCCGTGAGCGTGAAGTTATAGAGACGCTGCGTGCGTTGCATGCCAGGTCCGCCGGCATTGGCCCACCGTGGATAAAGTTGCGGGTCGTTGATCACGAGAGCGGAGCCGGTTACTCCGGGGGTGCCGTCCGGACCGCGAACGGCGGCGTTGTTGTAACTGCCGGTCAGATACGTGCCGATGGCGTCGAAGATCGTCCCATTGTTTTCAATGAAGACCGCCCGGCGATTCTGGCCCCCGCGGGTGCCATTGCGAGTGGTGATGCCTAAAGCGGCGAGAGCGGCATTCGGCGCTGCGGTGGTGGGCGCAACCGTTACGGCAGTGACGCCGCGGACTGCCCGGTTGTCGTACCAGGCGAGCACCTCTTCGCTGGGTGGCATCGTTTTCATAACCGCGCTCGTGTCGCGGCCGGTTTCGCCCATCGCCTTCAGCGTCAAGGTGCGGAACGGCCGAACCGTAACGGCGGCGAAGATACGTTCCTTGTCCTGAAAATCGAATTGCCGCCAGCCGCCGTTCTCCTGGTGAAGCGCCGCCACCGAGACGGCCAGTTTGTCCTTAATCAAGACGCGGTTCACGTCCAGTTCGGCGCGGCTGCGATCCCAAGATCCAAAGCCATAGCGGAGATTGGCAGTGTTGCTGTGGGTAAGGGCGACCTTTGACGATTGGTTGAGCAGACCACCGGGCGCACCGATGCCGAAAAGAATGCTGTTCGGACCGCGCGTATCGTCGAAGCGAGCGACCCGGTATGGGTCGGGATTCGTGATGCTATTAAAATAGTCGATGCCCTGGCTGGCGGCGAG
>JBBQEG010000447.1:0-4441 GCA_038320495.1 Opitutales bacterium | reverse complement strand
GCGGAACGCCGAAAAGATCACGATCAACCACCGTCCGATCCCGGGCCATGCGAAACAACCGGAGGGCACGGTGCGCCTCGAAGATTGGATCGGCGAAACCTATGCGCCGAAGCTGATGATCGCCGAGGCGGAACGCTTCATTGCGGCGAATCGCAGCCGGCCATTTTTTCTTTATCTTCCGTTCGTCGAGCCGCACGTCGCGATGCATCCGCCCAAGGAGTCTGTGGAAAAATTCCCTGCCGAATGGGACGACGTCCCCTATCGCGGCGAGGCCGGTTACGTGCCGCATCCGCGCCCTCGCGCCGGTTACGCCGCGATGATTTCGGACCTCGACAGCCACGTCGGACGGGTGATGGCTGCGCTTGAGCAAGCCGGAGTCGCCAATCACACGCTCGTGATTTTCACGAGTGACAACGGCACCACGCATCCGCGCCCGCAGAGCGAGCGTTTCCATGTGGGTGGAGTCGATGCCGTCTTCTTCAACAGCACGGCCGGACTGCGCGGCTATAAAGGCAGCGTGTATGAAGGCGGCCTGCGCGTGCCCATGATCGCGCGACTCCCGGGCCGGATTCCGGCCGGAACCGTGAGTGCAATGCCCACGTATTTCCCCGATTGGTTTCCCACGTTGTGCGAGGCGGCCGCGCTGCCTCAACCGGACGGTCTCGACGGCGAAAGCCTCTGGCCCGTTTTCCAAGGAAAGCAGACCACGACCACGCGCACCAAGCCCATGCTGTGGGTCTTTCCTGAATACGGTGGCCAGGTCGCGATCCGCCTCGGTGACTTCAAGCTCGTCCGGCAAAATCTGAAAACCGCCCGTCCAGGCCCGTGGGAGGTCTATGATCTCTCGAAGGATTACGCCGAGGCCAATGATCTCGCCGCGGCGCGCCCCGATCTTATCGCGGAAGCGGAGAAGATCCTCCGTCGCGAAGTCAGTGAAAATGCCCGCTTTCCGGTGCCGATCCCCGGGGTCAACACCGCGGCGGCGACCACTCGGAAGGGAGCTCGCTAACCGTCACGCACCTCATTTCGGACGAAGAAACGCCGGCTGGCATTTGCGCAAGCTTTCACCATACCGCCCTTGCCCGCACCCTTGGCGAATGAGAAACTCGGTTGAGGGCCTGTCACAAAGTGGATCGTAAAATCCCAACTCTACAGATTCCAAAACCATGCCCCTCTCACCCCAATTATGAATCGGTACCTCCTCCTGTTATTTCCCCTCCTCTCATCGGGCACGGCCACGGCTGTAGCCCGCGAAGCCGCTCAGCGGCCCAACGTCGTCTTCATTGCCATCGATGATCAGAACGACTGGGTTGGCGCCTTCGGTGGCCATCCTCTGGCCAAGACCCCGAACATTGATCGCCTGGCGGCCCGTGGCACTGCCCTCCTCAACGCCCACTGTCAGGCTCCGCTGTGCAATCCTTCACGCACGAGTCTGATGCTGGGACTGCGACCGACCACCACCGGGATCTACGGCCTCTCGCCGTGGTTTCGCACGTTGCCCGAGTGGAAGGATCGCGTCAGCCTCCCCCAGCACTTCGCCGCCAATGGCTATCGCACCATGGCCGCCGGTAAGATCTATCACGGCGGCACAGGCGGAGGTGGCGGCGCTGGTAAACAGGGCAAAGGCAAGGCGCCCAGCCCGGTTAACGCGGTGAAGGAGTTCGACGTCACCGGTCCTTCACCCGGGGTCGGCGTCCGGCCACCGGCAAAACTCATCGGGCCAACGCCGATGGGCAACAATCCACTCATGGATTGGGGCGTCTTCCCGCATAAGGATGAGGACAAGGGCGACTACCAGGTTGCGAGTTGGGCCATCGATCAGATCAAGTCGGCGCCGAAGGATCAGCCGTTCTTTCTCGCCGCCGGATTCTTTCTGCCCCACGTGCCGTGCTATATCACCCAGAAGTGGTACGATATGTTTCCCGATAACGACAGCGTCCTGCCGAAGATCAAACGGGATGACCGTGACGACACACCGCGGTTCTCCTGGTATCTGCACTGGAGTCTCCCCGAGCCACGCCTGAAGTGGGTCGAGGAAGCCAATCAATGGCGCAATCTTGCGCGCTCCTACCTCGCAAGTACTACTTTTGTGGATGCACAGATCGGCCGCGTTATGGCTGCTCTCGAAGAAGCCGGCATTGCCGACAACACTGTCATTGTCCTCTGGAGCGACCACGGCTGGCACCTCGGCGAGAAAGGTATCACCGGAAAGAATACGCTCTGGGATGACGGCACCCGCGTGCCGCTGATCTTTGCCGGCCCCGGTGTGAAAGCCGGCGGACGCTCCACGCAACCCGCGGAGCTGCTAGATATTTACCCCACGCTAGCCGAACTCTGCGGCTTGCCTGCCCGCAATGATCTCGAAGGACTCAGTCTGGTCCCTCAACTGAAGAATGCCAACGCCAAGCGCGAGCGGCCCGCGATCACAAGTCACAATCGCGGCAATCATGGTATCCGCAGCGAACACTGGCGTTATATTCGCTACGCCGACGGCAGCGAGGAACTCTACGACTCGCAAAAAGACCCCAACGAGTGGACGAACCTCGCGGGCCGGCCCGAGCACGCCGCCGTCATCGCGCAGCACAAAAAGTGGCTGCCCAAGATCGATCTTCCACCCGCGGCCAACAGCGCCAGTCGCGTGCTGACCTATGATCGCACCACCGACGAGGCCGTCTGGGAAGGCACGGTCGTCCGCCGCGGCGATCCGATCCCGCAGTAAAATCAGCCGCAGGCGTATCCACTTCCTGAATTCAGCTTTCCCCATCCCGTCGCAACACAGCATCCGGCTGAAACCAACGTCCCTTAATATTTGGACTGTCATTGCGAGAAGCGAAGCGACGAAGCAATCGAGCTGGATCACCACGGCGCGCTTTGCGCATCTCGTTAAGACAATCGTCTAAAGTATACGGGCGATTGGTATGAAAAGTCTCACCTCATGAATCGTTTCTTCGTTCTCCTCGCCGCCGTCGGCATTGGCTGCATCGTCACGCACGCCGCCTCCGTTCCGCCTTCGCGGCCGAATGTCGTGATCCTCCTCGCCGACGATCTGGGCTTCAAGGACATCGCCAGCTACGGCGGTCCGGCGAAGACACCCGCGCTCGACGGCCTCGCGGCCCGCGGCGTGCAGTTCAGCGACTTCTATTCCGGCTGCGCCGTGTGCTCGCCGTCGCGGGCCACGCTGCTCACGGGTCGGCAGCACATCCGCACGGGTGTGTATAGCTGGATCGATGACAAGTCCCAGCGCTCGCACCTCCGGGAAAGCGAGACCACGCTGGCCGAGGTTCTGAAGCAGGCCGGTTACGCAACGGCGCATGTCGGCAAATGGCACCTCGGCTTGCCTACGCCCGAGCGCAAAAAACCCACCCCGTCCGCTCACGGTTTTGATCACTGGTTTGCGACTTGGAACAACGCCAGCCCCAGCCATCGCAACCCGGATAACTTCATCCGCAACGGCGAGCCCGTGGGCAAAATCGAAGGCTATTCCGCTCAGATCGTCGTCGACGAAGCCATCGCGTGGCTCGATCACTCTCGCCCGAAAGACCAGCCGTTTTTTCTCAACGTCTGGTTCCACGAACCGCATGCGCCCATCGCCGCGCCCGATGAGATCGTCTCGGATTACGGCGCACTGAAGGACGCCGCCGCGATCTACTCCGGCACGATCGACAACACCGATCGCGCGATCGCCCGACTCCTCGCCAAACTCAAAGAGATCGCACCACCGGAAAACACCCTGATCATCTACGCCTCCGACAACGGCAGTTACCGCAAGGACCGGGTCGGCCATCTTCGCGGCGTCAAAGGTACCAACTGGGAAGGCGGGATCCGCGTGCCCGGAATCATTTCCTGGCCCGGCGTGGTAACGGCCGGACGCATAGAGAAAACGCCCGCCGGTCTCGTCGACGTGCTGCCCACCGTCTGCGGCCTTTTGCGAATCGCACCGCCCGCCGGTGTTTTTATCGATGGCTCCGATCTCAGTCCGTTGCTGCGTCCCGAAAACGGCCGCGCCTTCACGCGTCACCAGCCACTTTTCTGGCATCTGCAAAAATCCCGTCCCATTGTCGCCCTGCGGGATGGCCGGTGGTCGTTGACCGCGGATCCTGATTACGAACTCTCCTCCGACAACATGTTTCGCGAAGCGTGGATTCCTGCCCTCAAATCCGGCGGCTACCAAAACTGGCAGCTGTTTGATCTCGAAGCCGATCCCAGCCAGCAAACCAATCTCGCCGACACTCAACCCACCGTCCTCGCGCGTCTCAAAGCCCACCTCCTCCGGATTAACGCGAGCGTGATGGCTGAGGGCGCGAACTGGCATTTGCCCGAATAATTCCGTTGGATCGCACCGTCTCCGCCTCCCCCCCACGCCCCCCGCCAGATCGCAATCGCTCCGCTCCCCTCCGTTTACGCCATGACCTCACGCTCCCTCCTGTTCGCCCTGCTCATT
>JBBQEG010000446.1:0-4465 GCA_038320495.1 Opitutales bacterium | reverse complement strand
GTGGACGACGAGCCGCTCGCGCGGGAGCGCGTGCGGACGCTGCTGGAAGCCGAGGGTGATTTCTCCGTGATCCGGGAGTGCAGCAGCGGTCCCGAGGCGCTGCTGGCCATTCAAGAGAGCCGGCCGGATTTGCTGCTCCTTGATGTGCAGATGCCGGAGATGGACGGCTTTCAGATGCTGCGGGAATTGCCGCCGCCAGTGCCGGTCGTGATCTTTGTGACGGCATTTGATGAACACGCGGTGAAGGCGTTCGAGGCGCAAGCCTTGGATTACGTGCTGAAGCCGTTCAAAGTGGCGCGTTTCAAGGCGGCCGTGGCGCGAGCGCGTGAACAGCTCGCGCGCCGGCAGCCGGATGACGTGACACGGCGATTGTTGACCATGCTCGAGCAACAGGCGCCGCCCGCGGAGTTTTTGACTCGCATCGTGGTGCGGGATCGCAATCGGGTTCGATTTGTCAAGACCGCCGACGTCGACTGGATCGAGGCTTCGGGAAATTATGTGGTCGTGCACGCCGGGAAGGAAAACCACATCGTGCGCGAAACCCTGGCGACATTTGAGGAGCAGCTATCGCCGCGTGAATTTGTGCGGGTCAGCCGGTCCGCGATGGTGAACCTGGATCGGATCGCGCACATCGAGCCGACCTTCAACAACGAGCATGTGATCGTGCTTTCCGACGGTACGAAGTTGGCGATGACGCGCGGTCTGCGCGAGTTGCAGGACCGATTGAAATTCGGGTGAGGCCGGCCTCCAAGCCACAGACAGGAATGTCTGTTTCACCGCCTATTGCAGCCGCGGGCTTCAAGCTCCCATCTTAGCCTGGGCTAAAGCGATCTCAGGCGTTCAGCCCTCGCTGCCTCGTAACGGCAGTGGGCACACCCGCACGGCTGCAGGTTGGCAGGTGGGCGGATGCCTGCTCGTGACATAGGGGGCGAGCGAACATCTCCGGGTAAACCGCGGGGCCGACTATAATAGGAACGAATCGAGGGTGCTCCGGGTCCGGCGAGGGACCCGGACACCGACGGCTTCTCGGTGGCATCCAACAGATCTTCCAGGATTCGATTGCGGCTTTCCAGCTCGTTCAGCCGCATTTGCAGCCCGGGATCTCCCGCGCCGCTCAGAACGGCGTGGTTCAACTCCGCAGCGCGGGCGGAAGCGCGCCACGCGATGGTCGCCGAGATTACAGTAATCACAGCGAGTAGCACCGTAGCACCTGAGGCTGTTCGTCTCACCGCTGGCCAGACGCTTAGGTGGCCGAAAGGTTACGCGTCCGCGCGCCGTATCGTTCTTCTTCCTGGCCGGGTAGACGGGTACCTGTCGCGAGACCCACCGCGGCCCGAAGAAAAGGGCGGACGCGGGTGAGCCGGGCCTTTACCGCCCCGAGGGTTAAGCCCTCTTGGGCCGCGATCGTTTTATAACTATGCCCCTCGACCACCATTGAGACGACGGTGCGATCCTTGGGCGAAAGGTGTGTGAGCGCGCCGGTCAATGCCTCCGTGATTTCGCTCATTAGCATGGGGCTGCTCGTGTCAGCGATATCAAAGAGTTCAGGATCGTCGGCGAGCAGTTCCGGGCGCCGGCGGCGACTCCGCAGATAATCCAAGGCCGTGCTCCGCGCCATGGCGAACAGCCAGGCTTCAAAGGAGATTGCCTCCCGCAACAAGTTGAGCCGGCGGACCATCTTGATGAACACCATCTGGGCGACATCATCGATCGCATTGCCGTCGCGAACGATCGTGCGCAGGAACCCGGCAATGCGGTGCGAGTAGAGGCGAACGAGTTGGGACTGCGCGTCGAGATCGTCGGCTTGCGCGCGAATCACCAAGCTCGTGAGTTCGGCCCGGTTCTCGGAGTCCGCTTCAAAATAAGACCGGGGAGAGGCGATTTGGTCGGAATGGGGATGTCTCACGCCCCCCACAGAACAAACTCCCCGCGTGCATCCAACCGTCCCGGGACGAATCCACCTAATTCTGGAGGGAAGGGGGCCGGGAAGGTGCGAGTAGCGGACAACGAGTGGACGGGAAAGAGGAACGGGCAGGCCGTCTGGATTAGCCCGGGACGCCTGCGCTACTCGGGTTGAGCCGGGCCGGGCGTACGGCATCGACCAAAACGATGTCGCATATGCGACATCGTTTTGGTCGATGCCGCTCGTGGGAAACGGGCGTGATCCACCGGCCATGGCCACGTCCTGGCGTGGACAGAACCTTCGCGGCCTGAAGCGCGCGGGCTGCTGGGTTTGGTTACTCGTAGTCCGCAGCCTTCGTGTGCTTCGCAACTTACTTCCGCCAGACGTCGCCTTCGCCTTCGGCAAACCAGCGGGACGTAATGACCTTTTGCTGGGTATAAAAGTAAACGCCCTCGCGGCCTTGCACGTGCAGATCGCCAAAGAACGAATCCCCCCAGCCGCTGAACGGAAACGGCGCCATCGCGGCCGGCACCCCGATGTTGACCCCGACCATGCCCGCCTTGATCCGATGCTTGAACTCGCGGGCGGCTTGTCCGGAACGCGTGAAAATCGCCGCACCATTACCGTAGCTGGAACGGTTCGCGATCTCGATCGCCGCATTCAGGTCGCTCATGTGCATCACACTCAGGACCGGACCGAAGACTTCTTCCCGCATGAGGACATTACTCGCCGGATCGTTCTGCTCGACGATACTTGCACCAACAAAAAAACCGTTCGGTGAATCCGCCACCCGTGCGCCGCGTCCATCGGCAAGGAAGCGTCCGCCTTGCTGTTCGCCTTGCGCGAGGAGCGAGAGGACTCGGTCGCGATGTTGCGCGGAAATGACCGGACCCATTTCCGGTTGGGCACTGCCATCGAGGTCCGTGCGGCCGACGCGCATTGCCTTGGTGGCATCGATCAGCGTGGGCAACACGGATTTGGCGGCGCCGCCCACGACGAGTGCAGTGGAGCCGGCCATGCAGCGTTCGCCGGCGCAACCAAAGGCGGCGCCGGTGATGCCTTCGACCGTGCGGCCGACATCGGCATCGGGCATCACGAGCAGGAAGTTCTTCGCTCCGCCCGCGGCTTGCACGCGTTTGCCATGCTTGGTGCCGGTCTCGTAAATGTGGCGGGCGACCGCGGTGGACCCGACAAATGAGATTGCGCGGACCTTCGGATGCGTGAGCAACGCATCCACGCAGTCGCGCCCGCCGTGGATCAGGTTGAGCACGCCCTTGGGCAGTCCGGCCTCGACGAGCAACTCGACGATGCGCACGGCGGTGAGTGGAACCTTCTCGCTTGGTTTGAGGATGAACGTATTTCCGCAGGCGAGCGCGATGGGAAACATCCACATCGGGACCATCGCGGGGAAATTAAACGGCGTGATGCCAACGCACACGCCGAGCGGCTGGCGGAGCGTTTCGCAATCAATTCCGCGGGCCACATTTTCGAGTGTATCGCCGAACATCAGCGTGGGAATGCCCGTGGCAAACTCGACGACTTCGATGCCTCGCTGCAGATCACCGCGGGCCTCGCCGCGGGTTTTACCATGCTCGCGCGAAATCAATGCTGCGATCTGATCAAAGTTTGCGAGCAGCAGTTCACGATAGCGAAACAGCACGCGCGCGCGTTCGATGGGTGGCGTTTCCATCCACGCCGGGAACGCATCATGGGCCGCGGTGACCGCCGATTCGACTTCCGTCGCGGTGGCGACGGGCGTTTCCGCGATGACCTCGCCGGTGGACGGATTGAAGACCGGCGTGGTGGCGAGACCCGGAGTACGGGTCCATTCACCATTGATGAAAAACGGGGCGATCGCGGCAGCGGAGGTGGTCATGAGAGGGAGAACGTAAGCAGGGAAGGGAGCGGTGTTCGTTAAAAAGCGTCTGAGCGGGTGACGGGCGAGATCATCGCTTTGGCCGCCTATCCGCCTGTTTATATATTATCTTTATACAGGGAGGATGCGTTGCCGGATGGAGGCAAGGAGTTCGGCGTAGCCGCCGAGGAATTGGTTGAGCGTGTGCTGCGTGGCGCCGTAGCCGAGGAACTCGCGGGGGTTCATGCCGTCCGGATCGTAAGCCCGCACGAAATCGGGAAACTTCGCGCGCAGCTCCGCCACGATCGCGTCGTCCACCGGCTGCTCGAGGGTGAGCGCGGGAACTGCGCCGGAAACATTGAACTTCGTCCACCATGTATAGGGAATGGTCTGCAGCACCTCGCGCCCGATGATTTGTGACCAATGGCCTTCATGGCGGTAAGCCGCCGCCAGCAGCATGCCTGGGTAGCCGCGTTCCTTGAACAGCCGATAGGCGTTCTTGAAAACCGCGATGCCGGCCCAGTCGAGCGCGCCTGGCGAAGGGGTGATACCCTGCTGTTCCGCGCCCCGCTTCAGGTGATCGTCGACCCGGCCAATCATCAGCGTGATATAAGGACGAATGGCGTCGGCCGCGAGGCCGGCGGCCCGCGCACGTTTCAGTCCGCGCGCAAAAGCCTCGGCGACCGCGATCGCCTGGGGCACGGTGA
>JBBQEG010000445.1:0-4467 GCA_038320495.1 Opitutales bacterium | reverse complement strand
GAGCGCAGATCTTTCTGCAGCAGCAGCTCCAACCACTCCGCCGCGTGATCCGCGCTCACGGTCCGATGTCCACTGCCAAAGATTGGCACGCGCGATCCCACTCGTCCCAACGACCACGCCCACGGGCCGGAGCCTGACTGCCCCGCCGTTTTCAACCGCGTCACGATCCAGTTTCCGAAGACAATTTTCTGTTCCGGGTTCAGGTGCTCGAGCGACGCGGCGGCCCGCACCATTTCGTCGAGCCCCTCGGGTTGTAGGCCTTTTGGGCGCGCCGCGTTTTTTGAAGCATTCGGCGGAATGCGCCGCGCCAGATGCGGCTCCAACACCCGCCAAATCGCCTGATGCTGCTCGGCGTTGAGTCCACCCGCGATGCGCCGCCACATCACCCAAAACTCATTCCAAACCGCGGCTTCACCGTGAAACGTAACGTTCTCCGTCAGCAGCTGAAAGGTCTGCTCGCAGCGCCATTCGTCCAGCGGATAACCGAATCCGGGCCGCAAGCCGTAGCCGACATAGCGGTAGAAAATCCGCTCGTGAATCGCTGACCGTCGGCGCCGTTTCGCTCCGGCAAACATCGTGCCCCAGAGCTCGCGCAACAGCGGCAC
The DNA here is from genome assembly GCA_038320495.1 of Opitutales bacterium. Classification (GTDB taxonomy): domain Bacteria; phylum Verrucomicrobiota; class Verrucomicrobiia; order Opitutales; family Opitutaceae; genus ER46. Next base: position 3,862 of record JBBQEG010000445.1, on the reverse strand, counting down.
GCTCCACGTTTCCCGTTCGCCCAGCGCCGCCTCGAGCGTTTCGCCCAGACGTTTCACTTCGCGCGGTTCCACCGTGCGCGGTGCCGGACCATACACGCGATCCACAAGGTCGCGCACCTGACCAAAACTCGCGGGCATCGACTCGGTCACGGTCGCTCCCTTTCGAGCCGTCGCACCGCGCAATTCAAACTCCAGACGCCAGCGTTCGTCGGCGGCGTTGGAGACACACCACAACTCGAGCGTGCCGAGTTCGGTCAGGGTTGAACGTAAGTGCACCGGCACACCGCCGCCTTTCGCGTGCGTGGCCCGCAGCAACGTGTGCAGCGGGGGCAGCGGATGAAACGCATCCGTGATGTCCACAATCTCACCCGGCCGATCCACCCGATCCGCCGTGGTAGAAAAAAGCGGAAACTGCACAGGCTGGCCGACCATAAGCTGGAATGGACGCTCCGTAAGATCAAGGGTCTGTCCTTCTTCATGGCCGCGCGGAATGACGCAGACGGCGCGTTGCGTCGCCTCCGCTTTCTCCGGCGTCAGGCCTATATACAGCGCCTGAGCCGCGCCTCCGCCAATGCGACGACCAATCCCGCGACGCACCAAGCCGTACGCCGCCGCTCCGCGCGCGACCGCCAGGTCCAGCGAATCATGATGCAACAGCGGAATGCGCGGGCTCTCCGGCCACCAGCCCGAGACGACCTCAACCAGCCGCTGCGCCAGCCGGGCCGCATTGAAGACGCCGCCGTTCAGCAGGATCGCATCGGGTCGCGGCAACTCGCCGACTGCAAATTTCGGTGCCGTCGCCTCGCTGCCAGCCGGATTCGCTTCCCGCGCCTGCAGCGCCGCGAAACTGGCCGCGGCGTGGGTCGTCAAAAACGCCGCCAGGTGCCGCGTGATCGCCGGATCCTGGGTGTAGGGCAAACCGAGTTCCTGCAGGGCCACGCGGGCCGACCGACGCGGCGTCTCATCCGGCTCCGACGCCGGGAAAAAACCGTCCACAATCAGCTGCTCCACCTCGTCGCGCGTGAGCTCGGTCGACACTGTCGATCCAATCAATCGACTGCCGGTGCCCGCCACTGCGATCGCATGGCGCTCAGGCGCCGTGACTGCCAGCAACGCCTCCTTCGCTCCGCGCGCCACCTGCACGAGCTGCGTCCATTGCGTCGCATTCAACTTGTGCCCCGCGGCCGTGAGCCGCTCTTCGGCGCGCCGAGCGAGGGCCGCATCCATGTTGTCGCCACCCAGCATCAAATGCTCGCCCACCGCGATGCGTTTCAACACCGGCCCCTCATCGCCGACAGCGACGGAGATCAAGGTGAAGTCGGTCGTGCCTCCGCCCACATCCACGACGAGCACCAGACGAACTCCTGTCAGCGTATCCGCCAAGTCATGACGATGCCGCGACGTGAAATCATAGAACGCCGCCTGCGGTTCCTCCACCAACGTGAACGTCTTCAGTCCGGCCAGCCGCGCGGAACTCACCGTCAGGGCGCGCGCCACTTCGTCAAACGATGCCGGCACTGTGATCACAACCTCTTGCGCCGCCAGCGGTGCGTTCGGATGCGCCGCCTGCCACGCGTTGGCGATGTGCGACAACAGGAGGCCCGACGCCTGCATCGGCGAAACCTTGGTGACCTCGGCGGACGCGCCCCACGGCAGAATCGCCGCGGTGCGATCGACGCCCGGATGACACAACCAGCTCTTGGCCGACGCGACCAGGCGCCCTGGCACGCGCGCTCCCTGCCAGCGGGCAAACTCGCCTACGAGCAGCGGCGGTAATTCTCCCCAAGGCAGTTGCACCGCTCCCGCGGCGAGTTCATGCGCGCCGGGCACGTAGAGACAGGACGGCAGCAATGGCTGTGCGCCCACCTGACCCGGACGCTGCAACTGCACCACCGGAAAATCCGTGATGCTCGCCTCCGCGCCGTCAGCCACGCGCGCAAACGCGACCGCGCAGTTACTGGTTCCCAGATCAATCCCGACAACGTGAGTGGCAGACATGGTCAGCTTTCAGAAATTTTGATTCACGAGACCCAGCCCGAGCACGACAAAAAGCGAGCGTCGGTCCTACACTCCCGCCGTCGCGCTTCGATCGCCTCCGCGTGTTCCCCGCTCATTCCTTCATCCGGACGTTGAGTTCGAGTTTCCAGCGGCCGGCGCCGCCTTTTTCAAGGCAACGCAACTCCAGCGTGCCGATCTCGGTGACGGCCGCCTGCAGGTTGACCGGAACAAGCCGGCCTTCATCACCGGCCTCCACGGGCAGCGTCGACTCGATCGGTGCGACCTCCTCGAACTCATCATTGTCCACCGGATCTTCGACCATCATTCCCACGGTGTCGTCCCGCCGCACCGAGCTGGTGAAGAAACGAAAACGGGTGGGCTCACCCACGACCAAGCCGAACTCCTGCGGAGGGATGTCGGCTTTCGTGCCCTCCTCCATGCCGAACGGAGCGACACACAACGCGCGCACCGGCGGTTCGACGCCCGGCACGGCTGGCATCGCCGTTTCGACGCCGACGTAATACGCGCGGCCCGTGCCGCCGCGAATACGCAAGCCGTGACCATGCCGCGCCCAGCCGTAGTAAGCGGCGCCACGCGCCACCGCAAGATCGAGTTCCGCGCCGGGCAATTCCGCGACGGGCTTGCCGCCATCGGCGGCGAGCCATTGATTCAAGACTTCCAGCACGCGTTCCTTCAGTAGTTCCGATCTGAATACGCCGCCGTTGAACAGCACGGCGGTGGGATGCACGAACGCCTTTCCCGTGATCGGCACCGGCGCCGCCTGCGCCGATCCCAGTGCTTTGGCCTGGCGGGTAAGGAAGGCCGCCAAATGCCGCGTCACCCCGGCGTCCTGCGCATACGGCAACGCCATCTGGGTGAGACCCGAGCTGCGGGCGGTTTTGGGCAGTTCGGACACTGCGACCTTCGGAAAAAATCCATCGGTGAGCACGCGGGTGAGTTCCTCTCGCGTGAGCTCCGCCTTGATCATGCCACCGATGAGCGACGAGCCCCGGCCGGGCACGACAAGGGGAACGCGAGCGAGCTTTGCATTGGAAAACATGGCTTCCTTCGCGTGACGGCAGGCAAACGTCAGCGCGTTGAACTGCCAGGCGTCGAGCTTCTTCCCTTCGGCTCCGAGGCGTTGATTAACCGTGTAAGCAAGCGCGAGATCCATGTTGTCGCCGCCGAGCAGGATGTGATCGCCGACCGCGATGCGCGTGAGCTCCACCTCGCCCTCGCGATCGGTCACGGCGATGAGCGAGAAATCACTGGTGCCGCCACCGACGTCCACCACGAGAATGACGTCGCCCGCGCGCACGTGTTGGCGGAAGCGTTCGCCCATCTGTTCGGTCCAGGCGTAGAAAGCCGCCTGCGGTTCCTCGAGCAGCGTGAGGGTCGGCCAACCCGCCTGCTGCGCGGCAGCGAGGGTAAGATCGCGCGCGGCGGCATCGAAGGACGCGGGCACGGTGAGCACCAGTTCCTGTTCGGCGAAAGGCGTATCCGGAAACTGGTGATCCCAGGCAGCGCGGAGATGGGCGAGGTAGTGGCGCGAGGCCTCAACCGGCGAAATCCGCGTGACATCCTCCGGCGCCTGCCAGGGCAGGATGGCGCTCTGACGATCGACGCCCGCGTGGGACAGCCAGCTCTTGGCGGAAGAGATCAGCCGCGCGGGAACCTTGGCGCCGTGAGCGCGGGCGAATTCGCCCACGACGAGATTTCCCTGTTGCTGAGCCCACGGCAGCCCGAGCGCCCCGAGCGGAAACTCCTGCGCGTTGGGCAGGTAGAGGAAGGACGGCAGGAGAGGCTTGGTTTCAACGGTGCCGACGGCGGTGACCTGCGAAACCGCCAGCATGGATTGCTCGCG
>JBBQEG010000444.1:0-4499 GCA_038320495.1 Opitutales bacterium | reverse complement strand
TGAATCCCGCCCAAGTGAGCAGACTCGGAATCGCTCGGATCTATAGCCGACCGATTTCGAGTGGTGCACCTCGCTCTACCAAGCGTTCCGCAACGGAGCCTCGTTCGCGTCTGTCACCTTCGTCCCAAATACCCAGAGTCGTTGCAGGGACGGCGCCGCCTTCAGCTTGACCAGCCCGGTATCATCGACCGCCGTGTCCGTCAGATTGATCGTTTCGAGCTTGGTCAGCTTGGCCAGCTCCGCCAATCCGCCTGAAGTGACAGCCGTGCGCGTCAGATCCAGCAAACGCAAATTTTCCCACGTGGCCAGTGCCGCCAGTCCCGCATCCGAAATCTGGGTACGCGCCAGTTGGGCCTCGACAATGAACGCCGCCACCGGCGCGAGACGGGCCAGCGTCGCGTCATCGCACCGCGCCGGTGCACTCGCGGTGCGAAGCACAAGGCCATCGGTCGCAACTTGGGACCGGGGCGCGAGCTTCACGCCGAGTTCGCGTTCCAACGCTGCAATCGCGTCGCGGTGTGGCCGCCAGTCCGGCGCCAGCGGCGCCGCCAGGGCCCGCGGTTGGCGCAGAACCGGCGCGTTCGGGAACGCACTCAATGGCGCCGTCGCCGAGGCCCCGGACCCAATCCACAGCTCCAGAATCTTGACTTCATCCGCCGTGAGCGGCGGCTTGCCGTCCGCGGGCATGAAATCCTCGTGATCGGTCGGCAGCGTAATGCGACGAAAGAGCTCACTGCTCTTGAGATCACCCGGTTTCACGACTTCGCCGGCGTCGCTCCCGCGCATCGTCTGCTCAAAGGTATCCAGCCGCAGCTCCGCCTTTTGTTTCTCCGGGCCATGGCAGGCGACACAATGCCGGTCCAACACCGGCTCCACCCGAGCGGCGAAAAACGACGGCTCCGCCTCCTGCGCGTTGACCAAAGCCGGAAGTGCGGCGGCGCAAAATCCGATCCACGCCATCAGGCTGAACCGTGGGTGCGTTACGCGTTTTCCGGCTCGCACGCGGACCCTTGAAGATCCGCGCCGGGCTGCCGCGAGGGACGTCGGCGCATGGCCGTTATGCGAGCAGGCCATTGATGACTTTGGCCGGCAGCACGCCAGTGAGTTTCTGATCCAGTCCCTGGAATTTAAAGGAGAGCTTGTTGTGATCAATGCCGAAGAGGTGCAGGATCGTGGCGTGCAGGTCGCGGATATGCACCGGATCCTTCGCGATATTATAGGAGAAATCATCCGTCTCACCAAAGCTGATACCAGGCTTCACGCCGCCACCCGCCATCCACATGCTGAAACAGCGGGGATGGTGATCGCGCCCGTAGTTATCGGGGCGAAGCACGCCTTGCGAGTAAACCGTGCGGCCAAACTCCCCGCCCCAAATGACGACGGTGTCGTCGAGCAACCCGCGGCGTTTCAAATCCGTCACCAGCGCGTACGTCGGTTGATCCGAATCTTCCGCGAGGGTTTTGATATTCGCCGGCAGGTTGTTGTGATTGTCCCAGCTGCGAAGAAAAATCTGCGTGAAGAGCACGCCACGCTCCGCGAGTCGCCGCGCCATCAGACAGTTATACGCAAAGGTCCCCGGCTCTTTCGCCTTCGGTCCATACAGGTCCCAAGTCGACTGGGGTTCATTGGAAAAATCGGTCAGTTCCGGCACCGAGGTCTGCATCCGAAACGCCATTTCGTACTGCGAGATGCGCGCGTTGATCTCGGGATCGCCGACTCGCTCGAAGAGCTGACGATTCAGGTCATTGACGCCATCAATCATCGCCCGACGCAGCCCGGAATCCACCCCCTTGGGATTATTGATATAAAGCACGGGATCGTTGCCGGCGCGCAATGACACCGCCGCGTGTTCCGGCGACAGAAAACCCGAGGACCACAATCGGTTCGACAGTGCCTGCACATTCGCCCGCACCGGCATTTTCGAGGTCATCACCACAAAGGTTGGCAATTCATCATTCGCCGCCCCCAGCCCGTACGATAGCCAGGCGCCCACCGAGGGACGGCCTGGAAACATGTTGCCCGTCGTAATCTGCAGGATCGCCGGCTCGTGATTGATCGCCTCGGTGTGGAGCGACTTGATCACGCAGAGATCGTCCGCGATTTTCGCCGTGTGCGGGAAAAGTTCGGACACCCAATGGCCGGCTTTGCCGTGTTGGGAAAAACTATAGCGGCTTGGCGCAATCGGGAAACGCGCCTGGCTCGCCGTCATGCCCGTTAACACCTGCCCGCCACGCACTGACTCCGGCAGGTCCTTGTCGAACATGTCCGCGAGCGCGGGTTTATAATCCCACGTTTCAAACTGTGACGGCGCACCCGCCATGAAGAGATAGATCGCCCGCTTGGCTTTCGGCGCGAAATTCGGCGCGAGACCGAGCCCGCCCAAGGGCGACGCGTTGCTCGCCAGCAAATTCGGCGCGGTGCGTCCGAGAATGGTCGCGAGACCCGCCCAGCCCAGTGCCTTCGCCCCGCGGCCGAGAAAGTGCCGGCGCGTCTCAAGGTCGAGCCACTCCTGCTTCAGGCCAAGCGGCACCTGGGGCAAATCCCAGACGGTTGGATTTTCGCCCCCATGATCCGAACAGAGGTCGTGATGATCGTGAGCAGAAGGGTCGTGGTTCATGGCGTGAGACGGGTTCTGAGGTGAGAGCGGGACAATCCCATGGGTCCTGATGGCACGCGGGTTATTTGGTCAGGAACTCGTCCAAGTTCAGGAACTGGCTCGCGACCAGGGTCCACTCGGCGACTTCGGCCGCGGGCAGCGATGCATCAACCGGCGACTCGCCGACGGAAAGTAATTCCGCGACGTCCTCCGCGGCGCTCTCGGATCCAAGCCGGGCGCGAAACGCTTCCCGGCTCCGCTGCAGCACCGCGCGCTCGGATGCCTGCAGCGGCCGAGCCAAGGTCGTGCGCGCCAGAAAATCCAACCGCGCATCAGGCGCCGGCGCGGCCTTGATCGCACGCTCCGCGAGCTTCCGGGCCGCCTCCACCCATTGCGGATCGTTCATCGTGACGAAGGCCTGCAAGGGCGTGTTGGTTCGCGCCCGCTTGGTGCAAACCACTTCGCGCGAGGTCGCGTCAAAGGTCTCCATACTCGCCGGCGGCGAGGCCCGTTTCCAGAAGGTGTATACGCTCCGTCGATACAGCCCATCTCCGGTGTCGGGCACATACGTGCGCGTGTTCGAACTAGGCATCGCCACTTCCTCCCAGATCCCCTCCGGCTGATACGGTTTTACGGACGGCCCGCCGAGCTTCTCCACCAGCAGTCCCGAAGCGAGCAGCGCATTGTCGCGCAACATTTCGCCATCCATCCGAAAGCGCGGTCCACGCGCCCACAACTTATTGGAGGCATCCTTGGCCAGACGGTCCGGTGTCGCGTACGACGATTGCCGATACACGCCCGAGGTCACCAACAATTTGTAGAGACGCTTCACATCCCAACCACTCTCCTGAAACTCCACCGCCATCCAGTCGAGTAAGGCGGGATGCGTCGGACGATCGCCCATGATGCCAAAGTCCCCCGCACTTTCCACCAGCCCCCGGCCAAATACTTCCTGCCACATGCGATTCACCGTCACCCGTGTCAACAGCGGTTGCTCCGGCGCCAGCAGCCATTCCGCCAAGCCTCGGCGGTTCTTCGGCGCTCCTTTCGGCAGTTCCGGCAGAAAGTGCGGCACGCTCGGCTCCACCCGCTCACCCCGCGCAAAGTAATCCCCGCGGGTCAGCACATCCGAGTACGCCGGCGTACTCTTTTCCAACGCGATCAGGGTTGGCGTTCCGTCCTTCGTCAGCGCTTCGAGAGCCGTATCATGCGCGCTCACGGCCGCAGCCAGCACCATGGTCTCGGTGTCCTTCTCGCCGAGGAAATACCGGTCGGCGACCACAAAGGCTTCGTCCGTGGTCCACTGCGTCGGATCCGGCTGACGCGCCACGATCTCGCTGGCGACGTCTTCGAACGGCAGACGCGCCACTTCCGCGGGCGGCAGCAAACGCTGATAAAAGCGCACATCCTGGAAACGCGTTTCGCGCATCGGCTGGTAATCATCCCGCCGCCCGAGGTGCATCTCCGCATCCGTCCGGATGGAATCTTTCGGAGTCAGTGTATCCAGTTTCACGTCGGTTTCGACCGCCTTGCCGTTCACGTAAATTTTCACCCCTGAAGCCCGCCGCGAGCCATTGTACGTGAAGAAAACATGCAGCCACTCGTCGCGGGGAAAGATCCCGCGCGTCACCACTTGAATTCCTCGCACCGCCGTCGGGGCATTTTGCGCGCGCGGATCAATCGTCGCGGCAGCGTCCGCCACCGCGGCCGCCGACAAGGCCCCGCCGGCTGCCGTGTTCGCCGCGACCTCCGCCTTGGCCTGGGCCGGCTCTTCAATCACCGCGTTGAGGTTCACGATAAATTGTCCGCCGTCTTGATAAAGATCCCAACCCGCTCCGCCTTTTCGCGACTCGTCGCCCATGCGCGAGAGCAGCGAGCCGCTGCCGGTTCCCGTTCGCACGCC
>JBBQEG010000443.1:0-4519 GCA_038320495.1 Opitutales bacterium | reverse complement strand
GTGGATCCGGTGCGTGCGCGGTTTGCCATCGGAGAGCACATCGGCGGCGTCGAGTCCGAGGCGGTCCAGCACGTCGTCCATTTCTTCCGAGGCCTCGTTGCGCTCGAGTTCGAGCCGGCGCCAGCCGTGCTTGGGCAGATGTACCCACTTGCCGCGGGCCTTCATCAGCAACGCGACTTCTTCCTGGGTCAGCTTCGTGTCGGAGACCCGGAGGTGCACGTGCAGGTTGAACCAGTCGCGCCCGGCGGCTTCGGCCGGCGCTGCGGAGAACTCCACGTGCGCGCGCAACGGCGGCCCCAGCAGGTTCGCCAGCCCGGGGGCGGCATCGACCTGCAGCCCGGGAGGGAGCGTCGCATGCCAGGCTAGAAATTCATCGGGAAAGTCGTCGTCCACCCGCTTGCCCCAGCTTTCCTGCCAGTCGCGCCAGGTGAGACCAAACTCCGCGAGGCGTCCGCTGACCGCTTGGGCTTCGGCTAGGTCGAACTCAAGCAGCGGGCCACCCGCCGGCCGGGGTGGCGGCGCCCCGCGCTCGGTCCAGTGCCAGCCGGTGTTGATCCAGTGTTGCTCGACGGGCAGATCGTCAGCCCGCGCGACGAGTTGCGCCTGAAAATCCATGCTCGTGCTGTCGCCCGCGGCGGCGGTGAGCCAGCATTTCAAACGCGGCCGGAGCGGAATGCGACGGACATTGCTCTCCAACTCCGCCGGCAAGCGCAGACCGACCGCGCGTAGGCGCGACATGATCCGGGTGTCACTCAAAGCCGCGGTGGGCAGCGGTGCATCCGGAGGCGGAGGCGGACCCTGCCATACGCGCTGGTCGAAGAAATACAGGGGCGAAGGACGCAATGTGATGATCGTCGCCTGCGACGCGTCACGGCCATCCGGCGTGGAGAGCCGCAGGTCTAGGCGGTCGACTGCGGTCGGTGAGACGGTGGCGGCAAAGGTCAGCGGTTCCGGTTCGATCACTAAAGGGCCGCCTTCGGGCATGACGATGGCGTCACGCGCGGCCTTGGTTCGAAAGAGATTGGCCGTGGCCTCGGGCGGGAGCGGTTGCCGCAGGGTGGGGCCTTGCAGTCCGGCGGCGCATTCCGCGGCGAGGGCGGCGCCCAGGGCTGCTTCGGGAGCGGGGAGATGGTTGAAGTCGACCGGCCGGGCAGTCGCGAGCGCGGTGAACCATTTTTGTGGCGGGGAGCGCCAGACTTTTCCTGGACCGGGCCGGGTTTCGATGACGAGCCCCCCTTCGGAGCGAACACGCGCGCGCAAGCCCGCGACTTCGAGGGTGGCAGGATGCGTCCGCGCCGGACCGGAGGCGTCATCGCCGACGGCAAGCGCCCGCTGCCAGGCGGAGAGATCGTTGCGCACGCGCTGTTCATCGATTGCGCCGCGAATGGAACTGGTGTTGGTCAGCGGCCGAAACGCTGCCGGAATGGCGCGACCTTCGGACTCGTAATGGTACGCGATGAACTGCCAGAGCGCCCATGGTTCGGTGGGGGCGTTCGTGCGATCCCACCAGCCGGCAAACGCGGGTGCATAAAGCGGAGCGCCCGGAGTGGGCGTATAGTCGAAACCGTGCCGGAGGAGGGTGCCGGGATAGAGGACCCCGTGCGCCTGCACGAAATCGGCGAATAACGCGGCGAGGTTCTCGAGTTGATGGTTTTCGGCCTCGGTGAGGGCTCGGCCGATTTTTTTCGCCAGAACCGGCGACCACTGGGCGCGAAACGTCGCTTTGGGCGGAGGCGGCAGGAACTCGGCCACGGGCTCTGGGGCGGTCTCTTCCGTCGGCCCCTTGATCACGCCTAAAAGGGGATTGGCCTGGGTTTGAGTTTCGGACTCAGCCAGCCAGGCGAGGGCGGCGGCGTAGGCGTGTTTGCAGTTGCTGCGCTGCTCACAGCTGCAGCGGGAACTCCACTTTCCCAGGGTGAGAAACAGGGTGACGCCAAAGCGCTCCCCGTCTTCGGTCACCTTGGACTCGACATAATGGTCGGCGCCGGCCCAGACCCGCTCGACCTGTTTTTTCTCCAGCAGTGCCTCCCCCTCCTCGCGGGCACGGGCGGGCAGGGTGGCCAGCCAGGTTCGAAGAGTCGTGAGAGACTCCGGCGTTTGGACGCTGCGTACAAACGGCGGACGGGCGCGCGGAGGCATAGTTTCAGAGACCGGAACAGGGACGCGTAATCATATCCGTCGGCTCAGTATACCTTTTCTTCCAACAGCGCAAAGAGTTCGGCTTCACTTATGCGCTTCTGGGTCATGGAATCACGTTCGCGGAGAGTAAACGTGCCGTCCTTCTCAATGGTTTCGAAGTCGATGGTGACGCACCACGGGGTGCCGATCTCATCCTGCCGCCGATAACGGCGACCGATCGCACCGGCTTCGTCATAGAACACCGCATATCGGCGCTGGAGCTTCTTGTAGAGTTCCTTGGCGCGGCCGACGAGTGCTTCCTTGTTTTTCAGCAGGGGCAACACGGCCACTTTGACCGGCGCAATCCGGGGTGAGAGCCGGAGCACGGTGCGTTTTTCCACGTTGCCCTTGTCGTCCGTCACATCTTCTTCGGCGTACGCGGCGCACAAAACGGCGAGCAGAATGCGATCCACGCCCACCGCGGGTTCGATCACGTGCGGGACGAATTTCTTTTTCGCGGCCTCATCAAAGTACTCCATCGGCTTACCGCTCGCATTCGCGTGCTGGGTCAAATCGTAGTTGCCGCGCGCGGCGATGCCCCAGAGTTCCTGCACGCCAAAGGGATACTTGAACATAATGTCCACCGTGCCCTTGGAGTAGAAAGCGAGCTTCTCCTGCGGGTGCGCGTACAGAGACAGGTGGGACTCGGGCAGGCCGATCGAAAGCAGCCACTGGCGGCACCACTCGATCCACTCTTCGTGAATCTTCTTCCAATCAGCGTCCTCGCCGATGAAATATTCCATCTCCATCTGTTCGAACTCACGGGAGCGGAAGATGAAATTGCGCGGCGTGATCTCGTTGCGGAACGACTTGCCGATTTGCGCGATGCCGAACGGCAGCTTCACCCGGCTGGTGTCGACGACGTTCTTGAAATCCACGAACATGCCTTGCGCCGTCTCGGGGCGTAGGTAGGCAACCGACGACGCGTCGGTCATCGCACCCACATTCGTCTGAAACATCATGTTGAAGGAGCGCGGTGGCGTCAGACTGCCGGGTTCACCGGTAGCGGGTGATGGGATCTTCTCGAATTCATCCGGCTTCGCCTCGGTGAACTCGATGGCTTGGATCGGTTCGAGTTTGCCTTGGATTGCTTTCCTCCGCTTGAGCGATTCGGCGGTTGCCTGGAGGTCCTCCGCGGTCTTTTCGCTCTCCAGCGCGCTCACGTAGCCCACGATCTGTCCGTCGACGATCACGCGGGCGAAAAACAACTGGTCCGCCCGGTAGCGCTGCTTGCTCACTTTGCAGTCCACGAGCGGATCCGTGAAGCCGGCGACGTGACCCGATGCCTCCCAGACTTTCGGGTGCATGATGATCGAGGTCTCCAGGCCGACGATATCATCACGGCGGCGGACCATGTCATCCCACCAGCAATCGCGGATGTTCTTTTTTAGTTCGGCGCCGAGCGGGCCAAAATCGAAGAAACCGTTGAACCCGCCGTAGATATCCGACGACTGAAAGATGAAGCCACGGCGCTTCGCAAGAGCGACAATGGCATCCATGGTGACGGCAGAAGCAGTAGAGTCGGCGGACATAAGAAGGGAGCCTTAGTCGTCATGAAGGGCGGGGTCAATTCCGCGATTGGTGTTCACCCGGAAGGACGGCCGATTAAACCTGAATTCGGCAGTTCGGGTTAACCGCGGATCCCACCGATGGCACGGATAGAGAGAATTGCAGATCAAAGAGCACCTGACTGCCATTAACCCGCAAGGTGAGATGCCCGAAATGCAGAATGCCTTGGTAATCTGTGTTTATCTGGGAAATCTATGGTTCGAAAATTGGCGTTCATGAGCGAAGATTAGCGTTCCCTCCTGCCTTGGTCTTTCCGTCTTGTCCGCAGATTCTGGGAATGAAGCTGCCGCGTTTTCCAAGTGCGGGATCGTGACGGAAAAGACCCGGAGGAACGCTAATCTCCGCTGATCTCCGCTAATCTATCCCGCCCGGAATGAACCTCTGAAATCAGATTTCAGGGTTCCCCGCTGTTTCCGGTGAGCACAGAAGAATGAACAGAAGATAACGGAGGAAACGAAGATCCCATCTTCCATCGGTGGATCCAACTGCGTTTTTAAGATTAAAATCGGCAATTAACCTCGAAGGGGCTTCGGGGACCGACGCAGACTCGGATTTCAGCCGGGATTAGGCCTTATCACGGCTTACAAGGCGCGCGGGTGCGGGATTGAGACGCCGCTTGGGATCCCGCGTTCGTCTCCGGCCAATTACTTTCGGCCGATCAGCCGCCGATGTAACTCATTTCGACCTTCGCCCGCGCTTCACCGCTCGCGAGAACTTCGGCGCGCTCATCACTGTAGCGATCCATGCGGCCCAACCAGATCCGGCGGAGAAA
>JBBQEG010000442.1:0-4537 GCA_038320495.1 Opitutales bacterium | reverse complement strand
ATCGGATTTCCCGTAGAGATGAAGCTTCGTCCGCGGCGCCGCCAGCAAGGCTTCCCAACTGGGTTCGCCCAGAACGCGTCCGTTTTCCCGTCGCCACGAATCACCCAGGATATTCACCATCACGCTCGGTTCCCGAAGCGTGACGTCTCCCAAGGGCAACCCGCACACCGCCCGGATCTGCTGCTCAAACTGGCTGGTCTCGCAGCCGTCCAGCGTCCAATGGCCGCTGTTGTGCGGTCGCGGCGCGAGTTCGTTCACGAGCACGCCGCCGTCCGGGGTCACAAACAGCTCCACCGCCAGCAAACCGACAACTTCGAGTTTCTCGGCGATCGCAATCGCCAGCGACTCGGCCGCCCGCGCCACCGCGTCGCCGATCCGAGCCGGCACGATCGAGAAATCAAGGATATGATCGGTATGGATGTTCTCCGCCACCGGGAAGGCGCGCACCGCCGATCGTTCGCCGTTCGCAGCAGTACTGGAGCGCGCCACGATAACCGAGACTTCCGCTGTGAATTCAACCCAGCGCTCCACCACACAGCGGCGGCCGCGAAAAATCGCCCGGGCTTTGTTCAGATCCGCCTCGTCGATCAGCTTCATCTGGCCTTTGCCGTCGTAACCAAAATCCGCGGTCTTTACCACACAGGGCAGCCCCACTTCGGCAACGGCCGGTGCGATTTCCCCGTCCAATGCCTCCGCATACGGCACATGTGGGAATCCGTGCGTGCGCAGCCAGGTCTTCTCCCGCTGCCGGTTTTGGCATACATGCAGCACTCCGGGCCGTGGAAACAGCGGTACATGCGGAGCGATCATCTCGAGCGGAGCTGAGGGGATATTCTCAAACTCATACGTGACCACGGCGCATTCCCGCGCAAACGCCGTCAACGCCGCGATGTCCTCGTAACCCGCGTTGACCTCTTTATTGGCCACCGCACCCGCCGGGCACGGCCCGACGGGTTCGAAAACCTGCATGCGATAACCGAGCGACTGGGCCGCCTGGCCCAGCATCCGCCCCAACTGCCCGCCACCAAGGATGCCAATCGTGTTACCGGGGGAAATCATTCCGATGCGTCAGAGGTTAAAAATTAATACTCGAAAGGCCCGATGCGGTCGGCACCCGGATCCTCTTTCAAGGGCAAAAACGCCGCGATTCACCGCGCGCCGGCCACCACCGGCAACCGGGCCTTCATCACCTTCCCGGTTTGCTCGCTGCGAAACGTCTTTAAAGCGGAGGCGATGGCGGGATCGGACGGCGCCAGGATCGCCGTGGCAAACAGGGCCGCATTGATTGCTCCCGCTTTGCCGATGGCAAAGGTCGCCACCGGCACGCCCCCCGGCATCTGTACGATCGAGAGCAGCGAATCCATGCCCTTTAACGCATGGGACTCCACTGGCACGCCCAACACCGGCAGAGCCGTGAGCGCCGCGGTCATGCCTGGCAAATGCGCCGCCCCGCCCGCCCCGGCAATGATCACGCGCAAGCCCCGCGCCTCCGCCTTCTCGGCATAGCTCACCATCAGCTTCGGTGTCCGGTGGGCGGATACGACCCGCTTTTCGTAGGACACGCCCAGCGCGTCCAACTGCGCCGCCGCATACTGCATCGTCTCCCAATCCGAGGTGCTGCCCATGATGATCCCAACCAAAGGTCCGCTCATATTAGGCGGTAAGGGGTGATGCTTTCGCGTTGTCGCCGCAATGTAAACTTGCACCCTGACCGCGTTTCACCGCGCCCCCGCCCATTACTACCTCGCCGCCTGCACGCGCAGGGTTTTTCCTTCCACCCACTCGCGCTCCACCATCTCGATCCGCGGATTGGCCGGCACCCCGAAGTCGCGATGAATGATCCGGTCCACCAAGAGTTCCACCGCCCACGAGCCGATCAGATGCCGGTTCTCCTGGAGACCGGAAAAGGACGTCCCGGCCAGGCTCTGACTGATAGCTGCCACCCCCAACGCTTGGGGCACCTGAATTTGCTGACGCCGGAGAACCGCCTCGAACTCCGGCAGGGTATCGTAGTGGTGCACAAAAATCACGACATCCGGCTGATGTTCGCCCAACCACGTGACGAGCGGCTTCTCTTCCACGCGATCGATCTGAAGCACCGGGATCGCGGCGGGCGTGCCCAACACCAGATGGGACCAGCCAAGGTAGACACAGAGGTAAGCATGGGCACTGCGCGTCTCCTCATAACGCCCAATCACGAGTCCGGGACGGCGGTAACCCAGCTCATGCACTTTGTTCA
Source organism: Opitutales bacterium (assembly GCA_038320495.1). Classification (GTDB taxonomy): domain Bacteria; phylum Verrucomicrobiota; class Verrucomicrobiia; order Opitutales; family Opitutaceae; genus ER46. Next base: position 2,298 of record JBBQEG010000442.1, on the reverse strand, counting down.
GAACCCGCCACATGTCGTTATATACATGGCTCACGATCCGATGCAGTGGCGTTTTGATACTGAGCCCCTGCGTCACGATCGCATAGTGGTCGAGTTCCGTCGGCCAACGCTCGTCAAAGTTCGGACTGCCGAAGCAAAGCAGTCCTTGGATCCCACGCGCATCGAGCACCGAACGGATCCGCCGGTGGGTCATGCCCGGCGCCCGGAGAAACACGGGATCGAGCCGGTACCCCAGCGCCTCGGCCCGCTGCGTCATGCTTTCGTAGATACGCTGAAGGTGCAGCGACTTCCGCCACGGCCGGAGCTCGGGATAAAACGACACCACGCCCAGCGACGCTTCCCGCGGGGCCTCCCGGGTCAGACGGAGCTGGCTCATCACTTCGGTCAATTTCGCGTTGGGCCGGTAGCCGAGCCGCTTTGCCACCCGGAGGATCCGCTGCTTGGTCGCAGCCGGAATCTTGGCACTGTCGCGGAGCGCCAGCGAAACCGTGGACGGTGACACGCCGGAGAGTTGGGCAATGCGGCGGATACTCATGGGAATCGAAGGCGTGACCACTCAGCGGCGCCAGCGATCCGACGCAAGCCTCCCGAACGCCGTACGCCCTCCCCTCGCCCCGCCGGAGGTTTACCCTAACTTCCAGAGCCGGAAACAAAACCGTCCTGCCGGCGACGACGGGCGTCGCAAGCAGGACCGGAAGCATCGCGGAAGGTGACGCGAAGAACTTAGAGCGTACCCTTCAAACCAAACACCCAGTTCGAACCGTAGTTTTCGTAGGTCTGGAGCACGGCGCGATCACGCGGCGAGTCGACCCCTTCGAAAATCCGGAACGAGTCATTGAAGATTCTCCGGCCTTGGAAGAAGAAACTGAGCCGCTTCGTCAGCCGCACACCGCCACTGAAGTCGGACGTGACATTGTGCCGGCGCCAGCGCGTCACCGTCGCGGTCCAAGGCGTGTCATCGGTCCACACCGCTCCGAACCGCAGCGTAAAACGGCCGTAGGAATAACCCAAGCTGCCCGTCGCGCGATGCGGCGAGGTGCTGGGGCGACGTTCGTTGGCATAGGTGCGGGTGTAACTCGTGTTGACGTTCAAACCGCGGAACGGACCCGGGAGGAACGACAGGCCCTGGCTGTAGGAAATCTCCATGCTGCGGAACCGGCGGAGCCCCTCGACGTTGAACGGCGAGTTGAATTCATAATCTGCATACACCGGGTCGTAGTCGAAGCCAGCCTCCGAGGCGGAGACGCGCCGCGTCTGGCGGAAATTGCTGATCTCGTTTTGCGAAACCGTGATCGCCAAGCTGCCCACCGGTTCGAAATACCACGCCAGCCGTCCCATGTAATTATGGGAAAGCTCGGGCTTCAGCTGCGGATTCGGCGCCGTAATGACCTGCGTGGTTTCGTTGATCGACCACGTACCGCTGATGGCGGTGACCGGCGGCCGTGAAATAGTATAACTATAGCCGGCTTGCGCGACGAGATTGGGCCGAATGTTATATTTCCCGCTGATCGTGGGGAAAAAGTGATCGTACTCGCCCCGGCGGGTGGTGCGCGGCCGGGAGAAAAACTGATAGTTCATCCCGTCGATTGTGGTGGCGCGACCCGTGGTATCGATGGCGTAACCCGCCGCCCGCACCGCGCTCCCAGGAACCGGATCGACTTCCTTCGAGGTCGTCACCGTGCGCTCCCAGCGCAGGCCGCCTTGCAGCTGCGCCCGGCCAATGCGAGTATTCGCCATGCCATAGCCGGCCGTGATCGTCTCGCTCATGTCGCGATCGTTGGCCACGAGCGCAGTATAGTAATCGGCCGGGGTTGCAATATTCACGAACTGTTCGGGGCTCGCGCGGAAGAGATCGGCAATCGAATTCAGATCGACCACCGGAGGCATCTTATCGATGGTCAGCCCACCCGTGGTGCCCATATCAAAGGCGTGCGCCGAGGGGTAGCCCGCCCAAGTGCCCGTCGCGGTAATGACCGGAGCGCCGGTAGTCGGATTATACCCGGTGAGGGTGTTTCCACCCGGACCAATATAACTCCAGTTGTAGAGCGCGGTGCGGTTCTGCACGAGGCGGTTCTCCTCTTTCACCTTGGCGCCAAACTTCAGATAGGTCGGCAACCGCAACGGCGTAACAACCGTGGCGTCGAGCTGGCCGGCATAGATCTCCGTCAACGCATATCGCCCTTCTTCGGTGATGCGCGGATTGGTGTAGCTGGAGAGACTGGACCAATCGGGCCCGGAAAGCTGGGTGATGGTCCACTCGTGGGAGTCGGCGCTCGGCCGGGTGGCGCGGAAGTTTGC
>JBBQEG010000441.1:0-4541 GCA_038320495.1 Opitutales bacterium | reverse complement strand
AAGGACGGGCGGACCGCCCGGGATGGCGAAACGTATTTCGTCCTCGGCGTGGATCACCCCTACGCCGTGATCAGCAAGGATACACCCTCGCTGCTGCCCGAGGGCGCGATCGCAGTTCGCTTTCACTCGATCGGAGGCTGGGGCATGATTACAACGGGCAAGAATCTTGGCTCCATTATTGGTGATCTCGGGACGTTTATTTCCGAGCAAAACCCAACGTATGATGCCGACGGGTTTCTCGTCGAGAAGGTGTATGTCATGGCCAACCCCAAATACGGCTCGGAGAAAAAAGGCGCGCCGACCAACTACTATCTCACGGTCGCGCCTTCGCCGATCAAAGTGAACTGCGAGCTGAATCACGTGGACGTGGTGCTGTGCTGTGACCCGAAAGCGTTTACTCATACCAACCCACTCGAAGGTTTGAAAAAAGGAGGGAGTCTCGTCTGGGAGTCCAACGAGTCACCCGAGGTCGCGTGGGAACGGGTGCCGGTGAAATACCGGCAATGGATTGCAGATAATAACATCCGCATCTTCATTCTCCCCGGTTTTGATATAGCACGCAAGGCGACAACCCAGACGGAGCTGCAACTGCGCATGCAGGGAAATTCGTTTCTCGGGGGATTCTTCCGCGTTTCGCCGTTCCTGAAGACGTTCGGGATCACGGAGGATCAGTTTCAAAACGTCGTTCACAAACAGTATGTGAAAAAATTCGGACGCTTCGGTGAAGCCGTCGTCGTTTCAAACATGACGGTGATGAACGAAGGCTTCTCACGCGCCACCGAGATCAAGTACGGGCGCGCGGACGATGCCGACCGTTCCTCGATGCGCAACCCGCTGCTGAAGCCCATTGGCGATCACGCCATCATCCCCACCGCAGGGTGCGGCGGCGCCGGATGCTCGTCGATCGCAATGCCGCCGGAACAGCCCGCCCGCGCGCCTCTGCAGACGCTCGCGATATTCGATTCCGAATACCGTAGCGGCCTGGGCTACCATCAGCCGGCGGGCGCCCTCGCGTCCGTCGGCATCATGGGAGCCGGCACCGGAGCGACCCAATCAAAGTACGTCGCCCGACGCGAGACGCCCGTGTATATTGCGGAAAACTGTACGCAGTGCATGGAATGCATCACCGCCTGTCCCGACACCGCGCTACCTAACACCGCGCAGGAAGTCACGACGGTACTCAAGACCGCGATCAACAACTACGTTACCGAGGTCGGTGATCGTCGGGCGTTCGGCGCCGAGCTCGCCGGTCTGGAACAGCGCGCCCGATCCCGCATGAACGAAGCGGTGAAGACCAAGGCGAAGCTGCCGTTCAAGGACATCATTCGTGACGAGGTGACCGCGCTGCCGAGTGTCTCGGAAAGGGCCAAGGCCGAGCTGATCGGCATCATGGAGAAGCTGCCGATCGCCTATAACAACGTTCCGGCGATCTTTCGCTCCCTCGAAGCCAAAACGCCGGGCGCGGGCGGTCTGTTCTCGATCTTTGTCTCCGACCTCTGCAAAGGCTGCGGTGAATGCGTGCAAGTCTGCGGCGATCACGACGCCCTGCGCATGACCCGGGAAACCGAGCAGCTCAACGCCGAACTGACCACGGCCCAGGTGTTTTCCCGGCTGCTACCGGACACGCCACAAAAATTCCTCGGTCTCTATAATGATAGCGACGCCGCGAACTCGCGTGAGGCTGCGCTGCGAAATCATCTGATGGTCCGGCGCAATTATGAAGCGCTCGTTTCGGGCGACGGCGCGTGCGCCGGCTGCGGGGAAAAGAGCATCCTTCGGGCGGCCGCCAGCGTGACCGAGGCGTACATGCGCCCACTGTATCATAAGAAAGCCGACCGGCTTCGCGGGAAGGCCGATCGACTGGAGAAGGAAGGCATGGTCCGACTTGAGGCGATCCTGGGCCGAGATCCGCAGGAACATGAATTATTCCGGAAGACGTTCGCCCACGTCATCCTCGGTCTCGGTGGAGAAAACGATGAGGACACCGCCCGGCGGATCGCCGACTACGAGGCGCAGCACGGTCGGATCACCGATGAGCAAATCATCAACGGACTCGCGACTGTGATGCGTCAGGACGCCTTCAATCACAAGGAACTCCAGTCGGTGGACGGCCGGCAGGCGAACGGCATGTCCGTGATGATGATGGGCGCCAGCACGGGCTGTAATACGGTTTATGGCTCCACGCCGCCGTCCAATCCGCATCCGTATCCCTGGATGAACTCACTCTTCCAGGACGGAGCAACGATTTCGTGGCTGATGGCCGAGTCGACAATCATCAACCACGCGCGTCGCTCCGTCGTGCCGGAGCGTCTCGCGGACGCGCTGTTGGAACGGGTGGAGAACGTCGCGACGGAGGCGGATTATTTCACGTTCACCCATCTCGACGATTCATTGATGACGGAACTGGAAATCCGGGAGCTGCCAAAAGTCTGGGTCATCGGCGGTGACGGCGCACTCGGCGATATCGGGTTCCAGAACGTCTCCAAAGTCGTGCTCCAGAACCGTCCGAACGTGAAAATGCTGATGCTCGACACGCAGGTTTACTCCAACACCGGCGGACAGAATTCCGATTCGTCCACGATGCTCGGCGGCTATGACATGAACCAGTTCGGCATCGCCTCGCAGGGCAAGTTGATCGAAAAGAAGAACGTGGCGGAAGCGTTCACGAGCGGACACGGTTCGCCGTTCGTGGCGCAGGTATCGATGGCCAACGCCGCGAAGGTGTATAAAGCGATCCTCGATGGCCTGGAGTATCGAGGCACCGCGTTTTTCCAGTGCTATACCACGTGTCAACCGGAGCATGCCGTGGCCGATAACATGAGCGCGGATCAAGCGAAGCTCGTCCGCGACGCACGCGGAATGCCGGAGTTCGTGTTCAATCCGCGCAAAGGCGAGACATCGCAGGAGGCCTTTGATCTGAAAGGGAATCCTTCGATGGAGCGCGATTGGTGGCGGACGAAATTCGCCAGCAACGGGGAAGAATATAACTTCAGTGTGGCGCACTGGGCGCTCACCGAAGGACGCTTCCGCAAACACGTGAAGTCGATCAAGGAAGAAGACGCCTCCAAGCTGGTCCCGTTGGATGATATACTCCTCTTCATCACGCAGGATGATGTCATTCATCGTCGGGTCTTTGACGCGAACCATCGGAGCTTCGTCCCGAACTTCGGTTGCTATATCAAGTCGGAGCAAAACGGTAAGATCAAATTCTCCGCCGTTTCGCGGCAGATGGTGCTCTTTGCCGTGGAGCGGCGCAAAGCGTGGCGGATGCTGCAAAGCAAAGCGGGAGTGACCAATAAGGACTACCTCGCACAAAAGCGCTTCATCGCAAAACTGGACAAAGGCGAGGTGCCGCTGACCGATGCCAAAGCGCGCGCCAGGGAGTTCATCGCCACCGAGCTCGCGGCGGTGGGGTAATCAAAGTGAAACAGGCATTCCTGCCTGTTTTCAAAGTGAAACAGACATTCCTGTCTGTCCCGCATCAGCCACGCCTGCCGGTCCAATAACTCCCCCCAGTACCAACAGACAGGAATATCCACATCATCTTCGCCAACCGTCCGCTGCTATTCCGAAAGGGTGACACAGGCATTCTTGGCGGTCTTCGGTCGGCCGGACCTCGGAACAGACAGGAATGTCTGTCTCACCCCCGGAAGCTTGCGCGGACTGAGTGGCTCACCTTGTCTACTCGCACGGTGAAACGTGCTGCCTCCCTGATCCTCCTGCTCCTGATCGTGCTCGCGCTGTGGACCTTGGTCTCACGGATGGCGAAGCGATCCGCCGTGGCCCCCGAACCGCAGTCCAGGGGCAGCATGCTCAATTCCGCGTCAGCCTCGCGTTCTTCGCCGGCCCGGGCCGAAGGCGCTGGCGCAGCGGCCGCAGAACGCTCTACGCTGGCGGACGAGCTCAACGCACCGGCGAGTGACATCCAGCGCGACCTGCGCCTCGTTGCTGAAATCGTTGGAACGTTTCAGAGTAACTTCCTCCAGACGGGAAACCCGACGGGAACCAACGCGGAGATCACCGCTGCCTTAGCCGGGAAAAATCCGCTCCGGCTGGCGCTCGTGCCGGCCGATCATCCGGCAATCAATCGCGAAGGCGAACTGGTGGACCGGTGGGGCACTCCGTTTTTCTTTCATGCCGAGAGCGCAACCCGGATGGAAATTCGCAGCGCCGGCCCCGATAAAAAAATGTGGACGGACGACGACGTGTCCTTCGCGCCATAATCGCGCGCGAACGGCTCCGTACTTCTTCAGAGCCCGGCCCAACCGAGCCCCCGAACGTCGGGGCGAGGCGAGTTACCCGCGACGAACTCCGCGATGCAGACGACTGGTGGGTTTGGCGGCGGCTGCAGCCGTATCGGCCAAAGCCTTTTCGTCGAAGAGCGCCGAGTAAATATAAGCGAAGCCTTCGATTTTTTTCCGCTCCACCGTGAGCCCCATGTAACGCTCGATTGAGCGCGCGTCGCGCACATCTTCTTCGGTCACCAAGGTAAACGCATCACCCGTGGCTTGCGCCCGTCCCGTCCGGCCGATGCGGTGGAC
>JBBQEG010000440.1:0-4549 GCA_038320495.1 Opitutales bacterium | reverse complement strand
AAACGGGGATCGTCCGGATGCACCGCGATGGCGGTGTCGCCCGGAATGGTTTCCGGACGCGTCGTCTTCACTTCGATGAACTGGCCCGGCGCATCCACGCGTTCGTAGCGGACGCGGTACATCGTGCCGTTGACCGGCTTCATGATCACTTCCTCGTCGGACAAAGCCGTCTGCGTGGCCGGGCACCAATTTACCATGCGTTTTCCGCGGTAGATGTTTCCCTTTTGAAAAAGATCCACGAAGACGCTCAGCACCGCTTGCGAGTAATGCGGGTCCATCGTGAACTGCGTCCGCTCCCAGTCACAGGAGGCTCCAAGGGCGCGCAACTGCTGCAGGATAATCCCGCCCTTCTCGTGCCGCCATTCCCACACCTTCTCGAGGAACTTCTCTCGCCCCAAATCCCGACGGGTGACCTTTGTTTTGCGGAGCTCGCGCTCGACGACCGCCTGGGTCGCGATGCCGGCATGATCGGTTCCCGGCAACCAAAGCGCCGACTTCCCTTCGAGACGGGCGCGGCGCGTCAGGACGTCCTGCAGCGTGTTGTTCAACACGTGGCCCATGGTCAGGACGCCCGTGACATTCGGCGGCGGGATGACGATGGAATAGGGCTCCTGCCCGGGTGTCACCTTGCCGGCGAACGCCTGCGCGTCCATCCAGGCGGCGTACCATTTTTTCTCAACGTCGTGCGATTCGTAGCTCTTGGAAATCTCGGCCATCGGTGCGGTGCTAGGTTAAACCGACGACAGAACCGGGCGCCGTACGACGACGCAAGTGGTTAAACGGTGCGATCGAAGTGACCCGAAACCCTGCTGCGACCGCGCCGCACTCCACGAATTAATCCGCTCAAGCTCCCCGACCCCGTGACGACTGAAATGCCGTAAGCTGAAACGGGGAGGCCGCTTGCATGACCGAAAAGCGGCCGCGGCCCACCCCATCAGCCGGCTTCACACCGCGCGAAAACAGATGAACATTGAAACATTCCCTCAGCCCGTTCGAAGCTCCGCCCTCCGTTTTCTGATGCCCGCCAACATTCCGCAACGCGCTCGCGAGCAACTTTCCTTTCCTGGTGACGTTCCCGTCACCCAGCGGCTAGCCGCGTGCAAGGAGTTCCTCCGCTGGGAAATGGCCGCGCTTCTCGACCGCCATAATGCGGGCTCGTCCGGACTTACGATTTGTCACGAACGCACCGCAATCATCGATGCGTTACTGCGACACTTGCTCGAGTACGCTCTCGGCTCCTATGCGCGCATCATCGGTCCCGTGCCCGCGCCGGTCGCAATCGTCGCCCTCGGCGGCTACGGGCGCGGCGAACTTTCGCCCTGGAGCGACGTGGACATCATGTTCCTGTTTCCCACGAAGATTAAGCCCCCGGAGGCCAAGCCACTGCAGGAACACCTCACCAACGAGATTCTCTACATTCTCTGGGACTGCGGCCTGAAGGTCGGCCACTCCACCCGCACCATCGACGAAGCATTTACGGAAGCCCGCCAGGATATGCAGACCAAGACCGCGCTGCTCGAAGCGCGCCGGGTCGCCGGATCTGAGAAGCTCTTCGATACGTTTTCCCAAGCCTATCGGAGCTACTACATCAGCGAAAACCCGAAGGACTACATCGCATCACGGCTCGACGATCAGGGGACCCGCCGCAGTCGTTTTGCGAATACTGTTTTCAACCAGGAACCCGACATCAAAAACGGAGTGGGCGGCCTGCGTGATTACCAAAACACCGTGTGGATGGCGCGGGTGAAACTCGACGTCACGCAGCTCGATGAGCTGGTAACCCAGAATTACGTCCGCGCCGACGACCTCGCGGCCTTTCATCGCGGCTACGATTTCCTGCTCCGCGTCCGCAACGAACTGCATTTCATGAGCGCCCGGGCCACGGATCTCATGAATCTGGATACACAACCGCGCATCGCCGAAAACCTCGGCTACACGGAACCCGAGATGCTCGCCCGCGTGGAGCACTTCATGCAGGATTATTACCGCGCCGCGCAGACGATCTTTCGCTTCTCGAAACTCGTCGAAGACCGCCTTGCCCTCAGCATCGGTCGCAATGGCAACGGCGATAAGCGTTCCTTTCGCGAGAGCCTGCTCGCTTCGCGTTTCGTCCGCGCCAAGCGCATCGATGGCTTCATCCTGCGTGGTCGCGAACTCGCCGCGGAAAAACCCGAGGTCTTTCGCGACGACCCGGTGCGGCTCATCCGCGTTTTCCGCCACTTGCAGACGCTGGGCGCTTCCCTGGATTTCCACCTCGCCGACCTCATCCGCGTTTCCCTGCCCTTGCTGACCACGGACGTGGCGCATTCGCACGACGCGACCGTCTCGTTTCGCGCGATCCTCTCGGAAGTTGGCGATGTCCATCCGATCCTCGCGACCATGCACGAGTTGGGCGTTTTGGGGACGTTCATCCCTGAGTTCGACGCACTCACCTGTCTCGTCCAACACGAATATTACCATCGGTACACGGCGGATGTGCACACCCTGAGTGCCATCCGCGAACTCGATCGGATTTTCACCGAAGCGGAGCCCATCACCCTGAAGTATCGCGCCGCACTGCACGAGTCGAGCGACGCAGCCCTCCTGTATCTAACCTTGCTCCTGCATGATATTGGAAAAGCGGAGGGTATTCGGGGGCATGCGGAAAGTGGCGTACGGATCGCTGGTCCCCTGCTGGAACGGTTCGGAGTTCCAGCTGCCGGACGCGACTTAGTGCAATTCGTAATCAAAAATCATCTCGCAATGGCACGATTCTGGCAGAAGCGGGATGTAGATGATCCCAATACGGCCACTGCCTTTGCGGAGCTGGTGGGCGACCCCGAACGCCTGCGGCACCTTTACGTTCACACCTTTTGCGATGCGCGCGGCACCGCCGCCGACCTTTGGAATGGCTATAAGGATACGTTGCACACGACACTTTATCGCTCAACCATGGAGCGGCTGAAACATGGCGCTGCCCTTGATGCCAGCCTTCAGGAAAAGAAAAAAATGACCCAACAGGAACTGATCGTAAAAACCATCCCCGGCATCAGTGCCGACGAGATCAACGCTCATTTCGGCCTGCTCCCCGATCGGTATTTTGTTCACACCGACGCCGACGAGATCGCGCTGCACATCCAGATGGTGAACCGGCTGCTGCAGTCGATCACTACCGCGGACTCCGTCGGATCTCTCCGGCCGATCATCGAGTGGAAAGATGATCTCAATCGCTCGCTCACCGTGGTGAATGTCGTCACCTGGGACCGCGCCGGGCTCTTCTATAAACTCGCCGGTGCATTCAGTGTCGCGGGCCTGAGTATCCTCGGCTCGAAGGTCATCTCGCGGACGGACCATATTGCGATCGATACCTTCTATGTGGTCGAACCGGGCCGCGGTCCCGTCCAGAGCGCAAGTGCCCAGGAAAAATTTGCCAAGACGATTGAGGATGCACTCATCGCGAATCGGGAATTGCTCCCAGATATCATGGCGCAGGCCAAAAAAATCGCCTCGACCCGCTATCTCTCAACGGTCACTGGCGAGGCGCTGCACAGCTCGTTTCCTCCGACGGTCGACGTGTACCATGAGTTGTCCATGGAACGTACGATCGTCGAAATTCAAGCGCGCGATCAGATCGGTCTGCTCTACAGGCTGGCGAAAACGATCAGCGATCACGGATTCGACATCACCTTCGCCCGGATCGGCACCGAACGCGGCGTGGCGATCGATACCTTCTACATCGAAAGCGCGAACCATGAAGCGATCGAAGGTACCGAGCGGCTGGTCGCGCTTCGCGATGCCCTCAACGAAGTCATCGTCCCGGCGCCGGCCGCCGCAGTTCCTGCGAAATAGCCATCGCCCCCGCCGCCCGGCGCCAAGGCCTGCTTCGGGCCGTCTCACCGAAGTGGCGTGAGCTCCCGGCGGCAAATTCAGACGTGCCAGCGTTGATCAACCCCATCCGCCGTGGCCGATAATTTTCCCTCACACCGGAATTCTCCGGTCCCTCGTATCCAGATTTCCGTGTCGGAGGCGCTTCACCAGCTCGCCTCTCTCGCCACGCGCACCGACGACCCGGAAGTCGCGCTCCGCGAAATGCTGGACCTCTTTGTGCAGACCTTTGGCGCCGATGCCGGATCCATCGGTTTCCTAAGTCCGGATACAGGTCGGCTGGAAATCGAGGTCCAGGCGGGCGCGCTCGCGCCCGCCGTCGATTCGCGCGGACTGAAGCCGGGCCACGGTATCACCGGCTGGTGTTTGCTCAACCGTCGTTCGCTCCTCGTACCCAACGTCACGGTCGAGCCCCGCTACATCGCCGTGCGGCCCGCCGCCCGATGCGAGATGGCCGCGCCGATGCAGGACGAGGAACAGGTCATCGGCGTCATCGACCTAGAGAGCGACCAGATTGGAGGTTTCACCGCCGCCGACTTGAAACTGTTGGAACAGTTTGCCGCCGAGGCCACCCGGGTGCTGCAGCGTCTCTGGCAACTCGGCCACCTCAAGGCCAAGGCCCGCCAGCTCGAGTCCCTCATCACCGCGGGCCAATCGCTCGTCACCAAACTCGAGCAACAAGAGC
>JBBQEG010000439.1:0-4553 GCA_038320495.1 Opitutales bacterium | reverse complement strand
AACTGGGGTCTCCCGACGAGCGGGCATCAATTTCCCATTCGCAACCTGAACGGCCGGCTCGACGAGTTCGCGATCTATTCCACCGCGCTGCCTAGTGACGAAATTTACTCCCTTTATGAAGCAGGTCGTCCTGAATAATCTCTTTTGCTGGAGCGCGACCATCCGGTTTGTTGCCACGGTCACCGCGTTGCTGGGTGCGTGCGCATTGGGCTTTGGTGCAGCGCCGGCGAGCCCGTGGACCTTCCACGCTGAATCCTTCCGTCAAATCGAGCGGCCCGGTGCCCAGCCGGAATTCCTGGCCGGCGGTTTTAACGGGTGCGAAGGGGCGGCGTGGATCGATGAGCCCGACGCGCCGGGCGGGGGGCATTTGCGTTTTGGTGCGGTGCACACGGATGTCGCCTTTCGCTGGGACGAGAAGAATGGCCTGCGGGGGCCCCGCGCTCCCAGTTTCGAAGCAAGTGCTTTCCGGGCGCATCCGGCCGGGGGCCTCATCGTCGCCGAACAAACCTGTGACCGCGCAGGGAATGTTTGGGTCGCGAGTCTGCGAGCAATAGAAGTATTTTCTCCCGCGGGTCACCCTCTGGGCGAGGTCACGGTTCCCGGCAAGCGGCCGGCCGCCATCGCGTTCGGCGGTGCTAAACGCGAATGGCTTTTTATTTGTACACGCGAAGCCGTCTGGCGGCTCGCCCTCAACCCTGCAAAATAATATTACCATGCCCCATCATTCTGTTTCCCCCTTGCTTTCACGTCGTTCATTCCTGCGCCGTTCCGGGCTCGCTGGTGTCGCTTGGGGAGTCGCGCCCGCGATTGTCGGGCTGAATCGCACGTTTGCGGCCGAACGCAAGCAAGGCAAACTGGGCGTCGCCTTGGTGGGCCTGGGCGGTTTCTCCACCATGAGTATTGCGCCCGAGTTGCCGTCCGCCAAAAATGTTTATCTCGCCGCCGTGGTGACCGGGGATCCCACGAAGAAAGGGCGGGAGTGGGCCGCGAAATATGGTTTTCCGGAAAAGAATATATATAATTACGAGACGTTTGACCAGATTGCGAACAACCCCGACATCGACGTCGTTCATGTGGTGTTGCCCAACAGCATGCATGCCGAGTTCGCGATCCGCGCCGCCAAGGCCGGCAAGCATGTCATGTGCGAGAAGCCGATGGCGATTTCCTCGGCGCAGTGTCATTCCATGATCGAGGCCGCTCGCACCGCGGGGGTGCAGCTTGGCATGAGTTACCGGCTCCACTTCGAGCCCCACCATCAGGAAATGATGCGCCTCGCGCGGGAGAAAACGTACGGTGAGGTCAAAGGAATCATGGCCGAGTTTTCCTGGCGCCGGCGGGATAACAAGCCCTGGCTGCTCGATCGTGCCATGGCGGGTGGTGGTGCACTTTTCGATACGGGCGTATATCCGATCCAGGCCGGCTGCTATATCACGAACGAGGTGCCGGTTCGCGCGAGCGCTCTGGCGACGTCGACCCGCGATGTCTACAGCCCCGGCGTGGAGGAAACCATGTCGTTCACGCTCGAGTTTCCGGGTGGCGCGGTGATGTCGGGTCGCGCGAGTTATGCGCATGCCGCGCATCAGCTCACTGTTGCCGGAGAGACCGGCGTCTTCGCCTGTACTCCCGGACCGACTGGCGGCTCTGTCTTTGGACAATCGTCCCGTGGCAATCCGAATCCCAAGCAGGTCGTGCTCCCCCAGAACAAGACGTTTAAGCGGGACGATACTCTGCAACTTGCGGTGTTACACGATGAGTTTGCGGCCGCCATTCGCGAGCAACGCCCGTTTGCGTATCCCGGTGAGATGGGCTTGCGCGATGTCCAAATTGTAGAGGCACTTTACGCCTCGGTGGCACAGAATGGAAAAGTGGTTATCGTTAAAACATGAGGCCGATGAAAAAGCTCACTCCAATTTTTTCTGCGTTGATGGCAGCCGCCAGCTTTTGTCCGTGGCCGGTGGCGGCGGCCACCCCGCTGACGACGGGCGAGGCCGAGGCCCTCTTTGTACGGCGCGTGCTCCCGATGATGCAGGACAAGTGTCTTTCGTGCCACGGCCGCGATGAGGAAAAACTCAAAGGTGGCCTTGATCTGCGCACGCTGGTTGGGACGCTCGAGGGGGGCGATAGTTTCAAGCCATCGCTCGTGCCGGGTGAGCCTGACGAGAGTCCGCTCTATCTGGCGGTGACCCGCGATCATTCCTATTGGGAGGCGATGCCGCCGAAGGACAACGATGCCCTCACGCCCGAACAGCGCACGCATCTTCACGACTGGATCCAGGCCGGCGCACCTTGGCCGAACGATGCCCGCGCCACGGAATTGCTCGCACAGGAAGATAAATGGTCCGCCGATGACGGCGTGACCGTACCCACAAGCGGTGGTCTGGCCGACGATTGGACAAATCGTCGTTATGCTCCGGAGAATCTTTGGTCCTATCTGCCGCTGAGAAAGCCCGCCGTGCCGGAGGCCGAAGCCGATAACGCGGGGCAGGGGACGGATGGGTTGAATCCGGTCGATGCCTTCCTGGCCCAGAAGCTTACCGCAGCGGAACTGTCCCCGGCACCGCGGGCCGATCGTCGCACCTTGCTGCGTCGCGTCACGTTTGATCTCACCGGGTTGCCCGCAACTCCGGAAGACGTGGCCGCGTTTATCGCGGATCCCTCACCGGACCGGACCGCGTTTGCGACGGTGGTCGAGCGCCTGCTCGCCTCGCCTCATTACGGTGAGCAGTCCGCGCGGCATTGGCTCGACGTGGCGCGTTATGCGGATTCCAGCGGTTTTGCCAATGACTACGCGCGGGGCAATACCTGGCGTTATCGCGACTATATCGTTCGAGCGTTCAATCACGACAAACCTTATAATCAATTCATCCGTGAACAAATCGCGGGCGACGAACTGGCTCCGGATGATCCGGAGGCCATCATCGCGACGGGGTTTCTTCGCATGGGACCTTGGGAACTCACCGGGATGGAAGTGGCCAAGGTGGCGCGGCAACGGTTTCTCGACGACGTGACGGACAGCGTCGGTCAAGTCTTCCTGGCGCATCCCCTCCAATGCGCCCGTTGTCACGACCATAAGTTCGATCCCATCCCGACCAAGGATTATTATAGCTTCCAAGCCATTTTCGGCACGACGCAAATGGCCGAGCGCATGGCGGCGTTTCTTCCAGAGGAAAATACCCACGGGTTTGAGGAGAGGAAGTACATCGAGCAACGGGCTGATCATTACCGGCGCGAACTCGAGAGGCTTAATACTCAGGCGCTCGCTGCCGCGCGGGCGTGGTATCTTGAGAAAGGGATCGATGCCACGGCATTCGAGCGCGCGGTCGGCGAAGTGATTGGGGGAAAGAACAATCGCGGACGCGCTGCGGGCTTAAATGAAGTGCGGACTGCGCTCATGAAAGGTGGAATTCCGGAGGATCAGATTCCGCCGAAAAACGTCGGGTTTTCGCCCGAGGACTACGGACATGAGCGCATTGCGCGGAAGGGGCTCGAGCGTCTAAAGTGGGATCTGGATCGCTACGAGCCAATCGCGTTTTCCACGTACAGCGGGCGGACGCCGGAGGTGAAATCTGTGCTCGCTCCGCTTCGGGTCCCCGCCAACCGCATGACGCAAGGGGAACTGGAGCAGACGCATATTCTGACGGGCGGCGACCCGTTTGCCAACGGCTCACCGGTCACTCCCGCCGTGCTCAGTGCCGCGACCGCTCTGGGAGAAATGGATCCGGAGCTGGCCCAAATCCCCGCGGAGATCACCGGCCGTCGGGCGGCACTCGCCGAGTGGATTGCTTCGCCTCAGAATCCGCTGACGGCACGCACCTATGTGAACCGCATCTGGCTTTGGCATTTCGGTACAGCGATCGCGGGGAACCCCAACAACTTTGGTGCTACCGGCAAGAAACCGACTCATCCCGAACTGCTCGACTGGCTCGCTGCCTCGTTCGTCGACGGTGGCTGGTCCACCAAGGCGTTGCACCGGGTTATATTAAATTCCGAGGCCTATGCTCGCGCCAGCACGCATCCGGATCCGAAGCGGCTGGCGGAGGGAGATCCCAACGGCGTGCTCTACGCCGTATTCAAACCGCGGAGACTGGCCGCCGAGGAAATGCGGGACGCATTTCTGGCCGTGTCGGGCGAGCTCAATCGCGCGGTGGGCGGGATCCCGGCCCGCCCGGAGATGAATCGCGAGGCTGCGCTGCAGCCGCGCCAGGTGATGGGGACTTTTGCCGAAGCATGGCAACCCTCGCCGAAGCCCGAGCAACGCCACCGTCGCAGCCTCTATGCCTTGAAAATCCGCGGCCAGCTCGATCCGTTCATGGAGGTGTTTAATGCCCCGAGTCCGGATCTTTCCTGCGAAGGGCGTGATGCGTCCACCGTCACTCCGCAGGTATTTTCCCTGTTCAACAGCCAGTCGATGCTCGAACGCGCAGTGGCCTGGGCGGAGCGTTTGCTGCGTGAAACCAACTCGCGTGAAGAAGCGGTGAGGCTTGCGTTCGCGCTGGCGTTCAACCGGGCGCCGAGCGGCGAGGAATCGAGAAGCGCGCTCGCGCACTGGGATG
>JBBQEG010000438.1:0-4558 GCA_038320495.1 Opitutales bacterium | reverse complement strand
CGGCCATCGTCGAAGCTCTCATACAACCCGGCGTCCGTTCCCACGATGAGGTGGTCGGGATTTGCAGGATCGATCCAGAGTGCGTGGTTATCGCTGTGTTTTGTGCGACCTGTTTCGAGGATGCTGAACGTCTTGCCGCCGTCGCGAGTCACGTTCATGAACACGTCCATCTGATAGACGACCTGAGCGTTTACAGGCGACGCCTCGATTTCCTGATAGTAGTGCGGGCCGGTGCCGCCGGAGATATAGCTGTTGCGTTTCTCCCAGCTTTCGCCCGCATCCGTCGAGCGGTAGAACCCGCGCGACGACTCGTTGGACTCGATCGTAGCGTACACGAGCGAGGGATCAGCGGGCGTCACCGCGAGTCCGATTTTCCCCATGTCGCCCTTTGGGAGACCCGTGGTGATGCGGCGCCACGTCTTGCCACCGTCAGTGGATTTGTGGATGCCGCTGTTCGGCCCGCCGGCGAGAAACCCCCACACTGCGCGGCGACGTTCGTATGATGCCGCGTACATGACGTCGGGGTCACCTGGCGCGAACTCGAGGTCGGTAACGCCCGTGTTCTCGTTGACCGATAACGTCGCCGTCCACGTTCGACCGCCGTCCTCGCTGCGATAAACGCCGCGCTCCCCGCCAGCGGACCAGAGAGGCCCCTCAGCCGCCACGAGTATTACATCGCTGTTGCGCGGATCCACCAGAATTCTGCCGATGTGCTGCGAGTTGGCGAGTCCCATTCGCTGCCACGTCCGCCCACCATCCCGGCTCTTGTAGACTCCGTCGCCCCAACCTACATGTCGTCCGCTCACGTTTTCGCCGGTGCCAACCCATACCACTTCCGGGTTGCGCGGGTCGAGCGTGACAACGCCGATGGAATACGACGGCTGGTCGTCGAAGACCGGAGTGAAGGTCATGCCGGCATTGGTGGTCTTCCACAATCCACCCGAACCGGCAGCAACGTACCACGTCGATTTCCTAAGCGGATGCACCGCGACGTCGGCGATGCGCCCGCCGGCTAATGCGGGACCGATGCTGCGGAGCGGAAGACCCGCCGCGGCCTTGGCTACGGAAGATGCAGTTGCAGAAGACACCGGACCCTGTGCGCGCACGGTTGCGGCCAGGAGGAGCGGTGCCATGAAGCAGAGGATTCGTGGGTTCATTGCCTTGATCATAGCGGTTGAGAGTATGACCGCTATTTAAACCCCGGCATGACTAGGCGGATAGGGTGAACCACGTTGAGCGCGCCCGCATGACTGCCGCGACGCGGAAGTAAGGGTCTCGCCAATGGAGCCGGTGCAATGTTATCCTTGCAGACCGCTTCCAAATGGGTATATCATCACTCTGAGCCATCCACCACGAGGCAGCACGATGACCATGGAGCAACGGGACGAGCTGGACGAACAGTTACCTGTCGCTGAGCAGGGGTACGAGGCACCGGCGATCGAGTCAGTCATAACACCAGACGATCTTGCGCGCGAAGTGCAGTACGCCGGGACTTCTCCGAGCGATGGGATTGGGCCTGGCTAGTCGGAGTCCAGCCGTATGATGAAGTCCGATACCGCATACCGCCGCTCGCCCTCTGTCGAAGTTACGACGGTCGGCGAGCGGGCCGTTTTGTACAATCGATCGACCGGGTCTGCGCTGGTGCTAAATCCCGCCGGAACGATTCTCTGGCAGGCCCTCGAGCGCCAGCATGATCGCGCCTCCCTGGTCACTATTCTCGCTCGCAAGTTCCCCGAGGTTGACCTCGCAACGATCGAGACTGACGTCCATGCCTGTCTCGAAAGTTTCAGCAACCAGCATCTTGTTCACACAAGTCAATCGGGTGACGCTGCGACCGATGGATGAAACGGCCGAAGTGGTAAGATGGGGAAACGGCCCGATCGCGTTCGAGATGACCGCTTCCGATCCGGAGATTCTTTCGTATGCCCGCCGGGTGTTTCGCAACTGGCAGCCTGATGAGGATGCAGCGCTTCACGGACGGTGGACCGCGACAAGGTCAGAGGAAAGTTTCACGGTGAGCCCGCGCCGCGCTCCCGAGGATGGCGAAGAAGTCCGTCCGGTCCGTAACGCACGCCACGCTGTGACCGTTGTAGAGTATGGAGCGATCTGGGAGATCGCCGAAACCCGCACTGACATACTGTCTTTTCATTCCGCGCTTCTCTCCCGAGACGGCCGCGGCGTCGCAGTTATCGGAGCTTCCGGGTCAGGCAAGTCGACCCTGGCGATGGCCCTCTGGCAGTCCGGCTGGCGGCTTCACGGAGATGATCTCACGTTCATTATTAACGGTGAGGCGTTCGCGGGCCCACGCCGGGTTTCGCTGCGAGAGGAGTCGCGCGAACATATCGGCGCCGCGATCTGGCAGCGGGTTCCGGAAACGCCCGGATATTACAAGACAAAAGCGGGCTGTCTCTTCCAGCCAATGGACTTGGACGGCACACGACCCGAGCCAGTCACCCTCTCCGCGTTGTTCTTCCTCGGCCGCAACAACGCACCTTCCCGTCCGGAATTCGGTGCGATTGATCCCGCCTACGCGGCGCTGTCGCTACTGCCGTACAGCAACCTTTCGAAGCCGGACCGCTTTCCTGATGGATTTCCGCTCGCCGCAGAGGTGACATCGCATGTCCCCGCATGGGATCTCGAGCGTCGCCCTGTCGCCCAGATGGTATCGACCGTAGAGCGACTCTCGCTCGGCGCATGACAGCCGTGGGCGGAGAGAGATCAGCTACCAGTCTCGCCATGATGGTCACGCGGCGGTGCAACATGGCTTGCGCTCATTGCAGCGTGGAGAGTAGTTCGAAGATTCGGGGTCAGCCCTCTGAGGAAGAACTGACGAATCGCGTGCGTCAGGCGGCGCAAGCCGGCATCACCGCGATCCTGTTTACAGGCGGCGAGCCGATGCTCCGGGACAAAATAGTCATGCGCCTGATGCGCGTCGCACGGCGACACGGCATTGCTTCGGCGATGACGACAAACGGATTCTGGGGAAGAAGCGCCACTTCCGCGCGGAAAACTCTGGCTGCGCTGTCACGTTCGGGACTCGGATTTTTTACGTTGAGCTACGATCGGTTTCACGCCGAATTTCAGGGGCCGGAGCCGGGACGCAACATTCTGCGTGCGGCCGAAGATCTGGCAATCCCGATGAACGTCAACGTGACTCGCGTTGCAAGCGACCCGGAGATCGGCGAACTGGTGCGGCCATTCGAGGAATCTTCGCACGCACGCATCAGGTTTTATGACGTGCAGCGCGTTGGTCGCGCCGCGAGCTTCGACGCGGGCGTGCTCAGGCACGAAGTTGCCGGCGCGTGTGACGGGGCGCGCATTCCGACGATTACCGACGATGGCCGGGTGACAGCTTGCAACGGGCCCGCCTACTTTCAGTCGGCGGATTCTCCACTGGTGATCGGTTCGATGAACTCCGAAGCGCTCGACGTGCTCCTCGCGCGACATCGTGACGACGTCATCCTCGGGACAATTCGTGCATTTGGCCCGTCGCGACTTCGCGAGGAGCTTTCCGCGATACCCCAATTTCAGGATTTTCCCTGGAAGGCCGCATACGCTGGCCTGTGCGATCTCTGTCTCCACATTAATTCGAACCCCGACGCGGCGGCGGCTCTTCGCGCACGTTTGTCGGAACCAAAGGTGGTTGCCGAGCGAACTGCGGTAAACCTTGTGAAGCAGGGGGAGGCTTCGCGGGGTCACACGGGCCGACAGCACTCGATTGGCGCCGGCGCCGCGCATCTCTGGATGACATCCGCCGAGCACGATCAACACCATCACCGTCCCGAGTGGGTAGGCAGGGCAAGCCGCGTACTTGGCCGAGCCGATGCGGATTGGCTTCGGATGGCGGAGTATATCGCCTGGTCAGGTCTGAGCCGACGCGTGTTGCCAATTGCAAAAGATCCCGCAGTTGCTCGGTGGGCTCCCGCCATGTTCGGTGAGCGCCTCGCCGCAGACGCCTTGCGTGAGGCACGGCGCGAGTTGGTGCAGCGAATCGTGCTCGACACAATCGATCGCGAGTTGCGTGCGATGAACGTTGAGGGCGTCCTGCTCAAAGGCGCCGCCATGCTTGCACTCGACTCCCAGGACCGCTCCGACACTGATTTCGTTTTACCGCGACGAACTGCGGGCGACATTGACATACTCGTCCCTGCTGATGCAGCAGCCGCGTTGTGGCAGCGTCTTTCGACAGACAGTGACAGGGCACCCACCAGACGCACCGGTCCGCATCACCTCCCGCCGGTGCTCGTAATGGGAATGCCGGTGGAGATTCACACCCGCATCATGCCCGCGTTCTGGCGACTCCCGGAAAACGCGATGCTCCGGCGCACGATGGACACGCCGCGGTGGCAGATGCTGAAGACGCTCGATGCAGAAGGGATGCTCGTCCATACGATGATGCATCTCGCATCGCATGTGTTCGCCGGCGGCTTGAAGGCGGCATGGGATGTGGCGTGCGTGCTCGCCCGCACGCCGTGGCGGGACGTCGGGCCCCTTACCGCAAGGGGGGGTGTGAGAAAAATTCCACCCCCCAGTCTCGTATCGGCGAGAGACAGGTCAG
>JBBQEG010000437.1:0-4567 GCA_038320495.1 Opitutales bacterium | reverse complement strand
GGCTTTTACACATCGGGATTGCTCGCGATCGAAGTACAGGCCTCTTTGGACCGTTCATGCTGCGCCTGCATTTGCCGCCCAATTTTACCGCCGCCGCGGCCCGAGATGCGGTCGCGATCAAGGTCGACCTCGACTTGTCTGCGGCCCCGAAACCGGAGCTGTTTCCCGCCCTTGCCCTGCTGCAACGCTGGTGTGGAGCCGGCGCGCCGCCTAAATTCATCCAACTCACCCGCGCGCAACTGCGCGAACTCGCTGCCACGCTTGGCCGTGAGCCTGTATTCATAGAAGAAGGACGCGCCACCGCCTGGCATCACGATAGTATCGTGACACCACCGAATTCGACCTCGGCCGGCAACGAACCCGGCAGCGGTCACCCGGGGGGAAATGCCGTGCGGTATCCTCGTCGCACTACTCCGTCTGCCACCCCGCTCGTGGTCGACGGCTCCGAGCACTTTCTCGCGTTCATGCTCCCGTCGCGCGAACACCCGCGCTACAACGACGCCCTTGAATTGGTGAAGGAGCACGGCTTCATCCTCGAACCGTCCAATCGCAAATGGTGGCTCCGCGACCGGCACAAGGTTCTCAATTTCCTCGCCCAACAGGGCACCCGGCTGCGCGAACGCTTCGACGCCGACTTCACCGCAAACTTCGAGAAAAACACCGCACATATCCAAACGGCCGAGATCGATGCGGACGTCGCAGAAACGGGCGACAGTTTCTCCGTGACGCTCGGACTCAAAGCCGGCAACGCCGACGAGGCCACCGTCCGCGGAGCCGTGGCGACGAATCGCGGTTATCTGGAAACCGGCGGAACGATTTTCCTGCTCGATCCCGCCAAACTTGCGCGGCTCACCACGGCCCAACAAGCCCTCGCCGGTGACCCCACTGCGGGTCTCGCTCCGCGGCGTCAGCAGCGTATCCCCGCCGCACGTACGGCCGAGGCCCAGGACATCATCGAGGCCCTCTCCCCCGGTTTCCAGCCGCCCGAAGCCTGGAAGACCCGCAGTGCCGCGCTCCGCGATCTCTCCACGTTGCAACCCGCGCCGATCCCCGCCACGCTCGACGCCCAAATGAGGCCCTACCAGCGGCTCGGCACCGCGTGGCTCTGGCATCTCTACATTCATCAACTCGGCGGCATCCTCGCCGATGAAATGGGCCTCGGCAAAACCGTCCAAGCTCTCGCGCTCCTCAGCGCCACCCAGGCCAACCGCGCCAATTCCCAAGGCTCGGCCCCAAAACCACCGAGCGCGCGACAGATCGCGCTGACCCGGTCGTTCAACCCGCAGGCCTCGGCCAGCAGCACGCAATCGTCCGGTTCGCTCGTCGTCTGCCCGGCGAGTTTGCTCGAAAACTGGCGCCGCGAGTCCGTGCGCTTCGCGCCGCAGCTCCGCGTCTTCGTGCATCATGGCGACAACCGGATGACGCGCGCGGAAGACTTTGGCAGCTACGATTTGATCATCACAAGTTATGGCACACTTGCTCGCGATCAGACGCTCTTCACCGGTGTCACGTTCGATGTGGTGATCGCCGACGAAGCGCAGCACATCAAAAACCGTCGTTCGCAAAACGCCGCCGCCCTCCGCGCCTTGCATGCCCGCGCCCGTTTCCTGCTCACGGGTACGCCGCTCGAAAACTCCCTCGATGACCTGCGTTCGCTGTTCGAGTTTCTCCTGCCGGGTTACCTCACCAAAGTGCCCGCTGGACTCAAACGAGAAGAGCGCGCCTGGTTCGACGCACGCCTGAAGGCACAGACCGCCCCGTACCTTCTGCGCCGGACGAAGCGGGCCGTCGCTCCCGAGCTGCCCGAGAAACTGGAACACGTCATCTGGTGCGAACTCACGCCTCGCCAGGCCGCGCTCTATCGCGACACCCAGGAGCGCTCGGAACGCGAACTCTTCGACCTCGAAGCCGGCGGCGCGAGCGAAGGCAAAATCAAGTTCGCCGCCCTCACCCAGCTTCTGCGCCTGCGCCAGATTTGTTGCGATCCTCGCCTCGCCGCCGCTCCCGCGCTCACCAACCCGGAGCTCGCCGGCGACCCCACGCCGGTCCCCACCAAAGGATCCGCCTTTCGCAGCATCGACTCGACCAAGCTCGAGAGCTTCAACGAACTGCTCGCGGAAGCCGTCGACGATGGCCATCGAGTGCTCGTGTTTTCCCAGTTCACGTCGCTTCTCGCCCTTCTTCGCACCGAACTCGACGCTCAAGACCTCGCTTACTGTTACCTCGACGGCTCGATGCCGACCCGCGCACGCCAAGCTGAGGTCGATCGCTTTCAATCCTCGCCCGATGTGCCGCTTTTTCTGCTGTCGCTCAAGGCCGGCGGCACGGGCCTCAATCTCACCGGAGCCGACACCGTCGTTCATTTCGACCCGTGGTGGAACCCGGCCGCCGAGGCCCAAGCGACCGATCGCGCCCACCGCATTGGCCAGACTCGCGTGGTCACGAGCTACAAACTCATCGCCGCCGGCACCGTGGAAGAAAAGGTGTTGGCGCTGCAGGCCGAGAAGCGCGCCCTGCTCGCGGATGTTTTCGAGGCCAGCGATGCTGTATCGGCAAAATTGTCGCTCGCGGACCTGAAGTCCCTGCTGACCGCGTAACGAGGCAAGCGCGCCGAGAGAAGTCTCCCGAACCAATCCGCCTCAAAAACACATCGCGCCCGTCGTCCGGACCTGATTGCGATGTGAGGTTATCCCCATGCGACTTAACGCAAAAACTGTTCTCATCACCGGAGCCAGTAAGGGCATTGGCCGGGCGCTCGCGCTCGGCTGTGCCCGCGAAGGCGCCGATGTCATCGTCAACTACAACTCCGATCGCCCCGGTGCCGAAGCAACCGCAGCCGAGATCCGTGCTCTCGGCCGACGCGCGTTCGTGGTCCGCGCCGATCTCGGAAAGGTAAAACAAATCGAGCGCATGTTTGCCCAGGCGCGGAAGCATTTCGATCAGCTCCATGTGTTGATCAACAACGCCGGGCTGACAGGCTGGGCGGGCTTCTTCGATACGACGGAGGAGAAGTGGGACACCGTCCTCGATACCAACTTGAAGGGCACGTTTTTCTGCTCCCTCGCCGCCGCCCGTTGGATGCGCGAGACGAAGACCGCCGGGAGCATCGTCAACGTATCCACGCAGTGCGCACAGCTCGGCGTCAAAAACCTCGTCGCCTACGGCACCAGCAAGGCCGGCCTGCACGGACTGACCAAACAGCTGGCGATCGAACTCGCCCCGCTTGGCATCCGCGTGAACACCTTCGCTCCCGGCCCGGTCAACGTGGACCGCAACCTCAAGGATGACCCCGACTACCGTGATGTCTGGGGCGAAATGATTCCGCTCGGCCGCACCGCCGAAGCGGAAGAGATGGTGGGACCCGCCGTTTTTCTCGCCTCGGCCGACTCGAGCTACGTCACGGGACAGACATTCTACGTCGACGGCGGCTGGACGGTTCAGGGCAAGGTGACCGCCAGAAACATGGAAAAAGCTGCCCGCAAAAACAAATACACCCACTCTGATGATCCGCCTCTATTCCACCGCCAACGGTCTTGTGCTCGAACGCGACGGCACGTTCTCCCATCCCGCGCGCCCGCTCACGCTCGACGACGTTTTTCAATCGGAGACTCCACTGGAGCTCATCGAGAGCGCCTTGCTCGGCGCGCCGACCGCCCCGCCGCCCACGGCCGATTCCCTGCGCGCTCCGTTACAGTCCCAGGAAATCTGGGCCGCAGGCGTAACCTATTTCCGCAGCCGCACCGCGCGCATGGAGGAGTCGAAGGACTCCGGTGGCGGGACGTTCTACGATCGCGTGTACGAGGCGGACCGCCCTGAACTGTTTTTCAAAGCCACGCCCCATCGGGTGGCCGGCCCGGGAACAGGCGTGCGCATTCGTTCCGATTCGAAATGGAATGTCCCCGAACCCGAGCTCACGCTCGCCGTCAACGCCGCCGGTCGCGTCTTTGGCTTCACCATTGGCAATGACATGAGTTCACGCGACATCGAAGGCGAAAACCCGCTCTACCTGCCGCAGGCCAAAGTCTATGCGGCCTGCTGCGCGCTCGGGCCGGGCCTCGTCGTCCGCGAACCGCTCCCGCGTGAGACCCGCATCGGATTGGAGATCCACCGCGCTGGCCAACTCGTGACCAGCGACGCGACTTCGCTCGCGCAGATGAAACGCCAGTTCGACGAACTCGCGGCGTGGCTTTTCCGCGACAACATTTTCCCGCACGGCACTTACCTGCTCACCGGCACCGGCATCATTCCCGCCGCCGATTTTTCTCTCCAATCCGGGGATCAAATCCTCATCAGCATCGCCGGCCTCGGCACTTTGGAAAACACCGTCGCTTAACTGCTCTCTATGATCTCCCGCCGTTCCTTCGTACGGACCACCGCACTGACCGCGCTCGGTTCGCAACTGCGCGCCCAGACTTCGGAAAAGCTCCCGCCCGTCCGCGCCATCACCCGCGGGCCGAAGTTTCATTGGTTCGCCTACTACGACAAATTCCAGTTCGACCCGACGAACCGCTTCGTCCTCAGCAACGAGGTCGATTTCGAGGGCCGCTCACCGACCGCGGACGACAAA
>JBBQEG010000436.1:0-4576 GCA_038320495.1 Opitutales bacterium | reverse complement strand
GTCTCGAGCGTGATGGCGTCACCGTTGGTGAAGGTGAGCGTATCGTTGGCGGTGGCGGATGCTGACTTTGTTACCAGTGAGACCGCGCTGCCAGAAAACGAGGCCGCGTGATTCTGCGCCTCGAACCCCGGATAACGCGGAACGCGAGGGCCGGCGGTGTTGAGCGTCGCTTTGCCGTTCCATGTCCCGAGAGCGTCGGCGCCTTCGAAGCTCCAGCGCGCGACCGGTTGGTCGGCGGATGCGCTCACCGCAGCCAGGCACGCGACGAGAGCGAAGCGGGTGCAACGGCGATGACGGGAAGGCGAAAAGAGCGAAACAGAAAACATGGAAGGGAGCACAGACCGCCAGGGCGGACGATTAAGTCTTCATCAGCTCACGGACGACGGGCCACGCGATGTCCGGGTAGAACTTGTGGCCGCCATCGCCAATGACCAGGCGTGGCGGGCTGAGGCTTCCCCGTCGGCGGGGAAGCGGCCCTGGCTCGCTGGAGCCACCCGGTACCACCGCCTACCACCGCGCTGCCCAAAGTCAGGGAGCGCAGGAGGTGTCGGCGGGAACCGGGATGGCTCATCGGACAGACCTAATTAAAACACGCCCTTGATTCCGAAGGTCCAATTGGTGCCGTTCACCTCGTAGAACTGCGAGACCGCCGGATTGGCGCCGATCTTTTCCATAATCACGTACGGCTCGTTCATGAGATTGCGGGCCGAGATGAAGACGTTGAACCGGTTCGACAGGCGGACGCCGCCGCCGATGTCGACATTGATGCGTTCGCGGTAGAACCGGTTGCCGGTCGCAACCGTGGGGAATTGGTCACGCCAGTTGCCGTTGGCATAGACATTGTAACGTCCGAACGAGTAGCTGATGCCCGCATTGGCCGAGTGAGGCACCATTTGCGGCGTGGTGATTTCCGCGTAGTTGCGGGTGTAGCTGGCGCGAACGTTGAGTCCCTTGAACGGGGCGGGCAGGAAGGACAAACTCTGGCTATACTCCAATTCCATCCCGCGAACGACCACCTCATTGGCACTGGAAGTCGTGGTGCGGAACGTGTAGTCGGCGAGATCGGCCTCGGTGTATCCGAATTCTTGAGCCGTCAGATCATTGCTAAGAAACAGTCCTTCGACGGTGTTTTGGAAGAGATTCACCGCCATGATGCCGACTGGCTCGAAGTAGTAAGCCAGACGGGCGGAGAGGTTCTTCGACTTTTCGGGCTTGAGGGTGGGATTGGGAGCCGTGACCCGGAGCAAATCGTCGTTGATCGACCAGACACCCGCGATATCGCGGAACGTGGGACGACGGATCGTCGTGCTATACCCGAAGTGGGCGTCGAAACTGTCGCTGATCTTGTACTTGAACGAGGCACTCGGGAACAGGTTGTCGTAGTTGCCGGTGCGGTGAATCTTGGGGCGGGACAGATACTGATACTCCAAGCCCGGGATGGTGGTCGCGCGTCCAGCTGCTACGGTGAAGCCAGCGGCCTCGACTTCAGCGGGGGTGCGAGCATTGAAATCCAGCGCATCGGTGCTGGTTTCCTCACGGCGCAGGCCCGCGCGAATGATCGCTTTGCCCAGGGTGGCGGTGCCCATCAGGTACGCGGCATCAATCTGTTCTTCATAGTAGCGCCGGTTGCCGATGAAGGCGTTATAGTAATTCGTCGCCGTCATTACGTTGGTGAAATAACTTGGGTTCTCGCGGAAGAGCGTGCCCAGACGGACCAAGTCGGGAACCCATACGGTGCCTCCGGAAATGGATGTTACGGACGCTCCGGCGTTGGTTGATCCCGTGTCGAAGTCGAAGGGCGACTTGTATCCGGCCCACGCGCCGACCGGCGCTGCTCCTGGTCCAACGTAGTCGTAGCGCAGGGACTCGGTATCGAGGCGGAAGTCGCGTTCTTCAGATTTCGACTTGATCCCGGCCTTCCACATAATGGGGATGACCTTGTTCGTCTTAAGTGTGGCCGTAATATCGCCGCTATAAATAAACGCGCCCGCAAACCGGCCGTCGTCCATATTGAAGGTGCCGCTGGTAAAATTGGCGCCGTTATCCCAGTCGGGCCCGCCGATCTGGGTTACTTTCCAGTCAGCACTGCGATAGGAGGAACGTTGGGCTGAAAACGTGACGCCCTGAAGGAAAGGACCGCCGGCATCGCGAATCGCGCCGCGGCGACCACGGGGATCGTACCAGCTGATCGAGTGGGATGCGGAGAACCGGCCGTCGAGGGTGAAGTTGTTGATCTTGTACTCGAAGCGGGGAAGCGCGGTGATGGTCTGACCGTGCTTGACGATGGCCGCCGGATTCGAAGTAACGCGGGCCGCGGTGGAATTCGTCGTGAAACTCGTGACCGGATCGGCACCAATAACGGTATTTCGCGCTCCTGTGGCGAAGCTCAGCGCACGCTGGGGGTTGTTAAGGTCAGCGTAATTATAGACTGCGGTCAGTCCCACGGCGAGGCGTGGCGACACTTTGTAATCGGCGGTGAGCGTGACGGCCGAACGACGATTCGTCCGGGGCGCGTGGAGGAAGGCGACGGAGGTCGGCACGATGGGACGGGGATCCGCGGCGGTCGGCGTATAATTATAGGCCATGGTATTCCGCGCGTTCGCCGAGTAGGCCATCGACTCGCTGATGTTCAGAATGAGTCCGAGACGCTTGTTGAAGAAAACATCGGAGTATTCGAAAATGCCGCCGGGATGAATCTTCCGCGACTTGCGGTCATCGGGACCATAGGAATCGTCGAAGTTGAAGCGGGCCGAGAAGGCGGTCAGATTTGCCTGCGCGGTGATGCGGCGGCCGGACATGTTGAAGGCGCGCTTGGACTTCAGATTGATGGTGCCGGCGGGGGCGTTGGCATCGACGTCGGCGCTGATGGTTTTCGAGACTTCGATCGAATCCATGCTGCTCAGCGAGACCTGCTCGAAGCTGAATGCGCGGGCGTTACCGGCGGCGCCGGCATTGGCGTCGGCGCTGGCGAGGGAGACGCCGTCCATGGTGACCGAAGTGTACTCCGAGCCCAGGCCGCGGAGGCGAATGGTGCGGACTTCGCCTTGGACCAAGTCGATTTCGACGCCGGGGAGATGCTTGAGGAATTCGCCGATGTTACCCTCGGCGACATCGCCGAACACGTCGGAGGCGACGCTGTTCGTGATGTTCATCGAGTTGCGCTGTTCCATGATGGCTTTGGCATTGCCTTCGCGTTCACTCGAGACGTTGAACGCATCGAGTTTGACGACGGAGCCGTCATCGGCGCGCATCGAACTCACCAGTTCGAAGTCCCGCGTGGCGGTGCTGCCCGGGCTGACTTGAACCGTGGTGGTGATGGACTGATAGCCGGTGTAATTGACCACGACGGTGACCGGACCGGCGGGGACCGGTGAAAGCCGGTAGGAACCGTCGTCTTCCGATGCGATTGTCTGGCCCGTCGCAGGGATGCGGACTTGAGCGTTGCGGATGTATTCGCCGCTGGCGGGATTGAAGATTCGTCCACTGATGGCGCCGGTGCTTTGAGCGGAAGCGAGGGAAGGGAACAACGCCGCGACAAGGATACTAAGCGTGAAGGCGAGGGGTTTGAATTTCTTGCGAGAGAAATGGGAGGTAGGCTCGGGTCTCATGGGTTTTGGTGGGGAAGTGCTGGTGCTGAGGATGGGTGGTGAGGCGAACGAAATCGCGACGGTTTTTCATTCACTGAAGAACACGCAGCTATTACGGGGCCGGCGGGGTGGGGAAGAATCAGAAGCTTATGTTGACCCTTGGAGGCGATGTTTTAGGTCGGGGGCGAGAGGCGATCACGCCGAAAGATATCCCACTTTCGTGCGGCGAATCCGCCGAAGCGCGGTCAACGGCCGGTTTTGGGGGTGAAACCGGTGACCGCGGCGCCGGGAGGCGAAGGGTTGGGAACTGCGCAAACCGCCGGGGCCCGCCATCGGCGAAAGCCGTTCAGCTGAAGAGCGCAGCGATCGGCTGGCCGCCGTCGGTGATCGGAACGGGTCGTGACGCGTTAACGAGCTCGCGGGCGGGATTGATTCCCATGGCGGCGTAGATCGTGGCGTGAAAATCGGGGACCGAAACCGGGTTTTCCACCGGCTTGTTCGAGAGATCATCACTGACGCCGTAGGCGCCGCGATGGTTCAAACCACCGCCTGCCAGTACGAGTGAAAACAATGCCGACTGGTGTCCGCGGCCACCACCACTGTCAAACTGGCCGGGCCGACCAAATTCGGTGCCGATCGCGATCAAGGTCTTGTCGAGCAGCTTGTTCTTCTCAAGATCGATCATCAACGCGGAGAGCGCGGTATCCAACTCTCGAATCAAGACGTGCTGGTCGAGATGGCCGGCGTTGTGGGTATCCCAGCCGGCGCCGTTGATGAAATTCAGATTGTGCGAGACTTCGATGAACCGCACGCCGGCTTGCACGAGTCGACGCGAGAGCAGGCACCGCTGACCGAATTCGCCGCCGTAGCGCTGGCGCACGCTTGCTGGCTCCTCGTCCAACTTGAAGTTCCGCATGAAGCCTGGACCAGCCAGCCGGAGCGCTTCCCGTTGGGCCTCTTCGTAATCGCCGAGGGGGGACTCCGCACTC
>JBBQEG010000435.1:0-4588 GCA_038320495.1 Opitutales bacterium | reverse complement strand
CCTGCCCAAGGAACACGCTGGCGAGATCGCGACCGAGATCGAACTGATCCGCAGCACCGAAGAAGAGAAAGGCCAGCAGATAGAAAACGTCGCCCACTGGCAACAAGCCCGCAACCCGCTGGCCCCAACAGGCGCAACCAGCCACGACCACGTCGCCGACAGCGACGAAGTGACCGAGCCCGAATCCCACGACGGCCACGGCCTGGCCTACCTGCAAAACACCGCCCGCGAACGCAAGAACGTCTTCGAAGCACTGATGGAAGCCGTGAAGACCCACAGCCTCGGCCAAATCTCGCACGCGTTGTACGACGTGGGCGGGGAGTACCGAAGGAATATGTAGTCGGGCCGACAGGGCCAAGAGCCGACCACCACAACTCGGAACGTTTTGACCTTCTGTATCTCCGACGTGACGGTGTCTATTCGTTCGTCGCAATACTGGCGCGGGCAACTCAACGCCCCGCACGCGACAAAACCCAACCCAGTCGTCATTCCTGCGAAGGCAGGAACCGATTTTGATCTTCGTCAAGTAGATGACAGAACAGCAAGATCAGCATGGATTCCTGCCTTCGCAGGAATGACGAGTAGGGGGTTTGGCACGCACTCGACACCTCGTGACTCCGCCCGGCGGGACCGTGCAATACTCCAAACCATGATGCTCCAATACTTCAAAGACACCGACACGCTCTACATCGAGTTCCGATCAAACGCGATCACTGAATCGCGCGACCTCGATGAGAACACGCTGCTCGAATTCGATGCCGCTGGAAGCGTATGCGCGATGACGATGGAGCACGCGAGCTTGCAGGCAGACGACGATCTTGAAGAAGCGCACCGTACGCTAGAGGCCATTCCCCACAAGATTGAAAATATCGAAACGCGAACGGGGCGGAGCAGCGATGGCCTTCAATATCCTTGAAATCTACAAGGCCCTGGCCGACGCGGAAGTCGAATACGTTGTCGTCGGCGGCATGGCGGTAATCATGCACGGCCATCTGCGCGGCACTCGCGACCTGGATCTCGTCATCGGCCTGAAGCCGGAGAACTGTGCGAAAGCGATCAAAGCGTTGTCAGGAGTCGGTCTGCAACCTCGATTGCCGGTGAGCCTGGCCGACTTTGCCGACCCAGCCAAGCGCGAAGAATGGGCGGTTCAACGCAACATGCTGGTACTTCAGTTGTGGGACCCGTCCAATCCCGAGAGGTCGGTGGACCTGTTCGTTCGCGAACCGATCGCCTTCGACGAAATGCTTACCGACTCGGTGATCAAGGAACTGCATGGGGTGCCAATCAACGTTGCATCCATCCGGCACCTGATACGCTTGAAACAAGTGGCCGGTCGGCCACAGGATATGCTCGATATCAACGCGCTGCGCATCGTCGCCGCCGAAAATGGACAGGAGATTCAATGACTTCCCGCGACCCACTCCAGTGCACTTTCGAAGACGCCAGTCGCGAGACGTTGCTGGCAGGAATCGCGCTTGATACCGAGGCCAAGGTCAATTTTTTCGAGGAGATGGTGAGCCTCGCACACGCATTTGGTGCTTACGACAGATTGGCCCCGCGCAACGATCAGGCGTTTTGCGACACGCAGGAGAGCGGCAATGGCACGATCGCTGTCGCCACAGGTCCGGATCGGGGAAGCTGACCATGATCAAGCTGATCGCCGTTGAACCGCAAGGCGACGCCAAGTTGCTGCTGCGGTTCTCCGATGAATCGACAGGAACCTACGATTTCGCAACATTCGTCGAGGCGAACACGGAAATGACCACGCCGCTTGCCGACCCGGAATTCTTCTCACGCTACTTTATCGAAGCCGGCGTACTGGCATGGCCCAACGAATTTGAGCTAAGTGCACCATCGTTGTATCGGCACCTCGCACAATCGGGCAACCTACGGCGTGACGCCGACTCACCCGGCACGTCCTCAGTCGATGCGTGGATGGACCTGATGTAAACAGTGGAAGCGCTCTGCCCACGCTGGCCGGAACGCGAGCTGTTGATCGGCACGGACTACCGCCTTTGATCGTTTGCGTGGATTCGCAACCTGCGAATACTCTCAGGGTAGCCGCGCGTAGCGGCCAACGCATCGCCTCAAGCTGAACCCGATATTCCGGTATTTCTGCGTATAGTCGACGTCGCTGAGCCCATGTTCTCAGCAGAAAAACTCAGGGAGCGAACCCATGCTTACGTCATTGCGCTTGGTGCTGGTAGTTATCGGTTTCGCGTTCGCCACCCAGTCGTTTGCATCGACTGACTTGGTGCGCCTGCGCGACGGCGTCGGAATCGTCGGTGCACCGTACAGGATGGACGGAACACTCGATGTCAATGGCAATGGGCGTCCCGAATTCATCGTCGCAAACCGCCTCTATATCACCATCGTTGAGGAAGACCCCGGCCTTCGCGGGTATCTCGAAGTTGCCCGTCTGGATGCACCTGCCTTCTCCTATTTCGGGGGAGCCATTCTGGTCGACGTCCCCGGCGCAGATCCAGACTTGTTGTTGATCTGGAGTTCGCAAGCTGAGCTGCGCGATGCCTCGACCTTGGCTGTCAAGGTGATGCGCCTCGGATCTTTCGGCTACGCGGCAAGTGGCGACATTGATGGCGATGGGATGCCAGAGATCGTCGTTCCCTTCGGTGGGTCAGTGGGCGTGTTCGACCCAACCACGCTCGAGTCGCGCGGCAGCTTCCAGCTGACCGCTTCAAGCCTTTCACTCGCCGATATCGTTGGCGACGCCCGCGACGAGATCATTACGAACAACGCGCGTGCCTTCGAGGTAACGCGTAGCGGTTCTACTTACTCGACAACGGAAGTCTGGAATGCCGATGTCAGTGGATACTCGACTTCCTACGTTATCGACTACCAAGGCAACCCCGCGATTGTAGTGCGCGCCCAAACAGGCTGCTGCGCGCAACTCGCAACATTTCGGCCGGAATATTCCCTGCGAACGCTCGTACCTGCGACTGGTGAGGCCAGCCAGTTGATCTTCGCCGATGCAAATGGAGACGGCAGTGTCGATCTCATCACGACGACTCCTAGCTTCGTGCGAGCGATCGATATTGCGACCGGCTTGACGCTTTGGGAGCGCGATACGATTTACCAGCTGCCGCGGCTCGGATCGGTTTATCAGCCCATCGCCTTCGACCTTGATGGCGACGGCACCGCAGAATTGGTTTGGGCGGACGCCTCGTACGATTCGGGCATTGTCGCCAACACAATTCCGCTCAGCGGCGCTCCGCGCTGGCAATCCGACCTCAGTCAATCTCGCGTTGCCGACTGGACCCTGATGACGCGGCCAGGTGGCAAACCGTCCATTGCATACCTGACATTGGGGTCGCGATTCGCGCCACGTCTCGCCACGGTTAGTTTTCTAGACGGGCTCAGTTTGCGCGACGAAGGCGGTTCCGCATTCGCTTGGCTACCGGGTTACAACGGTACGAATCGGTGGGTGGTGCAATACGCCATCACGTCGTCGCCATTGGAAGGCGATGTTGATGCGGTTGTCGTCGCTGGTGCCGAGCTATCGTCAAGTAGCGTCAATCCAATCACGCGGTTTCTGTGGACGTTCGGCGGCGACGGCGCGCTGCTGTCTGAACAAATTTTGCAATCGCTTGCCAACCCGCAGCGCATCCTCGCCGCGCAAGTACTTGATCGTCCCGAGCGCCAACTCGTCATCGCGGGAACGATGCCGGAACCAGCATCCGGGCCAGGACTCAATGCCGGTCGCGTCGAGATCGTGGACTATGCGACGGGGAACTCGCTTTGGCAGTCCGATTTGTTGAACCTGTCCTCAGGCGATCCTGTACCCAAGTTGCAGGTGGCCGATCTCGATGCGGATGACGAACCCGAGATCATCTTGGCATATGCAGGGGAAACAAAGGTGTTCAAACCCTCGGAAGGCACGAACTTCATCGCAGGGTACGCAGCCGAACAGTTTTCGCTGCTTGATCGAGGAGTTGGCCACAACTTCAAGATGGCAACGCTGAACGGCACCACGGTTAACGTATACGACGGCTTGTCTCCAACGCCGGAAAAAATATTCGTTTTGCCATCGACGGTATTGGGCTTGGCGTTGTTCGCGCAGGCTCCGGATGATGTCCTGATGTTTGCAACGAGCGACTATGTCAAAACGACAGTTCGCCGCTACGACAACGGTGAAATCGTCACGTCCAATCTCAATTATCCCGGTGGTCCGCTGGAAGCGATCGACCTCGACGGCGACAACCGCGTCGAGCTGGTCAGCGGCAACCTCAAGATATGGCAACTCGAAAACGACTACATCTTCCGAGGCGGCTTCGACCAGCCGGCTCAGTGATTTCTAGCTAGTTCCGGCGTGGCACCCGCGATTGGTGCGCGATCACGCGGGTGCGATGAGCTACTGTATTCGTGACGACCTCCCAAAGAATCGCCCCCTTTACCTCGCCATTCCTGCGAAAGCAGGAATCCATTTTGATCTCCGTTCACGCACCACATCGACAGCAAGTTCAACATCGATCCCCGCTTTCGCGAGGATGACGACCATCTTAGTCACCGTTGGAAACGAGGACTTAGCTAAATTTCCCTTTTCCGCACGGCGTGGGGGGATACCATGGCC
>JBBQEG010000434.1:0-4589 GCA_038320495.1 Opitutales bacterium | reverse complement strand
GGAAAGGTTTTCGCGAAGAAGCACGTCGAGTCGCTGGCTTATTACAAAAGCCATCCCCCTGCGGTGAATTGGGAGTTCGCGTTCGTCGTTGCTGCGGTCTGCGGCGCGTTCATCGCGGCGTATAGCGGTGGCGAGATCACGGGCGAGTGGTTGCCGCCGATGTGGGAAGCTCGTTTCGGCGAAGGCACCGTAGGGCTTCGCGCCGTGTTCGCCCTGCTCGGAGGCATGCTGATGGCCTTCGGAGCGCGCCTCGCGGGTGGTTGCACCAGCGGTCACGGCATCAGCGGAACGCTCCAGCTCAGTGTCGGTTCATGGATCGCGGTGATCTGCTTCTTCATCGGCGGAATCGCGGTCGCGATGCTGCTCTTCGCGCAATAACCATATGATCGATCCTGGCAAACGAGTGAAAACCTCCAGCGTCGCCGCCGCTCCCGCGGTCGAGCACGGCGGTCGCATTCTCGGCGCCATCCTCTTCGGACTGGCTTTTGGCTTCCTGCTCCAGAAGGGCGGCGTCGGCAAATATCATATCCTGATCGGTCAGCTTCTGCTCCAGGATTTCACTGTCGTGAAAGTCATGCTGACCGCAATCGTGGTGGGCATGGTTGGGATTTTTACGCTTCACCATTTCGGCAAGGTCAATCTTCACCTCAAGCCGACGCGGGTCGGACCGAACATCATCGGTGGGCTCATTTTCGGCGCGGGATTCGCACTGATTGGCTATTGCCCCGGCACGGTTGCCGCCGCGCTCGGCCAGGGAAACTACGACGGACTTTTTGCGATGGCCGGATTGGTGGTTGGCTCCTTCGTTTATGCGGAAGCTTCGGAAAAGTTGAAGACGTCGGTGGAGAAATGGGGCGACAAGGGGAAGCTCATGCTGCCAGAGGCGTTGCATATTCCACGCGCCGTATTCATTCCGGGCTTCGTTGTGCTGCTCGTTGCCGTGCTGATCGGGCTCGCGCGGTTCACGGTTCGCTAAAGAGAACCGACCATTGGTACACATGCGTTCCGTCAACTGACACATCCGTGGCGATGAAGGAAGAAAAGTCAGACGCAGCGGAGCAACCGTCTGCGAAACGAACCCACGATGGCTGCGCATCGAACGCGGAGCCGACGTCAAGCCATCGGGGGATGATCGTCCGACAGTCGGAGCCCGTTAATCTGGAGATGCCCTTCGGCGCGCTCGATCATTTCATCACGAAAACGGAGGACTTTTTCGTGCGCTGCCATTTTCCGATTCCGGAAATCGCGCGCGACCGCTGGCGTCTGCGCCTCGGCGGGCTCGTCGCCCGTCCGCTGGACCTGAGCTTGGATGAGGTACGGGCCATGCCCAGGGCGTCGGTTACGGCCACGATTGAATGCGCCGGCAATGGACGGGTGTTTTTGTCGCCCAAGGTCGATGGCGCCCAATGGGAGCGGGGTGCGGTCGGCAACGCCGTGTGGACCGGCGTGCCGCTCAAAGCCGTTTTGGAGCGTGCGGGACTGAAGCCCGAAGCCGACGAAGTCATTCTGACCGGTGCCGATCAGGGTGAGATCGAGACTGCACCCCGGCCGGGCGGTAAGATTCACTATTCGCGCAGCCTGCCACTCGGGAAGGCGACCGACGATGTCCTGCTCGTGTGGGAAATGAACGGCGCTGAATTGACGCCGGCTCACGGTTTTCCACTGCGGGCCATCGTGCCGGGTTGGTATGGCATGGCGTCGGTAAAATGGTTGAGCGAGATCGTGATCACCGACCGCCCCTTTCACGGCTACTACCAGTCGGTTGATTATGCCTATTGGCAGCGCACAGAAGGAGAGCCGTCACTTGTGCCGATTACGGAACTTCAGGTGAAGGCGCAGATCGCTCGGCCCGATCCGTGGGAGGCCGTGCCTTGCGGCGAGTCCTATCTCATCCGGGGGGCCGCTTGGTCCTGCGAGGGGGAGATCGTCCGCGTCGAAATCAGCACCGACGGCGGGGCGCAGTGGGCCGACGCACAACTGGGCCGCCACACGGAACGTCATGCCTGGCGATTATGGGACTACGAATGGAATACGCCGCAAGCTCCCGGCAAAGCCACGCTGATGGTGCGAGCTCACGACGCGAATGGACGCACGCAACCCATCCAGCGCGATGCTGATCGTGGGGGCTATATCATCAACGAAGTGATTGGGATCGATGTGAGCGTTCAGTAAGCCCATAAGACTCGAAGTGCCGCGTGCGGCGTGAGAGAGCGGGTGCGGACGGAGAGCTTGGAGCAAGAAAGGGAGTGCGATGGCGAGGAGGCGGAGAATCCAGCGACCGACACGGTCGCGGCTACACTCCTCGCCAAACCGCTCGCCGGGATCACCTCCGGACTGAAAAGCCGGTGCGCGAAGCATCCGGACTCCGGTCCGGTCGCTCGGCGCAACGCAAACGGGGCAGCCCCGCCTCCGTGCTCCGCTACCGATCGAGGGAGAGGGTTTGAAAGTATCAACAAACAACAGTCTGACTGCTTTTGCCCGGTCCCCGGCCGGTAGATGAGCCGCGAGTCGAAGGAGTCGCCGAAATGCTCGATGAGTTTCCAGTCGCCGTCGCGGATCACGGCACACGGTGTCGCGGCCCAGCGCAGATCGTAGAGTGGCATATGCCAGTAGAGCGCACGGGAGGAGAGGAGCGTTCCGGCGAGCGCGGAGCGCAGGTCGACGCCGTCGACCGGGTAGCCGGCGGGTGCCCGCGCGCCGGTGGCGGAGAGCAGGGAGGACATGCCGTTGCGCGCGGTGTGCTGGCCGCTGAGAAGCGCCGCGCGCATGGGCGTGCACTGCGGCATCACGTAGGCGTCGGTGAAGCGCACGCCGTCGCGCGCGAGCGAATCGAGATGGGGCGTGGCGACGAGCCGGTTGCCGTAGCAAGAGAGCGTGGGCCAGCCTTGATCGTCGGTGAGGATGAACAGGATATTGGGCTTGCGCCCGGCGGCGGCGCAGGTCGCGGCGAGGACCAGCGCCAGGGCGCAGCCAAACCAGGATCGGAACGGGGGCATGCGGGGGAGGGACGGTTGTTTGTTGATGAAAGGGATTTCAGGGAGCATGCGCCCATGGTCTTGGATCCGAGCGTGCCGTGCAGCGAGGTGGCCGAACGGCGGGAGGCCGTTTGGAACGGCGAGTGTGACGCGCGGGCTCAACGCCATGCGCAAGAAGCAAGAGGACCTGGAAACACGGCCCCTGTGCAAGGATTGGAAAGTGACAGCCGCCCGAACGATGCGCAAAGAATCCGGGGCTCCGATCCCGGGGTTCGCCGCAACGCTCAAAAAGGGCGGACCAAATGGTCCGCCCTTCGCGAAAACGAATGAGTTAGAAGATGAAATCGAGCGTGAGCCGGACGTTGCGGGGATCGTGCCATAGCAAGTGACCGCGCTCGTCGGCGTTACCGGCCACATTGACCACCTCCACCGTCTCGGTGTTGAGCAGATTGCGCACGTTGAGCTGCGCCTTGAAGGTGAATTTCTCCAAGCGACGCGTGTAGCCGAGGGTCAGATCGGTATCCATGCGCGAGTTGCCAATCACCTCGGTGAGCGAGCCATCCTGCTCGAAGAAACGGTCCAGCACCGCACCCCCGCGCCAGCGCGCCCCCACCCCCACCGTCCAGCCGTCGAACCGGGATTCCCGGGCGAAGGTGTAATTTGAGACAAGGTTGAAACTGTCGCTGCGATGCCGGCGCGGCGCCATGCCATCCTGAAACCAGATGTCGCCCGCCCAGCTGGCGCGACTGATCCAGTCCGCCAAACCCAAGGCACCCGTGACCGTCGGGAAGTCGCCCCGATCACCGTAGGTGTAGCGAGGGTCAATCCCACTGCCGTGCGCTTCGGTCCGCGTCAATGGGCGTCCGAGCTGGGACACGTTGACTGCCGGGCTGGTGTTGTCCACGCCCGTTTCACCGGCGCCCAAACGCCAGCCATCAACCCAGGTGCGCCACTCGGGGAAGAATTGGCCGAGCACCAGATTCTTTGCCGTTGGACCGTGATTGGATGTCTCAAGATTTGTCCGGGCGTAGTTAAAATGCAGCCGCCAGTTGGGCGTAGGGTTCGCCGTAATCTCAACCTCATAGCCTTCGCTGCTCAGATCCACCGTGTCCTGCCAGCCACGCCAGTCGGCGGGGCTGAGGCCCAACACGTCTACCGCAGCGAAGCGGGTGGAGTTGCCAAAGGCCCCGTGCAGGAAATGGCGTGCGCCGATATCCTCTGTCTTGAAATGGCCGATGCTGCCCTGAATGCGATCGTCCATCAGGCGAAACCGCACGCCCATGTCCCGACCCTCGCCTTTGCGCGGCGGAAAGCTTTCGTCCCGCTCCGTCAGACCAAGCATCACCAGGCCGGATTGGTTTACGAAACTCTCCGACTCATTATAGTAAACCCGGACCGGGCTCGTATCCGACCAGCCCAACGTAAAGCCCTTTGTCATCGTGTAATCCTGGTCAGCAAAGGTCCAGCGCGAGAGTTGAAAGTCATTCCACTCGCGCCGACGCTTGAACAGGGGGTCGGCGGTCACGCTGTCGCTCGTGCCATTTACTTCATTACGGTTGAAGAGCTCGTCCTTGCGCAACCCGATCACCGTGCTCAGCCGACCGGTGAAGAACG
>JBBQEG010000433.1:0-4608 GCA_038320495.1 Opitutales bacterium | reverse complement strand
GGCCTCGGCTTCGCCGTCAACGGCAGCTGGGCTGACACGCGCGATCCCAAATCAGGTCCCCTCCCGCACGCTGTCGGTCGCTACCGCGGTTTGTTTCGTCACGGCCAGCAAGTCGTGCTGCATTACACCCTCGCCGGCGTGAAGGTGCTCGAACTGCCCGCGCTGGAAACCGTGGGTGGAATCCGCACCCTGACGCGTACCGTAAATCTCGATACAACCAGTCAGGTCGAGTTGGAACTTCTGGTCCGCGACGCCTCCCCCGCGACCATCAACCCGCGTCTCAAACCCGAAGCCCAGGTCTACCTCGTTGGCGCCCCCGCAGGCGTGGCGCTGAAGCAAAACCCCAACGGCCGCACGACCGTGTCCATTGCGCGCAACACGCCCGCCGCCCGCTTCAAGATCGTCTACGCGGAACGCCCGCTCGCTCCCGCCGATCGCACGGCGCTCGCCGCTCCGCACGATTTACTGCCGCTCACGCGCGGGGGTCCGGGCCTTTTTCCCGAGACCTTCACCGTCCAAGGGCAACTCGATCCCGCTGCCGCGACCAAAACCTACGCCGTCGATGTCGTCCCTCTCCCATCGGAAAACCCGTGGAAATCCCCCACCCGCTTCGGCGGTTTTGACTTCCTCCCCGACGGCAAACGCATTGCCGCCTCAACGTGGAATGGCGATGTTTGGATCGCCGACGGCATTGAGGGCGATCTCGCTCAGGTCACCTGGCGGCGTTTTGCGAGCGGCATGTTCCAGACGCTCGGTCTCAAGATCATCGATGGTGTGATCTATACCCACGGTCGCGACCAGCTCACCCGCCTCCACGATCTCAACGGCGACGGCGAAGCGGATCATTATGAGTGTTTCAATAATGACGTCCGCATCACCGATGGTTTTCACGAGTTCAGCTTCGATCTCGAAACCGATCGCGACGGTAATTTCTACTTCAGCAAATCAATGCCGGTGAATCAGGGCGGTCGTGGTTTCACCCCGTGGACGCCGCACAACGGCACCGTCATGAAGGTCAGCAAGGACGGCTCGAAACTCGAGGTCGTCGCCTGGGGCTTGCGCGCTCCCGGTGGGGTCGGCGTAAGTCCCGATGGCGTTATCACGACGGGTGAAAACGAAGGCTCCTATGTCCCGCAATGCAAGATCACGTGGACTCCACCCGGCACGGTGACGTTCAACGGGGTCGTTCCCAGTCGTTGGGAAAATCGCGGGTGGGTGGAGGCGCTGCCTGGCGCACCGACCGATTATGACCGACCGCTTCTATGGCTCCCGTATCATGCCGACAACTCCAGCGGCAGCCAGGCTTGGGTGCCGCAAAACACGAAATGGGATCCCCGCCACGCCGGTGAAATGCTCCACCTCTCCTACGGCAAATCGAGCATTTTCCGCGTCATGCGCGAGGAGGTAAACGGCGTCGTTCAGGGCGGCGCCTACCGCCTGCCCATCGACGTATCCGCCGCAGTGATGCGCGCGCGGTTCCACCCCCGGAGCGGCCAACTCTACGTTATGGGTTTCCGTGGCTGGCAAACCAACGGACGCGATGCTTTTCAACGCGTCCGCTACACCGGCGTCACCGTGCCCCTACCCGTCGGGCTCAACGCCCATCGCAACGGTATCCTCGTGCGGTTCTCCGCGGCGCTGGACCCCAAGACCGCCGAAGATCCATCGCGCTACTCGATCAGCAAATGGAACTACGTCTGGGGCCCGCAGTACGGATCCGGTCGTTTCTCGATCGACCAACGCGACGAAGCCGCCGAAACCCGGGCGCTTACGGTCGCCTCCAAAGGCGTCCACAACCTGATCGATACCGTGACGGTCGGAGCGGCCAAACTGCTCGAAGACGGGCGTTCCGTATTTCTGTATCTGCCAAAAATGACGGCCGCGATGCAGATGGAAGTGAAGCTCGACATCACGGATCCGAAGGGCGCACCGGTGCGTGAAACGATCTACAGCACCGTCCACGAAATGGCGCCTGAATTCAAAATCGCCGGCCTGCGCTGGGAAGACGTTCCGGTCATCGCCTCCGCGCCATCAGGTGAGCCCGGCCTCGTCATGAGTTTCGACGCCGAAACGACCGACACCGTCCGCGTGGACCAACTCGCGTTAACCGTGCCCGCCGGAGCGTCACCGTCCGTGTTCATCGCCCCCCGCGCGTTTGGGGCCGCCTGGCAGGGGACCCTGATTGTGCCGGAGCGCGATGAATATACGTTTTCGCTCGAAGGCGTCGGCACGGCCTCACTGCAGATCGACGGCCAGGTAATCGCCAGTGGCGAACTCCCCCTCACCGCGAAACTCCCGGCAACCCTAACGAAGGGTCCGCACGCCATCTTCTGCAGTTACCGCAGCCCGCGCGAAGGCGAAGCCCGCGTGCGTCTGTTGTGGAGTAGTCCGCAGTTCCAGACGGAGCCGGTTCCGGCCTCGGCCTTTCGCCACTTGCCCGGGGCGGAACTCGAACTCTGGGGCAAGGTTCGCGCCGGTCGCGAAATCTTCACCGCCGCCCACTGCGTAAAGTGTCACGCACCTCGCGGCGGCGTGGCGAGCGATGCCACGCCCGAACTCCTGTTCAACCCGCCCGACCTCCAGAATGCCGCCAACCGGATGGAGCGCGGCTGGCTGGAAAAGTG
Organism: Opitutales bacterium; assembly: GCA_038320495.1. Lineage (GTDB taxonomy): Bacteria > Verrucomicrobiota > Verrucomicrobiia > Opitutales > Opitutaceae > ER46. The sequence goes on along the minus strand of JBBQEG010000433.1, from coordinate 1,984 downwards.
GATCTCCCACCCGCAAGGGCACTGCCCCACCGTCGCTCCGCAACAGGCAGCTGAGATCGTCGCCCACCTCTCGACTCTGAAAGATCCTAACTGGCAGGACGCCACAATCCCCGCTGACTCCGGACGTATTGCCGAAGGGGCCGCGCTGGTGGAGAAACTCCATCTCGCCTTCTGGATCGAGCCGCTCACTCGATCCCGCCAGCACACCGACGGCGGCTTGATCGAACACTTGCTTCAGCCCGCGCGTCATCATGCTGACACGCTGTTTCCCGATCTCCGCCTGACGCGGACCGAAGCGGCGAACATCGCCGCCTTCATCCGCTCCCGACAGCCGGGCAAAAGCCCGGCGACCGTGCTCGACAACGCCAGTGCCGGACAGGCCGTATTTGCGGCGTCATGTAGTGCCTGTCATGATACCGGAATCAAGCCAGGCCTTGCGACCAATCAGGCCTCCCGGGCGCCGGCATTTGAGATCATTTCCCGGAGCGACTGGACAGTCAAAGGCTGCGTCGCGGAAAGCCGCGGCTCTGCCCCGGATCTGCGTTTAACGGCGGAGGAGAAATCACTCCTGGTTGCCTTCCGCAATTCCGACCGCGATGTCGGACTGCAATCGTTGCGGCGCTTCGCCCCCGCCGAATTCGCGCAGACCCAAATGAAGGCGCTAAGCTGTACGGAATGTCATTCCGGCAAAAACAAGCTGCCGGAGATCACTCAAGCGGGCGAGAAACTGGGCGCCGAATGGCTCACGTCCTTGCTCGCCGGCGAGGCGACAAAGACGCGTCCGTGGCTCGAAGCCCGGATGCCGGCCTTTGCGAGTCGCGCCACCAATCTCTCCATCGGTCTCGCCGCCAAACACGGAGTGAAAACGCAACCCGTTCCCGTGCCCGCCAAGCCCGACCTCATCGCCGTCGGGGCCAAGCTCGCCGGCATCGAAGGATTCTCCTGCGTGGCGTGTCATGATGCCGGCAGTCGCAAGGCGCTGCAGGTGTTCGAGGGGCAGGGCCCGAATCTCCAGCATTCGGCGCAACGACTGCGTTACGATTATTTCCAACGCTGGATGCATTTCCCGCAGCGCGTCACGCCCAGCACGATTATGCCCCGCTACGCTAAAGACCGGGACTCCTCCGTGGCGGATACGCCTTTCGGAGGAAACGCGGAACAGCAGTTCGAGTCCATCTGGCACTGGATGCGAAGTTTGAATAACTGATTGAAGCGGGTTGACCACCGCCCTGACTGCATGGGCGCGCCCTCCCTAATCGAGGGCGCGACGCGACGGAGTTTCAGGTGAAGGGGAATAAAAAACTAACCTGTCCCTTTGGGTTGTCCTTCTTCAGGACACCATAATTGACCTGTCCCTATTGGCCCGGATTCCCGTGCTCGCTGCTTCGTTTCGGCTGACCAAGGATGAAGGAACTGACCTGTCCCTTTGAAATGCCACTGGGGTGGATTCGGATACCAAAACCAACCTGTCCCTTTGGGAGGAGATGATAAAATTAGCCTGTCCCTTTGGACGACGTAATTAGCCTGTCCCTTTGGGGTCGTTCTCAGTTTCGCCGACGAGCGACCTCATAATTGACCTGTCCCTATTAGGCCCGGATTCCCGTGCTCGCTGCTTCGTTTCGCTGACCGGCGCGGAAAAACCCGTTCTTTCCTTCCCTCGAAACCCCGTGTTCCGTGGCATCATGTCCCCGGCTCCTCCTGTTGCGGTCATTGATATCGGCAGTAACTCGATCAAGGTGCTCGTCGCCACGCGCGGAGCGGATGGCTCCATCGTGCCGCTGACGTTCCGCACCATCGAAGCCCGGATCGGTACTGGCATCAGTCACGTCAACCCGCGTCTCAGCGATGAGGGAATGAACCGTGGCGTGGAGGCGATCGCGGCGCTGCTCCAGGACGCCGCCGAGTATTCGCCGACCCGCGTGGTCCTCGTCGCCACCAGCGCGGTGCGTGATGCTGAAAACGGAATCGTCTTTCGCGAGCAGGT
>JBBQEG010000432.1:0-4619 GCA_038320495.1 Opitutales bacterium | reverse complement strand
GGCGCTGAGAGGCGTGCCGGAGTTAAGCCAGCCGAAGGTCTCCGCGAGTAAACCGAGGGTGGGCCGCGAGCCGCCGATCGGCGCTTGCAGAAAGGCCAGCGCGCGACCGCACATAAGATCGCGCTCGACCAAGGCGGCGAGCGCCAGCGCGAGCACTTCCGGAGGCGAGAGTTGCCAGGCGCCGGCGAGACGGGCGAGGGCGGCGTCGTCCGAAGACGGTTTATACAGGGCTTGGGCCACGAGACGCGCAAATTCCGCGGGCTCATCGGGAAGACCGCGGGTGTTCTCGAGCAGGTAAGAAACCTCCGGCGGTATCGGGTTTGGCGGTACGCCTGCGCGATAGGCGAGCGCAGCAAGGGCGAGCTGGGAAAGGGACCGTTTCGTCATGGCGCCTCCGAACGGTTGAAATGAAACGCGATGGCCCGGCTGAGCCACGGGATCCAGCCGGGATCCAGGTCGAGCGCGGCACGGCGGATCCGAAGATCGGCATCGTTGATGCGGAAGAAGACGTCCAAGTGGGTGGGCGAGAGCGCGACCAGCCCAGGCCGCGCCACCAGTTGGCGGAGCGTCAGGTCGGTCAAGCGGCGGGTGGCGCGATGGGTCACGAGAAGCCAGTTGCCGAGTCGCACGCCGGGCGGTGGAAGATCGCGGAGTGCGGCGAAAAGCGGGTCGCCTTCGGGGATGCGGCAGTGCTGCAGAACAAATTTAAACAACTGCCAGGGCATGACTGCGCGGGCTTCCGGAGAGAGCGAATTGAGATACGAGGGGAAATGGGCGCGAATCAGCAGCGGAATGATGAAGAAAAGCCCACCCGCCGTGGTGTACATGCGATCGGGTAGCCAGGTAGCGATGCGGAACGGCTGGGCCTCCGGCGATCCTTGCGTAGGGTCCGAAATCGCGTGATCGAGCCGCCGACGTGCCGCGGCGGCGGCGATCTTTCCCTTTTCGGCCCAGTTCAGGGTAATTTGTTCAACCACGGAAGGGACCGGGCCGAGCGCGCTGGGTAGCTCGACTGTGACGTCGTACCGTCGCGACCCTTGTACGAGCGCGAGCCAGGCGGTGCGGACATCGTTGGCGCCCCATACGTTGACGATCGCTGACTCCGCCGGCGGCACGGATATCTCGCCCCGTTCTCCGACTCCCGCTGGCTCCGCTAGTGGTGGTGCGGTTTCTCCGATCTCCGCCCGAATCGCGGCGAAGTCCTCCACCTGCAGTGAGCGCAGCAACATGAACAATTGAAAGTGGGCGGCGAGCCGCGCTGCCAGAAGGAGGGTGAGTCGAAGTCCGCCATGACTGGCCAACGCGCGGAAACACAGTCTCAGGGTGTGTTCGGTCGAATCCTCAATCCGCCATTCCGGCACCGCGAGGCGCCAAAACCACTCGTGACACGAGCGATTCGTGGCGATGCGCTCCGCCAGCACGAGCCACGGCTCGTGCCGATGGGCGAACGCCACCGCATCGGCGTGCGTCGCCGTGGGATGGTCGAAGCGCACCGGAACCGGATGCGTGCGCCGATACGTGTCCTCGACCCGCCGGCTCCACGCTGTGGCTGAGCTGCGTAGTGGAAGTTTGCCGAGGTCCAGCCGCCGAATGATCACAAACTGTCCTTCATCACCGAAGGAGGCGGTGCGCAGCGCATCCTCCAACACGACGCGCCCACGCTTCACATCGTCAGGATGGGTGCAGGTGAGTCGGAGCTTGCAGATATGACGGTCCATCGACGGTCAGGTTCGTCGAAAAAAAAGTAACGGATGTTGGCGTCGAGCGGGTGCGTTCATCGCGCGGCGTTGCGAAATTGAAACGTGCTCGCCGGGGTCAACTTGATCGATCCCGTGCTCAAGGTGGGAACGTCCGCGATCCGAGCCGCGACGTGTGAGGCGGAAATGTCTTCAACCACGGCCCGCAGGGTTTGGGTCGGAGAAACCTGGTAAAACACATTCATGCCGCGGCGAATCTGGAGCGGGTCGACCTTCAGTTTGATGAGACCACCGGGTCGCGGAATAATTTCACTCTCGAGCGGATGGCCGACAATCAACTGGTCAACCGGCGCATGACTCGCGAGCAGCAACGCCACGCGGATGAGATCATTGATGAGATCCACTGCTTCGGATTGCGTCTGATCGATCCGGCCGAAGAGCCAGTCCACGTGGAGCTGCATCTCACGCCGCAGCGTGAAATCGATCGTGGGCCAGGAGGGCAGGCGACTCAGGTCGCGGAAGTCGACGGCAACCGTGTCGAGTTGTCCGAAACGCTCGGCCCATGTCAGGCGCACCAAACCCGGGACGCTGCTGAAGTTTCCATGGAGGCACGTGGCGACGATGAACAGGTGATCGAGTTCCTCGGAGGCGGCTTTGGACAGCGGCGCGGGACCGGATGAGATGAGTTGTCCCAGGGTCAGTTGGCGTTCGGCCTGCCTGCGCAGATCGATCCAACTGAGGGCACCGAGGCTGGCCATGTTGAGCGTCGGCGCGGCGAGGACATACTTCTGCGTACTGGTTTGTCGCGCCTGATACAGTTTGCCGAGCGACGCCGTGAAGCGACCGGAGGAGATCGGAGCAACGGGTTCAATCGCGCGAACCGGAGTGCGGGCGGCGCGATCGAGCAGTGCTCGCAGGTGTTTCCAGCGATCGACTTTCTCGATCCATTGCGGCGCGTGTTTGAACCAGCGCGCCGGGGACGATTGGAAGATGTCCCGCAGGCCCGCCAAGTCGGCCGGTGGTGTGGGGTTTTCCCGGATACAGTCGACCACGGGAGCCGAGGTGAGCGCGGGTTCCAGGCGCCGGATCGGTACGTCGGTGTTCAACGCGATGGCCCGGGGTCGATGGAAAATCACGAACTCCACGTGATCGCGCAGCACCTTTTCGCGGCGGGCATTGATCACATCAAGCCGCGCCTGCTCTTCGGCCATCAGGGCGAGGGCGACGGCGACATCCTGACGCGCCTCATCGAGTTCAACTTCCACGGGGGCGAGCGTGGTGGTGATTTCCTGCGCGAAGCCGTAGGAGCGTTTGAGGACCGCGCGACATTGCGTGACGAAGGCACGATATTCTTTGATCCGCGTCTCGACCGCGCGGAGTGCGGCCATGGCCATGTCGGCATAAGCGACGCCGCTCGAAAAGTGACGCGACTCGTCAGCGTCATTAATTGCGGTCGTGTTCGTCGCAGTCTGGGTGAGAATGCTCAACGTATCCAGATGCCGCCGGCTGATCAGGGTTTGAAAACGGATCCGGGTGACCTTCGTCGTCACCGTTGGCCGAACCGGCGTGCCCGGCACATCCACGAAGTCGGTGGTGAGATCGCCGAGCGAGAGATCGAGCCGGGTGAGCCGTTCAAAAATCTCCAGACGCCCATCATGGATCTCCTGGCGAACGGCGGGTGCGAGCGCGGGCTGGAGGCGCTCGAGCGGGATTGCCCGGATCTGCTTTTGGGAAAGCAGATTGAAGTTGGCGACGTAGTTGTCGGCAAATTTCGAAACCTCGATCACGTCTTGCAACTGGGTGAGCGCTGCTGGCGAGGTCAGCTCCACCGCAGAGTCACGAAGGAGCGAGTACGTCTTTTTCTCGTTTTCGGTGAGCGGTGAATTGGCTCCGAGGAGCTTTTCGTTGACGGATTTGAGCTCTTCCCGGCTCGCCTCGATCTTGTTGCTCGTGCGGTCGACCACGCTCAAATATTCTTTCGCGTAAAGCGATTTCGAGGTCGCGACATTAATGGACCGGCCCGCCTCCGCGCGGGAGTTCATGGCGGGTGCAGCGGCCGGTGGAGCGACGACGGAAGGGGAGGTCTCACTGCTCGCGAGAACCGAAGGGGCGAAGTTGGCGAGGAGTTGGCTGGCGAACGCATTGACCCCCACCGAATCAGTCTTGGGGGGCTTGCGCTCGATGATGTTGGCGAGACTGGCCGAGGCGGTGAACTTGCTCGAGAGGGAGCTGTTGTTCAGAAGATTCCCGAGCCGAAACACATCGGTCCTCATCTTCAAAAAGCCCGCGTCGACCAATTCGTCGGCCTCATCGGTTCGCTTCGTAAAGGTCGTGATGAGCTCCTGGAGGGTCACGCTCCCGATTGTCCTGGCTTCGGCTTCCTGGACCTCCGTTTGCTTCTTGATATAAGCGAGAAGCTCGCGGCGCAGTTCGTCTTTCTCCGCGACCGACAGCGTCTTGTCGGTGCCGTCAAACGCGAGTCGCGCCAGCCATTTTGGCGGTTCGCTGGGCTTGAACGCCTCGATCGTCTGTTCGCGATTGATGCCGCAGGCTTGGAAGAGCTGCGTGAACTCCTCCAAATCTTCCGCCGTAAAAACCTTCAAGAACTTTCGGGCGCTCGCGCGGAGTTCCGTCAAGAGATCGCTCGTATAAGCGAGCCCGCCGCGAGCCGCGCCGCTTCGGGTGACCCCAAACTGAGTCGCGGCGCCGGGCGTTTCGCCCATCGGCTCCTCGGGCGATTCGAGCCGTCGCGGATCGGCGTCGTCCAGGATAAGTGGATATGGCGTCGTCTGGCCGTCGTTCGCGAGCTCGAGGGCGTGGCGGCGCTGGGCCAAATCGAAACGGCGCGCCAGCCACTCGCCGCGTCGTTCCCGATAAGCGACGAGATAGGCTTCGAAGCGCGGATCGATCACTTCGATCTTC
>JBBQEG010000431.1:0-4619 GCA_038320495.1 Opitutales bacterium | reverse complement strand
CGGCACGGCGCGGGCGGGTGGGCGATTCGCAAATTTTCTGATCAGCCTGTGCAGGCTCTTATCCTCAATCTTGCACACTGGGGTTTCACCCTGATGATCAATGTCTCACTCGGGATCTGGCTCCACGATCCGTTCACGATGTACAAAGTCTTTCGCCGTGACTGTATTAAAGACCTCACGTTCGAATGCAACCGGTTCGACTTCGATTGGGAACTTCTGATCAAACTCATCCGCACGGGGCATCGTCCGATCGAGATTCCGATTAGCTATACGTCGCGGTCCTTCAAAGAAGGAAAAAAAATTTCGATGCTGCGCGATCCGATCACCTGGGTTTGGGCGCTCGCCAAGTTTCGGTTTCAACGACTTTAACGGCTCGTGACTTTCCGGCGATTCCAGCCTCTTTTGCTGCTCGTCCTCTGCGCCGCGCTGTATGGCGGCAGTCAGATCGCGATGAAGATTGCGCCGATGCATCCGGCGCTCGAGACCCGCATCGAGGGTGGGTTCACCGAGGGCGACGGAGGCTGGCATCCGGGAGAAAGCTTCGTCACGGCTCAGCCCGTGCGCGCGTGGGGCTCCTGGTCGGGATCTGACGAGAACACGGGAACGCTGGCGATCGGGCCGTTCCTTGCTCCGTCGCGGCTGCGCTTTGCGATCGGCGGGTATCCGGGAAAGACGGACATCACTGTCGTGGCCGAGCGCGTCGAGGACGGCGCGCGGGTTCCGCTCAAGCTCTTCGATGTAGGGGAACGGTGGCGGATCACGGATCACGAGCTGCCTCACGATTGGTACCGCCGGCCGATCAAGCTGATCGCGGTCGACGAGGCCAAGGGGATTGGTGGCTGGATTGGCATCACCGAACCGATTCGGGGCGGCCGCGGGGCGGGCCCGGCGGCCCTACTTGAAACCTTTGCCGCCTGGGCGATCAACGGCGTGCTCCTCGGAATCCTGTGGCTCGCGGCGGTGCGCCTGCTGCGCCGCAGTGGACGCGTCACTGAAACATGGATACCGCTTGCAGCGGTTGGCGGAGTGGCGTGCGTCGGTTATTTGGTCTTCTGGGCGTACTTCGCGCACGCCACCCTCGGTCCGGTAGTGTCCTGGGCGAGTCTCGGGGCGGGCGGGCTGGTTCTTGCATGGACGCGTCGAAACGCAGCCGCGGAATCGGACCCGGCGCGAGCGTTGGCCAATCCTGGCCGCAGCGATACTGCGCGCATTGTGCGACTCACGGTGACGATTGGCGCGCTGTATCTTGCAGTCCTGCATATTTTCCCGGCGTCACTGGATTTTTATTCGCTCGCGGCGAATCGTTTTCGTCCGGCGTTACCGAGTGACAACCAACTCCCGCATGAAGCGGCCGAGCGATTGGTGGCGGGAGTACCGCTGCGCCAGCTCAATTCCGATTGGCTGTCGAGCGACCGGCCCCCGCTGCAATGCGGCTGGGAGTTGATCACCTGGCCGGTCGGCGCAAAATTGGGGATCGACTCGCGGGCGATGAGTGGGACGGCCGCCGTATGGTTTCAGCTCGCCTGGGTCGCCTCGGCCTTTGCTCTCTTTCGCGCGCTCGGGCTCTCGTCGCGGCGGACAGCGGGCTGGGTCGCCGCGATCGCGCTCGCCGGCTTCTTTCTCCAAAACACCACGTTTACCTGGCCTAAGCTTTCGGCGGCGGCGTTTGCGTGTGCGGCGTTTGCGCTCTGGAGTCAACCGCGGGCCGGATCGCAGCGGCGCGATGATATCCTTGTGGGCGCGGTGTTCGCGGCGCTTGCTTGGCTGTCGCACGGTGGAGTTGCGTTCTCGTTTCTCGCGCTTGCGCCTTGGTTGGTGTGGCGGTTTGTCCGTGGCGAGTGGCGGCTCTGGCTGATGGGCGCGGCGGTGTTTGCGACGTTCGCCTTACCCTGGATCGCGTATCAGAAATTTTATGACCCTCCCGGCAATCGCCTGCTCAAATGGCATCTGGCCGGTCAGATTCCGAAAGACGAGCGCGGCACGCTCGAGACCATCCGCGACAGTTACCGGGCGCTGAGCTGGGCGGAGATCTGGGACCATAAACGTCGCAATCTGGAGACTCAGATTCGCGGCAACTGGTCGGGATTGCTGACGCTCTCTGCTGAAACCGCGGTGAATCGGCGCAACGAAGAATTCTTTCTGCCCACGCGTGCCCTCACCTGGTGGCCGCTCGCGCTTCTACTCCTGCCGTTCGCCTGGCGGCGGCACACACAAGGCGAGCGCAATTGGGCGAACCGTCGTCTGCACCTCGGGTTACTCATCTGGACCCTGGCGACGACCGTGCTCTGGTGCTTCCTAATGTTTCTCGGCGACAACGCCGTGATTCATCAAGGTTCCTACGCGATCATGCTCGCGGCGTTCGTGTTGCTTTCCGCGTGGTTCGAAGCGGCCGGGCGGCGTTGGTTGATCATCGTGGTTCTCCTGCAAACCGTCACCTTGCTGACAACGTGGGTGCCGCCGAACGAGATCGTCCGCGGTGAACCGAATTTCGACGCCATTGCGATTGCGCTTGGCGCGGCAGTGGCGCTCGCCTGGCACTGGCTTCGTGCGTATCAAGATTTTAATGACGACGCAGAAGGCGCCAAGCCTCGGGTGGTGGTCGACGCGGAGTCGGAGGCCATGACCCCGGGCAGTCCGGTCCCGGAGTCGATACCTGGGCTCTGGGCGGCCTCGTTTCGGGACCGGAGATTGGCGTGGTGGGTTGGGCTGGTGGCGCTTTTGCCGCTGGTCTGGTGTCTGCCGAAGTTTTCACAGTTGTGGTGGTTTGGGGATGATTGGGATCTGCTGGATCAGATTGCCCGCGAGGGTTTCTGGCGGTGGACGTTTCAGCCGTTCGCGGAGAATGTGGTCCCGGTTTTCAAGTTGCTCTGGGGCGGGCTGGTCTACGCGGGCGGCGGGTCTTACCTGCCAATGATTGTGGCGCTCTGGCTGACGCATGCGTTGAACACGGTGCTCTTCGCGCGGTTGCTTCACGGCGCGGGCTGGGGTCGGACTGCGGTGATCTTCGCGTCGGGCATTTTCGCATTGAGCGCGGCCAATGTCGAAACGCTGGCGTGGTCTGTGCAGTGGTCGGCCCTGCTCGCCGTTTCGTTTTTTCTCTTCGCGGCTAACTGGCTGCAACCGCGCCTCAGTCAGGTGTCGGTCGCGTCGGCTGGCTCATTGGCGGTCCTCGGCGTGCTGTCGGCTTTGAGTGCGCTGACGTTTGCCCGCGGCGTGCTCACGGGTGCGGCCCTGGCTGGAGTGGTGCTCTTCGGTGCGGTGAGCCAGTCGATGTCGTGGCGGGTGCGCCTGCGGGTAATTGCCGCCTGCCTGTTGCCGGCGCTTACGGTGGTGGTGGCCATCCTGGTCGTGTCACCGGGCAATCATCAGGCGATGGGGGGACACGGCCGCGAGATGGCGGCCTTCGCCTTTTCCTATTGGGCGGCGGCGCCGTTGCAGCGGCTGCTGGAGTTGGGTGTGTGGGCGGTGCAACCGGTGATCGCGCTCGGCGTCATGAAGCTCGGACTCGTGGTTTGGGCGTTTCGTCGTGTCGGCGGAAAACGGCGGGATTTGCTCCTGCTCTTTTTGCTACTCGATTTGGGCAACGCCGTCCTGCTCGGGATCGGTCGGCATCACACCGGATTGCCGGCCTCAAACAGCGAGCGTTACCAATATGCTGCGCTCCTGTGCACGCTGCCGTTTCTTGCGCTCGCGTTCGAGGCGTGGCTCGCGGTGGTGCCGGTGCCCAAAGTCCGGCGGCTGGTGGCGGTTGCGGTCGTCCTCCTCGTGACGTGGCGCGCGGCGCGGCCCTGGCCGCACCTCATGGAGCAGTTCGCCGCCGGGCGCGGTGAGGCGACGCGGCAAGTGCTTCTGCGGGAATCTCAGCCGCCTCCGGAGGGCGCGGTGCCGGGTATTCCCTTTTTGAGGACGGAACGCGCGAAGGAGCTGATCGTGCTGTATCGGCTGCACTGACACACTTGCGCATGAAGACTCCTCGATCTGCTGTTTCTGTTTCCGCGGCTGCGACGGAAGCGGCCTCTGGCGGTAGTCAGCGACTCAACCTCGCGTGGTGGGGATTGATTGCGGTCTGCGCCGGGCTGTTGTTTTTGCGCAAGCCTTGGGCACTGCACACGCCGCAGCTCTGGGCGGAAGATGGGAGCATTTTTTTGGTGCAGAACGAGCAGATGGGCGTGAGCGCGTGGTGGGAGCCGTACAACGGCTATCTGCACCTGCTTCCTCGGTTGATTGCCTGGATCGCGAGCCACGTGGCCGACGTGGCTTGGTGGCCGGCAATCTACAACGGGTTCGCGTTTGCGATCAACGTGGCGCTCTTTGCACGTCTCGCTTCCCATCGGGTCGAGCTTCCGCACAAAGCCGGACTCATGCTGGCGTTCGTGCTCGTGGTGGGTACGGGCGAGGTGTTGATCAACGTGACCAACTTACAGTGGGTCACGGCGTTTTTCCTGCTAATGCAACTTTTCACGCGACCGGCGGAGACCGTCGGGCAACGCGTGGGTGATCTGGCGATTCTGGGAATCGTCGGGCTAAACGGCCCCTTTCCCATCGTGCTCTGGCCGCTTTTTGCGTATTGGGCGTGGCGTTCGCGTAACGCGGATGCGTGGTGGGCGTTGGCCGTGGTG
>JBBQEG010000430.1:0-4626 GCA_038320495.1 Opitutales bacterium | reverse complement strand
GCGGATACGCGAGCCCTGCCGCAGGTGCTCGCAGATAAAAATCAAATCAAGCAGGTCTTCTTCAACATCACCAAGAATGCCATGGAGGCGATGCGACCGGGCGGTCGATTAAAGATCAAGATGCGGGCGGACGATGAATCGGTCTATCTCCTCTTTGGAGACAGCGGTACCGGCATCAAGGCGGAGGATCTTGTCCGGTTATTTCAACCGTATCATACCACCAAGGCCGGCGGGCACGGGCTGGGCCTGATGATCGCGCGGCGCATCATGCGCGATCACGGCGGCCAGATCGGGCTCGAGAGCAAGGAAGGACTCGGCACGGTCGTGACGCTGCAGTTTCCGCGCAAAGATCGCCGGGTCCGAATGCTCGGCGGTTGAGCCGTCCAGAGTGAGACCGACATTCCGGACTTTGCGAGTGCTCGATACCCAGCGGGGTCGAACACCCGATCCGTCCAGGAGAAAGGCGGGCGCCCGCGAGATCTGGGGTATTCTCTAGCGCTGGGCGTTTTCGAATTCTTTGCGCAGGGACTCGGCGATGATGTTCTTCACCACGACGACCTGCAGTTCTTTCTTGCCGCCGTAGCGGACCTCGAGCTTGAGCGGGATCTCGTCACTGGTGACGCCCAACTGGGAAATCATCGGCTCCAGCATGCCTTTTTCGCCGGCCGCGAGCTGCAGGACGGGCGGGCGAACGGCGAAGTTGCCGAGATACGAATTAACCTCGGTGACCTGAATCTCCATGGGCGCGGTGCTACGGTTTTCGAGTTGCACCCGCAATGTGACCGGAGGCATCGGGCTGCCCGCAGCGCGCCGCGCTTTGGCCATGCGTATGTAATCGGCAATCGCTTCTTTCTGGTCTTCCTCGGAGTCCCCGTAGCCGCCGATATTATAGACCTCGGTAAACGCGCCTTCGTCATCGCGTTTCTTGCGCCCGCTAAGGTCATCGCCTTCGCCGCGGCGCCGCAATGGACCGCTGGCTCCGCGGTCAAAGCCCCGGGTGATGGTGGCCAAGGCGGCGACCTTACCGTCATGGAAGGTGGCTTCACCCTTCATGGCGACCGGCCGCTCAATCGAACCACTGGAGACCGCTTCTTCCATCATCAAATCGCGGGGGCCGTTGCCGGTTCCGCAGCCGGTGGTCGCCAAAGCGCCAGCCAACAGTGATATTAAAAGTGTTACCCTCGGGAAAATGGCCAGTTTCGTCATGGAGAATCGTTCGACGGCAAGCGGACGCGAAGGTTTCATCGAAGGCAAGGATCCCGCGCGGCACATTCGAATCTTTCTGGCCTTCTGCCCGTCTTACTGCTCACACCTATGCCGTCTGCATGGAATCGACTTCATCGAGTGCGCTGGCTGATCTGGTCCGCCGGGCTCAGCAGGGGGAGGAATCTGCCCAACATGAACTTATCGTCAGCTACCAGCACCGGGTGGCAGGCTTCGTGTATGCCATGACTGGACGAAGCGATTATGTGGAGGACCTGTCCCAACAGGTATTTATCAAGATGATCCGGGCTTTGGATCGTCTGCAGGCGCCTGCGCAGTTTGAGTCCTGGTTGTTTCGGCTGGCCCGGAACACGTGCATTGACCAACTGCGGCGGCAGAAGCTGCGGCGGATTTTTTTACCCTTTGGGGAGGAGCATGAGAACATTCCTGAGCCGGCCGGCGCGGTGGATTCGGAGGAGCTCGACGCGCTTCGCCATGCTCTGGCTCAGTTAAGGCCCCAGGATCGCGCGCTCTTGGCGTTGGTCCAGGAAGGACGCAGTCATGCCGAGATTGCTGAGACGCTTGAGACCAGTGTCGCCGCGGTGAAAGCTCGCCTCCACCGTGCGCGCGAACATCTACGCGAGCACTATACGTCTTAACATGAAACCTGAAGATCACGCCTGGCGTTCGTTGCAGCAACACGCCTCCGCGCAGTTGAGTTCCCAGTTTGCCAATCGCGTCCTCCGGGCGGCCAATGGTCCGTGCGATGAGACATGGCAAAGCCTGCGCAGCCACGGTGCCGCGCAGTTGCGACCCGGATTTACCGCCCGTGTGCTCCGTGCCGCGCGCAAGCTTCCAGGCGTACCATCGCTCCTCGATCAACTCGTCTTCAGCGCCGGAACGGCCATCGTATGCATCGTCGGTACCCTCTATTTTCACTCGCGTAGTCTCGAAATTGAGAACGAACGGAACCTCGCCAGCTGGCATCAGATTGCGATGTTCGTGCAGGACGCCGATTCGGGCCTATGATGCAGCGGGTTTTCATCGCCCTTTTCACCGTTGGAGTTTTTCTGGCGGGCTACTGGGTTCGGATGTCGACGGAACGTACTCACGTCGTGCCGCCACCGCCAGCGGGCTTTGCCACCGAATTGGGCACTGCCCTCCCGGGCACTAAATCCAAGTCGCACGAACTCGACCGCGCCAAACTCGTCGCAGAAATCCAAAAAATCCGTCCGCAGATCGAAGCCTACCGGGCGGAGGTCAACGAAATCTACGAGGAGTTCGATCGTGAATTCGCAAAAATTCTCAACCCGACGCAGCGCGAGAAGTTTGTCGCGTACCAAAAACGCTGGGCGGACCACTCTGCCCGGCGGCAGGCGGATCGAACGCCATTGAGCGATGAGGACATCATGCGCGCCCGTGAACGGCCGCTCACCGAGGTTTACTGGATGGTCACCGTCACGCCCCGGCTTGAACGCTTGACCAAGGAATATAGCCTCGACGCCGCCCAACAAGGCGAGGCTCGAGCGTTGCTTACGCTCCGTCGAACCAAGTTTATCGCCCTGCTCGACTCCACGCCTCATCCCAGCATCCGACTCAGCCGGTTGGCGCCAATTCTGGAACGTTTGTCCGAAACCGACGTGTCGGCAGCGAAATAACGCAGCGGGCTTGACCGGGATTGTCGTCACCGTGTCAATATGACGCATGGTGCCAAGCGTGCTGATCGTTGATGACGAGAAACACACGCGTGAGGGTTTACAACAAGCCCTCGCGGACAGCTACGATGTGACCGTTGCCGCGAATGCGGACGAAGCTTACAATCTCCTCGATGCGCAGCCCTTCGATGTGGTTCTGACCGATTTACGGATGCCCGGGCGTTCCGGGCTCAAGGTTATCGACAAGGCGCTCGCCCTCCCGCATCGCCCCGCGGTGCTCATGATGACGGCCTACGGAAGCGTCGAAAGCGCGGTCGAGGCCATGAAGCGCGGGGCCGTCGATTTTCTGACGAAGCCGGTAAACATCGAGCGGCTCGAGGTCCTTATTCAGCGCGCGCTCAAAACCAAAACGCTCGAGGTCGAGGTGCAGCAGCTTCACGAACGCTTGGATGAAAAATTCAAGGTCGAGGGCATTGTCGGCACCTCGGGCAAACTCAAGGCCGTGATTGATAAGATGAAACTCGTCGCGCCTTCGCGCGCGACAATCCTCATCGAGGGCGAATCCGGGACCGGCAAGGAGTTGATTGCCCAAGCGATCCATCAAGCGAGCCCGCGGTCGCGGGCTCCATTCGTCGCGGTTCATTGCGCCGCGCTTTCCGAAAATTTGCTCGAGAGTGAGTTGTTCGGTCATGAGCGCGGCTCGTTCACCGGTGCGACCGAGCGGCGGATCGGGCGCTTCGAGTCGGCCACCGGCGGCACCTTGTTCCTGGACGAGATCGGCGAGATCTCCCAGTCGACGCAGGTAAAGCTGCTGCGCTTCCTCGAAACCAAATCGATTGAACGGGTCGGGGGCTCCAAACCACTCGAACTCGATGTCCGGCTGGTCGCCGCCACTAATCGCAATCTCGAACAACTCGTGCGCGAGGGGAAGTTTCGCGAAGACCTTTTCTTTCGCCTCAATGTCGTCCGGCTGACCATGCCGCCCCTGCGGGAAAGGCCGGAAGACGTTCCCCTGCTGCTCGCTCATTTCATCAAGATTTTTTCCGACGAGAACGGCGTTCCGCCGCTCACGGTCGAGCCCGGCGCGCTGCGCACGTTGCAAAGTTATCCCTGGCCGGGAAACATCCGTGAACTGCGTAATTTTTGCGAAAATGCCGTCGTGTTACGGCGGGGCGGTACGCTGACGGAGTACGATCTCGAGCCCAAGTTTCGGACAACAACGCTGCCCGGCCCGGTCACCACCTCGTCAGACGTTAATACTCCGTTGGCAAACGCGGGAATGTCCCTGCCGGCACCGTCTCATTCGCTTTCGGTGGAGGAAAACGAGAAACACCTGTTGCGGGAAGCGCTGCTAAAAGCCCGCGGAAATCGGACCCGGGCCGCGGAAATGATGGGCGTGAGTCGACGAACGTTGCATCGGAAAATCGCGCAATGGCCCGAGCTCGACGTGACCGACAAATGAGCCACGAAGTACGTGAGCGGATCGTCTGGGCACCGGTGGAATCGACCATCCGGGACGCGTGTAACTGCTGGACGGTGATCCGCGCGTGCTCTGAAAAAGGAACGGTACCCTTCGCCCTCGCTATCGGCAGGTCCCGCCCTCGCGGCCTCCGTTCTGCCGTTCGATGACGCGTCCACGAACGGCACAGGAGGTTCTTCACTGGCTCGAAATTGGCGAGGGAGCCCGCGTTATTCGGTGGGCCGCGATCATTGCCGGCACCGTTGCGCTTTCGCTGCTCGTGGCGTGGAAACAGTTTCACGGGCCAAT
>JBBQEG010000429.1:0-4670 GCA_038320495.1 Opitutales bacterium | reverse complement strand
GGCGACATCGCGCAGTGGTACATCGGCCAAGGAGCCAATCGAAAACCGGGTGTATGCGGCAATGGCATCTGCGATTAACATGCCGCTGCCGAGCACGCGGCCGAACACAGTGAAGCCGCCGTTTTGGTTATCGAGGTTGGCGTTGTCGCCGAGGTTAACGAACCATTCGCTCGTGGCGCTATTGGGGTCGTTACCGAGCTTGGCCATTGCGAGCGTTCCCCGAACATTGGAGCGGCGGAATTCGTTGTTCACTGCGGCGAACGTTGGAATGTGTTCGAACGGAAGGCGGGAGAAATAGCCCCCGGTTTGGATCACGAAGCCAGGTACGGAGCGGTGAACGATCGTGTTGGTGTAACGCCCGGAATTCACGTACGCCAAAAGGTTGGCCTTGGTGAGCGGCGTGTCGTCAAACAGCTCGAAGTTAAACGAGCCGGCCACCGTCTCGATTTGCACCACCTGGCCGGTGACATCGGGAAGGCCAAAGTGCTCCCGGAGATCGATCGCTACTGCGCCCTGATTGAGCTGCAGCGAGCGGGCCACGAACGGTTGTGTCAATGTTGGCAGGGTCTGCGCCGGCAAAACGGGCGCAACCACGAGTGCGAGCAGGGCGAGAAGAGGGAGGCGGAGAGAAATCACGGGTGAAAACGGGATGAATGCAGGGGGAGCGACGGCAAAGCCAATCCCTTTGTTCCTGCGAGTTTTCGTGGCGCGCGGTTGGCGCCCCAGCTCGGGTTACTCTACACTTCCGTTGCCGGGTGGTTAACAACGGACCCGTTAGCAATGAAACCATGACGAGATGCAAAACGAGTCTGGGGTCCCCAACCTAGGGCAGGGTGGGTCAATAGCCGACCCGTTCGCAGCGAACCGGAGCCCGTTGGAACGGTCATTACCGCCCTCCACGCTCACTCTCCTTCTGAAACGCTTAACTCTGTCTTGTCATGAAACACGTCCCTAGCGCCCACCGCCTTGAAACGCGCAGCGAAGTGTCCGGTTTTTCGGTCGAGCATCCGGAGCGTGCGGAACCTGCGATCGGATTAGCCACGGATCTTCCGCCCGGGTTACTACGCGATCCTGCGGTGGATTGCCAGACCCCGATCTTGGTCGCGGATGACGACTCCGACGATCTCTTCTTCATCGAACGCCTGATCAAGAAAACGGGCGTGAAGAACCCGATTAAAACTTTCAACGACGGTTCTGAAGTCGTGAATTACCTGGGAGCGCGCATGGCGAGCCCCGACGCGAATCATCATCGTTCGAGTCTGCTGTTTCTCGACCTGCGGATGGCAGGACTCGGGGGTTTCGGCTTCCTGCAATGGGCGCGCGAGCAAAAAGGAGTTCTGCCGCTCACGATGGTGGTGTTATCAAACTCGAGCCGACCTGCGGACATGGCTCAAGCGCTCGCTCTCGGCGCTCATCGCTATCTGGTGAAGTATCCGTGTGTGCAAACGATCACGACGATCGTGCGCAGCGTATACCCGTTTACGCTGGCGTAAGCGGCTAATGGCGCCCCGCGCGATAAGTGCTGGGCGACGGTTGCTGTAGTCGCGTCAGCGGCTGGATCCTGGTCAGGCCGCGGTCGGGGCCGGGGCCTGCACCCAAGGCGCGGGCCACGGTTGGGGGTCGAGCGCCTCCGCGATGACGGTTCCCAGCCTCAGCCACGCATCGTAACTCAGGCAGCTGGTGGCGCCGCCGGCCAGCGCCGCCTGGCTGCGGTCGGGGCCGCTCACATAGATGATCGGGATGGAGGGACTGAGCTCGCGGAGGAGAGGAATCAGATCAACACCTTCTATTTCGCGCGCGCGATGCACCACAATGGCGTCAAGCTGCTCGGTGCCGGCAGTCCGTGTAGCATCTGCTGCCTCGGCACATTCAATCATAAGGGACTGGGGAAACTTGCGCAGGAGGGTCCGCACCAAGAGCGAGCGACCGTCCGCGTTGTCATCGATCACGAGGAATTTTTTGAGAGACGCCATTGGAAGGATGCGAGTCTGGGGTAGATGCCGCTTGGTTCGTGATCGTGCGTTATTTCCGGGTGTCTGTCTAGCCGGGCAGACCCGGTACTCTCCTACCGCCGAACGCCGTCAAGCTTGGCCTGTATTTTCTGGCGCGGTTATCAAGGCGCTTCCGATTTAGCGCATCGGTTGTTCCCCGGTGGGCGCGAGCTATATTTCGGAGTGAGACAGACATCCCTGTCTGTCATCATTGTTCGGAGAGACGGAACAGGGAGGAATGCCTGTATCAATTCCAAACGCGGTTCGGTTCCGACAGGCGGGACTTCAGGCGTCGTAGGAAATGGCGACGATCTCGAGTTCGTTCGCCCCGCGCGGCGTGGTGAAGACGACGCGTTCACCCAAACGGGCGTTCAGGAGGGCGCGGGCAATCGGGGCGAACCAGCTGACCTCGTTGCGATCGAGATTGGTCTCGTCGACTCCGACAATGCGGTACTGCGTTTGGGTGCCGCTAACTTCGCGCACCGTCACCGTCGCGCCAAAGCGCACCACGTCGTGTGGCGGCGGCGGGGATTCCGTGATCTCGGCGGTGCGCACGCTCTCCTGCAGGTAGCGTATCCGTTGATTCAATACTTGGAGCTCTCGTTTGGCATCGATGTCATCGGCCGGTGCAGCGGTCAGAGTGGGGCGCTCCTGCTCGAGGCGCTGGGTGAGCTCGTCGCGCAGGCGTTGCGCGCCTCCGGGGGTGAGATAATTTTTCGCTCCCGGTGGCAAGGGTGAAATCAAGGCCGGTAATTCCGGCAGTTGGGATACGTCCGACTCGCGGACAAAGGCTCGGCTCATGTCGAAGGATAACCCATCTTGCGCGTTTCACAATGGGGCGAGGCCGTTGGGTGCTCGAGTGCTGGGACAGACAGGAATGTCTGTTTCACTTCACGAAGAAAGATCGCGCTCCGTTTCCTGAACAGGCCGTCGGGGTTTTTTCTACTTCGCCCTTTCAACGCGCGCGCTTCGGCCTTCACTCTGGCGGATGCTCCCCTCCCGTTCCGGCTCGTTCCGCCTTTTTCGCGTCGCCGGCATCCAGGTTTATCTGCACTGGTGGTGGTTCGTATTTGCGGTCATTCAAGTGACGCTGCGAAGCGAGGCGTACTCGTCGCAAGTGTGGAACATCATCGAGTACCTCTCATTGTTTGTCATCGTGCTCCTGCACGAATTCGGGCACTCGCTGGCATGTCGCCAGACTGGCGGGAAGGCCGATGAGATTGTCCTCTGGCCGCTTGGCGGGGTCGCTTTCGTGCAGCCCCCGCCGCGACCCGGCGCCGAGTTGTGGAGCATAGCGGCGGGACCCTTGGTCAACGTGCTGCTGATCCCGGTGATCGCGGCTCTGATGTGGGCGCGCGTGAATTTGGGATGGGGAATCGATTATCCTGATTTCGGCCGCTTCCTCCGCTCCGTGTTCTTCATTAACATTGCGTTGCTGGTCTTCAACATGCTCCCGGTCTATCCGCTCGATGGGGGACAGATTCTGCGTTCGCTCCTCTGGTTTGTCATCGGCCGCGCCCGGAGTTTGCTCGTGGCGTCGAGCATCGGCTTTGTCGGTATCATTGGAATCGGCGGATACTTTTATTGGCGCAATCCCGACCGCTGGTTGATCATCGGTTTACTCTCGGTGTTTCTGGGCCAGCAATGCTTGGCGGGTTTCCGCCAGGCGCAGGCCATGATGGCACTGGCGCGGCGACCCCGCCATACGGGTTTTGCCTGCCCCACGTGCCGGCAGGCCCCGCTGGGCGGTCCTCTTTGGCAGTGCGGGAGTTGCGGGCAGGGCTTCGATCCGTTTTCAACCCGCGGAGTCTGCCCGCACTGCCGGTCCGCCAAGGCAGCAATTCCGTGCCCCGATTGCGGCACGACGCATGGATTGGATCAGTGGGAAAATACCGCCGGCTTCCGGCGCGCCGCGGTCTAGGCGGCCTGGGGTGAAACAGACATTCCTGTCTGTACTCCGGGAACAACGGAACGGGCAGGAATGCCTGTGTCACTTCCACCCCCGTCCCCAATCCGCGGTCAACGTCCACCAACGTCTCGCTTGTCGCCGTGATCGCGTTAAAGCCGAGTCCCGCCGGTGCGCCTTTCTGACCACTTATCCCGGCGCGCCGAACCTAAGCTTACATGACCACCTCATCCCGTCCGCTCGCAGGCTCTCTGCGCTGGCTCGCGCTTTTTTTCAGCGCGTTCGTGTTCACGCTTTCCTCTCTCCCGGCGCAACCCGCGTCCGGTCGGGTGGAAGGCCGCGTTTTCAATCCCGCTACCGGCGAATACGTCCGCAATGCGGAAGTCCGCCTGCAGGGCTCCGCGCGCACCGCTTACTCGGAAGAGGGCGGGCGCTACGTGCTCGATAATGTGCCGGCCGGCCCCGCGACCCTTGTCGTGAATTATACCGGCTACCAGTCCACATCCGCGACGATCACGGTCACAGCGGGGGCGACGGCCTCGCGGGACTTTGAGCTGATCAGTTCGCTGGCGGCCGACGCGAAGGGCGACGTCTTGAAGATGACGCAGTTCGTGGTTTCCAGTGAGCGCGAAGGGAATGCCAAGGCGATCATGGAACAGCGTCGCAATATGAACATCGCCACCTCCGTCGCCTCCGACGTGTTTGGCGACGTCGCCGAAGGGAATGTGGGCGAGTTCCTAAAGTATCTGCCGGGCGTCGAACTCGACTATGTC
>JBBQEG010000428.1:0-4677 GCA_038320495.1 Opitutales bacterium | reverse complement strand
GTCAATTTTGTCGTCAAGTACGTAAAGCGACTGGTTCCCGCTTTCGACCTGCCCGATGCGAGGCGCTTCAAGGCCGTGCTCGACCAGGCAAGCGACGCCGCACTGCCGAAGATCGACGTCACCCACGACGACATCGCCTTTCTGCAATACACCGGCGGCACCACCGGCGTAGCGAAGGGAGCCATGCTGACCCACCGCAACATGGTCGCGAACGTGTTGCAGTCGTCGACCTGGATCACGGAAGGTCAAATCGAGCAGGGCGGTATCGTGATTGCCGCATTGCCGCTCTATCATATCTTCGCCCTGACCGCGAACTGCCTCACCTTCATGCGCATGGGTGGCATCAACGTGCTAATACCGAACCCTCGCGACATGAAGGGATTCGTTGCCGAGTTGCGCAAATACCCGTTCACGGGATTGCCTGGGGTCAACACCCTTTTCAATGGGCTTCTCAACACCCCTGGATTCTCTGAAGTGGACTTTTCCCACTTGCGGCTCACCCTTGGTGGCGGCATGGCCGTGCAAAGGGCAGTTGCGGAGCGCTGGAAAGAAGTGACCGGATGCGTATTGACGGAAGCGTATGGACTTACGGAAACATCACCTGCCGCATGCATAAATCCTGTGACCAACACCGCCTACAACGGAGCAATCGGACTGCCAATCTCGTCGACCGAGGCCTCGATCCAGGATGATGACGGCAATCAGCTGGCTACCGGCGAAACCGGAGAATTGTGCATCCGCGGCCCCCAGGTAATGAAGGGCTACTGGCAGCGTCCGGACGAGACGGAAAAGGTGTTGTCTGCCGACGGATGGCTGCGTACGGGCGATATCGCCAGGATGGACGAGCAGGGCTATTTCTACATCGTCGACCGCAAGAAGGACATGATCCTGGTGTCCGGGTTCAACGTGTACCCGAACGAGATCGAAGATGTGGTCACGCGCTACTGCCCTGGCGTGCTTGAAGTCGCCGCTGTGGGCGTTCCCGACGAAAAATCTGGGGAAGCGGTCAAGCTGGTTGTCGTTCGCAAGGACCCCGCCCTGACCGAAGAAGACATTCGTGCCTGTTGTAAGCACGAGTTGACCGGCTATAAGCAGCCCAAGGTCATTGAGTTCCGCGATGCTTTGCCCAAGACCAACGTGGGAAAAATTCTCCGCCGCGAGCTTCGAGAAGACGCTATCCCGTAGACCTATATAGTAAGCAGGCTCGGGGTCGGTCGATCGAATCTTCGATATGAAGTCAAGTGCAGCCATCACCAAGCGATGGCTTTTTTTTGTTATTCGCTGTTAACATCTACGTCGGTTCGGGAAATCACCACAGGAAGTGTCGATTGCCGACGTTGGATGAAAGGTCGCTTGATACTGGGGAGTTTGCAAGAAAATGACAATTCATCGCGTGTTTGAGGCGGCACCTGAGTACTCCTACCTCCGAGCGGACGTCGACGTCGCCAACCGGACTCGTTGGCTTTTCATGCACGCTCGCAAGGTTGCACAACGATCCGGCTACCGAGCCTGCTTTTCGATTGCACTGATGCAGGAAATGCGCGATTTTTTCAATCGCGCGGGAGATGACTTAAGGCAGTCGCGCGACTCGGCGATGGGTAACATAGACCATGCCGTCATCGCCTCTGATGCCGAAGTTTTCAATTTGGGCGGCGATCTTGACCTTTTCTGCCAGCTGATTCGCCAGCGCAACCGCCCTGACCTTGCCAGCTACGCCCGTGTTTGTATTGATGCTATGTATGAATCGTATCGGCTCTCTTGCGAATCGCGAATCCACACGATCTCATTGATCCAGGGCGACGCCCTTGGCGGAGGACTTGAAAGCGCATTGTCCTGTCGTACCGTAATCGCTGAAAGAGGCGTTGGCATGGGTTTTCCGGAGGTGATATTCGGGCTGTTCCCAGGCATGGGCGCCTATTCTTTCCTGCGCCATCGCGTGTCAGCCCGCCAAGCCGAAGATCTGATGCTCAGCGGCACGATCTACAGCAGCGACGAGATGTTCAAGATGGGGCTGGTCGACGTTTTGGTGCCCAAGGGTGAAGGAATCCAGGCGACGCAGGACCTGATACGCCGGAACCAGCGCATTCCGCATGCACGACTGGCGATGAATCGTGTTCGTTATGCGTGTCAGCCGGTTACGTATGAAGAGTTGCTTTGCGTCACAGATATCTGGGTCGACACCGCCCTGCAGTTGGGCGACAAGCAGTTGCGAATGATGGAGCGGCTCGTCCGCGCGCAGCAGCGGCAAGTGGCAGCGTCGGCCGCGAACAACGTCACATCGTTGTCGAGAGCGGGCTGAGCAACGAGCCCGCAACGCCGATACCACGCGAAAGTACCAGAACGACAAGTTCGGTTTGTAATCGGGCTTTTCGTCACTGCAAGCCAACTATGGGCCTAATCGTTGGTTGCCACTGGCTATGCTGCTGGCATTGACAGCGGAACTCGCAAGGCTTCATGGGCCATATCGTATTCAGAACGTAGAAGTGCGACCTGTACCTTCCATTCGGTATGCAAGGATCTCGGTTCCGAGCGCATTGCCACTTCGGCGCCCGTCGCCAACCGTATTGCGCCCATGTTTGCAGCGACGCCTTTCAGCGCATGGCAATGGTCGCGGTACTCAGGCCACATTCCGGCGATCGCGCTTTTTTCGATCTCCGCCAGCGCCTTGTGGGCGTCGCGAAGGCACTCTTGGACGAATAAGCCGACAAAGCCGTCGCCCAACTTCAATCCGGCAAGCTGATCCAACACCGAGCGCTCGATGATCATTTCTTTTTCGCAATCCTCGGAAATCTTAGGCTGAAGCGGTACGGACGTTTCTCCAAGTTGCGAAATATCAGACAGGACATCAAGAAGGCGCGCGACTGAAACGGGCTTGGTCAAGTAAGCATGGGCACCCGCCTGCTCGCATTCTCGAGCAGTCTCGGTCGTGGCATCGGCACTGAGGACGACGATCGGCGTACCGGGTCGACCGGATTGCATGAACCGCACCTGCTTGATGACATCCATGCCACTCATGCCTGGCATGTGGAGGTCAAGTATCAAGGCATCGAATGTTTCAACCTCGAACGCGGCCAATACTTCTTCACCGTTCGATGCCGATCGAAACTGATGACCTGCCTTGCCAAGGATGCGTCGAAGCACCATCAAATTGGTCGGCTGGTCATCAGCGATGAGCAGGTTGAGTTGTCGAGCACGCCGGCGGTGGCGAACGAAAGGTCCGTCGAACGCGATGACGTTATCGGCAGGCAAGCTGACCATCACAGGTTCCCCGGCATCGAGCGCGGCGACGAATGGAATGTCGACCCAAAAATGCGAGCCGGTGCCCGGACTACTCTGGAAGTTGATCGTACCGCCCATCAATTCGGTAAGTGCCTTTGCGATAGTAGTGCCCAGCCCGGTCCCGCCAAATCGACGAGCCAGTCCGTTCTCGACTTGCTCAAAAGCTTGGAATATGCGCGCCTGTTCGGCGAGGGGGATGCCAATTCCGGTATCGCGGACGGAGAACCGGACGCGGGCCGAATCGCTCGCGACATTCTCGACCATCGCCACGTCAATCCGGACAGAACCTGTTTCGGTAAACTTGACCGCATTAGTCGCCAGGTTCAGGACGATTTGCCGAAGGTGATCGCGGTCCCCCGTCAATGCAGCGGGAACGTTTTCGTCGACCTTTACCGTGAGGTCTAACCCTTTTTCGCTGGCAAGCGGCTGTAGGATCAATTCAATTCCGTGGAGCACGTCGAGCACCCGAAAGTCCACATCGCTTCGGTGGAGCTTTCCCGCCTCGATCGCAGAGATATCCAGCACATCATCGACGAGCGAGAGTAGGCTCTGCACCGAAGCGTCGATGATCTGTGCGCATTCGCGTTGTTCCGCATTTAGAGGCGTCGCCACGAGAACCTGCGACATGCCCACCAAGCCATTCAGTGGCGTTCGAAACTCGTGGCTCATGTTCGCGATAAACCGACTCTTTGCCGCGTTCGCACGACGCGCCTCGTCGCGCGCTGTGGTGAGCGCACGAAGCAACGAATTTAGGTACATTGGTATGGCGGCGAGACCAAGCAGAAGCCCAATGCCAAGCATCATGTTCTGGTGCCAGTAGGGAGTAGTCGTCAGCACGATTCCAAACGAGACAATACCTAAGCCGACCGCCGCGCGAAGAAAATGGACGCCGTAGCGAAGGCCATTACCGACCGTCACCCAAAGCATTACCACGATGACGGGCGCCATCGATTCGCCGATCATCACCATCGCAATGGTCATCATGCTGTAGTCAATCAGCATTCCAAGAATGCGACGGACATACGACACACCCGGCGACACGACAATCAGCCCGAGCAGACCTAGACCGACGATGAACTCGATAAAAAACGGGATCGACGGATCGAACGCCGCGCCGTCCCGAGCCGAGAAGGCGGTCACTCCGGCGGCATGCAGCGTGGCCGCGCCCAGCACCAGCAAGCGGATGATCGCCTGCTCATGCTCGGTGTCGGGCCGATTTGTGAGTTGCCGACGAAGGTAGTTCAGGAACGATGTCATTCACGCTCTCCCGGGTCGCCAGCCCAGGAGCGGGAAATCACATCCCCCAGGTCGACGGCACCAATGTGGCGTTCTGGATTTCTCGCACCCGTTCGGGGTGGGCCAGAACCGCTTTCACACAGACAGGATCAAAAAGCGTGC
>JBBQEG010000427.1:0-4679 GCA_038320495.1 Opitutales bacterium | reverse complement strand
CCGCGGTGGGCTGAATGGGCAAAGGATCGATAGTTAAGAGGAGGCGAACGGGCCGCGACGTTCCGGATAAAGTGTGAAAGTGTCTACACTGTGGGCCGGAACAATTCAGCAGCAATGTCACTTCAAACTTTCGAGATAGGCCACGAGCGCAACTTCCTCTTCGTTCGTGAGCGTGATTTTGTTGTCCCGGTATCCCTTCGCCATCTTGTTGCCCGGCTTAACGGCTTCGGGATTATGCAACCAGCGGTGCATCTGCTCCCGGTTGTTCTCCAGCAATCCTCCGGCAATGGTGGAACGAGATCCGATATGAGTAAGATCGGGTCCGGTGATTCCAGCTGCGCCATGACCACGGATGGAATGGCAGGCGAGACAGGTCTTCGACCCAAAGAGCTCGCGGCCTTTCGCGATAAGCGCGGGATCTTCGTTCCGCGCATCGGGCACTTGCAGCGCCCGCCATGACTCCAGCGGGTTGATGTCGAACTGCTCTGTCACGCCCGCTTCGTTCCGCCGGAAGCTGCGCAACGCGGCGAACTGCGCCCGCGGACGGTTTTCGTCACCCGCCCGTGCGACGACACTGCGCGCCGTCTGGGTTTGCTGTTCCAGCCACTCCGCAAATTCCTTTTCTTCCAACGCGATAACCCGGAAACGCATGACCGCATGGGAATCGCCGCAGTACTCCGCGCACTGGCCCCAGTAATAACCGGGCTTATCCGCTCTCAGCCAGAGGTGATTCGCACGGTTCGGGATCATGTCCACCTTGCCGGCGAGCTTCGGGACCCAGAATGAGTGAATCACATCCACGGTCCGCAAATTGATCCGGATCGCGCGTCCGACGGGAATTACCAGCTCGTTGCCCGTTACTAGCGGCATCTTGGCATCCGCGTTGATCGTGGCCAGTTCCGTCGGGTACTCGAACTTGAACCACCACTGGTAGCCGACCGCGGTGACCTCGAGAGCCGTGCCCTTTTCCGCTTCCGGAATATCGTATGTCGACCAGATTCCTTTGAGGGTGGGTACGGCAATGATAACGAGTGAAAGGACGGACGCGCCAATGAGACTGAGCTCAACGAGCGGGTTGCCGTGACTCTGCGAGGGCGGTTCGGCGTGCTCGTCATCATCCGTGCGGGCGCGGAATTTGACCATCGCGTAGGCAAGCACCGCGCCGACCATTACGAAGATGACAGCGGAGACCCAGCACGTCACATAGAAGATATGCAGCTGTTCACGGGCGACTTGGCCTTCGACGGCAATCGTCGATTGGTGGCCATTCATGCTCCACCATTCACAGCCAGAGAGAAGCGCGACGCCGGCCAGCGCAATTGCGCCACGGCCCCATTGGGCCAAACTTGACCGCTTCAGCGAGGTCACGAGAGAGTTGAAAAGACGCATGTGGACAGTCGAAATGGAAAACACCGTGGTGGCGCGAACGACAAAAGGTCATCAGAGTCGGCGAACGTTTTCGCATTTCAAGCCATAATCCGGGGATTTAGCCGATGCTTCGCTGTTCCAGCCTGTCTCCGGGATTTTATTAACGTGGCTGTAAACCGCATTAGCGGAGCGCGTATGCTGGTTTCAAGGCCCTGGCGCCCAATGAAGAAAGGGGCGGAATGCTCGGGGCGACGACTTCAAATCACCGCGAACGTCGACGTCAATCCTGCACTGTTCTAGTTTGCATGTAGGGAAACGACTCCCAACGTTTCGCCTGCCATGAATTCCCGTCCCATCCTTGTTTCCCTTTTCGCTGCACTCGCAGTCGTCGGCTGTGCGAAGAAAGACGTCGCCCCCGCTACCGTTGCTGCAACCACGCCTCCCGCCCCGGCGAGGACTGCTCCGGCTGTCGCACCTGCTCCGGCCGTCGCACCTGCTCCCGCCGTCGCACCGACGTCGGCGAGCGCCCCCGCCAAATCTGAAATCCGCGTGATCGAGGTCACGGCGAATGATCAGATGCAATTTAGTGTCAAGGCCATGGAGGCCAAGGTCGGGGAAGAGATCAAGGTCGTGCTGACCAATGTCGGCTCTCTCCCCAAGGAAGCCATGGGTCATAACTGGGTCCTCCTCAAGGCAGGCGCTGACGTGAACGCGTTCGCGACCGCTTCAATGACCGCCAAGGCCTCCGATTACATCTCGCCGGCGATGAAGGATCAAGTGGTCGCCTTTATTCCGGTTCTGGGACCAAAACAGAAGGGCGAGACGACCTTCAAAATTCCCGCGGCCGGCGACTACGTTTATATCTGCTCGTTCCCTGGTCACTATATGATCATGCGCGGAACGCTTACGGCCAAATAGTTGGTTGAACGAGTCCGCCAGTCAGCCAGAACCAGCCGGGCGCGATGCCCGGCTTTTTTGCGCCGTTCGCCAACGGCGGGGACGGTGGTTCTTTCCCGTGGTGTCATTCGAACGAACCAACCTTTCATGCCTCGTTACCTCGCCCATCGTCTGCTCATCGAGCCATTGCGGGTGCATGCCGAGCGATCCCTGTTCATCGTTCGGCCATCCTCAGTGGCAATGCGATGCACGCGGCGGTTGGCCAGCACGGCCGGTATGATCCGGCCGGGTGAGGATGACCGCCCGGCGCCGTTTCGCGGTTCCAGCTTCACCGGTTCGCAACCACGTTGGCGGTGATTTTCATTTCCACGAAATGCTCATGGTGATCGTCGGTCAGCGGAATCGTGTCTCCCTCGATCTGCTGTCCGTCCATCGTGATCCGGGAGGAGCCGGCGTCGGGGTCCATCCGGCTGATCGCAATGTGATACACCGTCTCGCGATAACGATAATGGATTTTGTAGGATTTCCATGATTTCGGCATTCGTGACACAATCCGCAGCCGGTCGCCCTCGAGATTTACGCCCAGGAGTGTTTCGACGAGCAACCGATACATCCAGCCCGCCGAGCCCGTGTACCAGGTCCAACCGCCCCGACCAATGTGAGGGGCGACGGCATAGACATCGGCCGCCACGACATACGGTTCCACTTTGTAGGTCGCGATTTTCTGCGCCGTGGCACCGTGATGGACCGGGTTCATCAAACTGAACAGGCCCCACGCGCGGTCGTTTTCCCCCATGAGTGCGACGGCCATGACCGTCCAGATTGCGCCGTGGGTGTATTGCCCGCCATTCTCTCGCACGCCCGGGATATAGCCCTTGATGTATCCAGGATTAAGGGACGATTTGTCGAAGGGAGGATCGAATAGCTGGATGAGTCCGGCATCGCGGCGAACCAGGCGCTCTTCCACGGCGTGCATCGCCTGGCGCGAGCGCTCGGGATCGCCCGCGCCGCTGATGACGGACCAGCTCTGCGGGAGGGAATCGATCTGACACTCCGGATTGCTCTTCGAGCCCAGCGGCTCGCCGTTGTCAAAATAGGCGCGACGGTACCATTCCCCGTCCCACGCGTTTTCCTCGATATTTTTTCGCAACTGCTCCGCTTGGGCCACGCACCGCTCGGCGAACGGGACATCGTTCCTCGCCTGCGCGACGGCGGAGAACTGCGTGAGCACATCATAGAGGAAGAAGGCGAGCCAGACGCTCTCGCCCCGGCCTTCCTTGCCGACCATGTTCATGCCGTCGTTCCAATCGCCGCAGCCGATCAGGGGCAACCCGTGGACTCCGAAATTCAGGCCGCGTTCGATTGCCCGGACACAATGCTCATAGAGGGTGGCGGATTCCTCGGCGCGGGCCGGCAGATCATAGTACGCCTCCTCTTCGGGTTTCACCGCCCGGCCTTGGAGAAAATGGATCTTCTCGTCGAGCACGCCGGTGTCGCCGACGCACGTGACGTATCGACAGGTTACATACGGCAGCCAGAGGAAGTCATCGGAGAAATGGGTGCGTACGCCGCGCCCCACGGGCGGATGCCACCAATGCTGCACGTCGCCTTCCTGGAACTGGCGGGAGGCGGCGCGAAGCAAATGCTCGCGGGTGAACGCCGGTGCGGCGTGCACGAGCGCCATGACGTCCTGCAACTGATCGCGGAAACCATAGGCTCCACCCGATTGATAGAAACCGGTGCGGCCCCAGATGCGGCAGCTCAGCGTCTGATACAACAGCCAGCCATTCGCCAGTACGTTTACCGCGGGATCGGGTGTATCCACATTTATGGCACCGAGCGTCCGGTTCCAAAAGGCCCAGACGCCCTCGAGCGCACCCCGATTCGTGTCTGCCCGGCGAAAGCGGTGGATCAGGCTCTGCACGTCGGAGATACTGCGGCCCGCACCCAGCCGGAAACTGGTTTCCCGCTCCTGCCCGTCGGGCAGATCAAAGCTGACCTGCAAAGCCGCGCAGGGATCAAGCCCGGCGCCGACCTTGCCGGAGAGCCGCACGCGCCGCAGCGCGGCGGGTTGCGCGAGCGTGCCATTGCGCCCCAGGAATTCCTTGCGATCGCCGGTCAAGGTGCGGGCCGGGTCGCTCACATCCACGAAGACGATGCGATCGGCGAACTCCGTGTTGTACGGATTGCGCGCGATTAAGGCCCCGCTCTTGAGATCGACCTCGGTCTGCACGTGCAGCAGGGTTTTCGGGCGAAGGTCGCCGAGCACCCACTCCCAGTAGCCGGTGGCGGAAAGGCGGCGCGGGCGTCCTGAGATGTTGCGCACCTTCAAGACCGCAAACTTCACGGGGGCATCCACCGCGACGTAGATCCAGAGTTCGGATACGATCCCGTTCTCCGTGTGCTCGAAAACC
>JBBQEG010000426.1:0-4704 GCA_038320495.1 Opitutales bacterium | reverse complement strand
TCTCATGTCGCTTAGCTACGAAGCCTCCGGTGTCCGTTACGATCAGCTCGACGCGTTCAAACGCGCTTGTCAGAAGGCCGCGAAGACGACCTCGGGACTCTTGAAGGACCACGGTTATGCGGAGCCCGCCAGCACGCGGGGCGAGAGTGCGTATTTGATCGAGGCCGTGGATCATTTTCTGGCGCATGTCGAGGAGGGCCTCGGGACGAAGAATTTGGTGGCCGACGCGGTCTATGCCGCGACGGGGAAATGTTTCTACCGCGAAATCTCGATCGATACGGTTGCGACCATTGTGAACGACCTGATCACCTGCGGTGCGCTGCCCATTTCGGTGGCGATGCATGCGGCGGTGGGCGACTCGGGCTGGTTTGCTGATTCGACGCGCACCGATGCGCTGGTCGCCGGGTTTGCCGAAGGCTGTCAAAAGGCCGGTGCGGTGTGGGGCGGTGGTGAAACACCGACGCTGGGTGGCGTGGTGGAAACGGAGGCGATCGTGCTCGCAGGATCGGCGATCGGACGCATTTCGCCGAAAAACCTCCGGATTGTTGGCGATGTGAGTGAGGGCGACGGTATTATCTTTTTCGCCAGTTCCGGCGTGCAGACCAATGGGCTTTCGCTGTGCCGGAGATTGGCGGCGCAATTGCCCAACGGCTATCAGACGCCGATCGGGCACGGTGATGCGCGGACATACGGCGAGGCGCTCCTGGCGCCATCCGTGATCTATGTGTCGTTTGTGCGCGAGTGTCAGCGTCGCGGCTTGAAATTAAATTACGTGGCGCACGTGACCGGTCACGGCTGGCGCAAGATCATGCGTTTGGAGGAGCCCTTTGTATACGAGATCCGGTCGCCACGTCCGGCGCCGGCGCTGTTTCAATTCATGATGGAAGCCGGCCCGATCGACGTGCGTGAAGCGTACGCGACCTTTAATATGGGCGTCGGATTTGCGGCGTATGTCTCGCCGGAGAACGTCGACGCCGCCCTGGCAATCGCGCACGAGACCGGCTATGACGCGTGGCTGGCGGGCCGCGTGAAAAAAGAAGGCTCACGCAAAGCCGTCGTCGTCCCCGCGCTCGGCCTCACGTTCGAAGGCGACACTCTGCAAGTGCGTTGAAACGCCTCTAAGGTGATCGTGAAGTGATACAGACATTCCTGTCTGTTGCCTCACCGCCAAGCTGGCGCTGACCGCAGCTGGTATTTATAGCAGGTGAGGGTTTTGGAAGGTCTATATTAACTCTCGGTGGCGTTTCGCCGGCCGGCGAACGGGCCGCCGCGCAAGCGAGGTGGAGACGGTTTAAGGTTTGCAGCGGGAGTCGGGAGCGGGATTATAACTGACCTGTCCCCGGTGGCTGCGCCTGTGTGTGGCCTCGATCTTTTTCAGCTTCCGGCTCCCCTCTCGCTCATGACTCCTTTCTCCCTGTCGCGGTTCGTCTCGATCGTCGTTGTTTTCGCACTCGGAGCCGGTGCGCTCGCGGCGCCACCGGTCTCCACCACGCCCATCGAGGGGTTGCGCGACGCGAGTCCGCGGACGCATGCGCTGGTCGGCGGTCGCATTGTCGTTTCGCCGGGGAACGTCATCGAACGCGGTACGCTGGTGTTGCGCGATGGCGTGATCGTTGCGGTGGGGGTGGACGTGCCGGTTCCCGCCGAAGCACGAGTCTGGGATGTCGGCGGTCGTACGCTCTACGCGGGCTTCATCGAAACCCAGGCGAGTGCGTTTCTGCCGGCGGCTTGGAAAGCGGCGCCGATCGGTCCCCGCGTCGGGGCTTCGCCGCCGACGGCGTCGGCTTCGGCGCCCGAGTTGGGTGCACGGGCCTGGAATCCGCGGGTGACTCCGGAACGCTCCGCCGCCCGTTCGCTTGCACCCGATGCGAAAGCTGCCGAAGGGCTGCGTGCGCTCGGTTTCACTGCCGCCAATCTGGTTCCTGCCCGCGGAATCTTTCGCGGGAGCAGTGCCCTCGTGAGCCTGGTCGATCCCCTGGAAAATCGCGCGGTAATTCAGGCGGAGACCGCGCAGCAGGTGGCCTTTGAGTTGGGCGGGGAGTTTGGGCGGACGTATCCGAGTTCGCTGATGGGGGCGGTCGCGCTGGTGCGTCAAACGCTGCTCGACGCGCAATGGCACGCCGCAGCTCATGCGGCCTATGCGGCGACTGCCGTGCCACAGATGGAGCGCCCGGAAGCTAATCGTTCCCTCGTTGCGCTGGGGTCGGTCACACGCGGTGAACTGCCGGTGTTCTTCGCGATTGGCAACGAGCTCGATGTCGAGCGGGCGTTGGCGCTCCGCCGCGAGTTCGGTTTTAAGCTCACGCTCCTTGGGATGGGGACCGAGTACCGCGTCGTCGGAGCGCTCACGGGCGCCGACACCGCCGTGGTCGTGCCGCTTGCGTTTCCCGACGTGCCGGCGATCGAGACCTCGGCCCTCGCGCTCGACGTGCAACTGGACCAACTCCAGCACTGGGATTTGGCCCGCGCCAACGCCGGGTTGCTCGCGAAGGCCGGCGTGCCGGTGGCGCTCACCAGTGCGGGGCTTAAGAAAGCGAGCGACTTCTGGCCCAACCTGCGGAAAGCGGTGGCCGCGGGGCTTTCGCCTGAGGCGGCGTTGGCGGGGCTCACCACCGTGCCCGCAAGCCTGTTGGGCGTTCCGCAACTGGGTACGCTCGAACCGGGTCGCGCGGCGCACATTGTCGTGGCTGACGGGGACCTTTTCACGAGTGACGATGCCGCCATCGCGCTCCTGTGGGTCGATGGCGAACCGTATCCGCAGGCAGCGTGGGAACGACTCGATGTGCGCGGCACCTGGGCGGCGACTTGGGACGGTGCCGCGGGACCTGCGACTTTGAGCCTGACCGGAAAAACACCCGGCAAACTCACTGGCAAAGCGGGCGACGCAAAAGTCGCCGCGATCGTGCAGGGCGACACGCTGGTGCTCTTCGTGCCTGCGACGCTGTTTGGGGGTGCGGCCGGCAATACGGGTATCGTCCGTTTGTCCGCGCGCGGTCGCGGCGAAACCATCGCTGGCACGGGCGAGCTCGCCGATGGCCGCGAGTTTCGCTGGAGCGCGAAGCGCACCACTCCGGCATCTGAGGCCTCCTCCTCCGCGTCGGCGATTGAAGGCATTCCCGACGTAGCGACCGCGACGACCGAAGCTACGCCGGTTGCCGCCACGAGATCGGCTGATGCATCGCGCCCTGAAACGGAATCGTCATCAAAGTCCTCGACCAGCGCCACCCTTCCGATTGCGCGCGCCGAAATTTTCCCGGCTGGGGCGTACGGCCGTCGTGGTTTACCGGAGCAGCCGGCCGCCGTGCTGCTGAAAAACGCCACGATCTGGACGAGCGCGGCCGTTGGAATGATCGAGCGCGCGGATTTGCTGATCGAGCGCGGGCGAATCACGAACGTCGGCGCGAACCTCACCGCGCCGGCCGGGGCTGTGCTGATTGACGGCACCGGCAAGCATGTCTCGGCCGGGTTGATCGACTGTCATTCGCACGTCGCGATGAACCGGGGCTGGAATGAAGGCACGAGTGCGGTCTCCTGCGAAGTGCGGGTCGGCGACATTCTGGATCCGACCGACATCGACCTTTATCGGCAGCTGGCTTCGGGGGTAACGACGATCAATATCCTGCACGGGTCGGCGAATCCGATCGGCGGTCAGAATCAAGTCATCAAGACCCGCTGGGGTTCGCGCGCCGACGGCTTGCGCTTTGAGGGAGCGAAGCCCGGGGTGAAGTTTGCCCTCGGCGAAAACGTCACGCGCGCCAACTCCCCGGCAGGTCGGGGTCGGTATCCGCTCAGCCGGATGGGCGTCGGCGAAATCATGCGCGATACCTTTGCGCGCGCCGCGGAGTACGAGCGCGATCTTGCCGAGGCCCGCGCGGGTCGGGCGTCGTTGCCGGTCCGTCGTGATCTTCGGCTCGAAGCGGCCGCCGAGATGCTGCGGGGTGATCGCATCGTCCATATTCATTCCTACCGGCAGGATGAAGTGCTGATGTTTGTGCGGCTGGCGCAGGAATTGAAGCTGTCGGTGGCCACGTTTCAGCACATCCTCGAAGGCTATAAAGTCGCACCCGAGATCGCATCGCTGGGCGCGGGCGCATCGATGTTCAGCGATTGGTGGGCGTTCAAATTTGAAGTGTACGACGCGATCCCGTGGAACGGCGCGTTGATGCGCGAGGCCGGGGTGCTGGTGTCGTTCAATTCCGACGACGCGGAGCTCGCGCGCCGACTCAACACCGAGGCGGCCAAGGCGGTGAAATACGGCGGCGTTCCGCCGGCCGAGGCGTTGCAATTCGTCACGCTCAACCCGGCGAAACAACTTCGCGTTCAGGATCGCGTCGGCTCGATCGAGCCCGGGAAGGATGCGGACTTCGTGGTGTGGAGTGGTTCGCCGCTTTCGACGTTAAGCCGGGTGGAGCAAACGTGGATCGACGGGCGGCGGTATTTCTCGATCGAGGACGATGCGGCGATGCGTGCGGCCGACGCCGCCGAACGTACGGCGTTGATCCAACGGGCGATCGCCGTGCGACAAAAAGCGTTGAGTGCGCCTGATACCGCCGCTCCCTCCGCGCCGGTGGCACCCAAACCCGCGGTGCTCCAGATGTTGGAGAGACTCTCGGCCGGGCATCTGCATTATCGCGACATCTATCACAGCGGGCGGAGCGCCGACGGCTGCTCGAACGATTTCGGCAATCTTTAAACCGATCCTCT
>JBBQEG010000425.1:0-4726 GCA_038320495.1 Opitutales bacterium | reverse complement strand
GACCCGTGATGACGAGCAGTCTTGTAGGATCGAAAAGCACGGGGGCGGAAAAGAAGAAAATTGGGAAAGCGGGAAAGATGAAATTGGGAAACTGGGAAAGCGGGGGATGAAAAATGGGAAATTGAGAAATTGGGAAAGCGGAAAACTCAATCAGGCCGGGCGAGGCGTACGTCTCACCCGAACGGGCTGGAAGGAGGTGAAACGCCGGTTCCTCAATCACTCAAACGGCCGCATAGGGCCGGTCGAGGGAGGGAAGCTCGACCGGCGGTACGCGTTAGCGCTTGGTTTTCGCGGGGGCTTTAGCGGGGGCCGCCTTGGCTTTGATCTTGGTTTTCGCGGGAGCCGGGACCGCGGCCTTACGTTTCACTTTCAAGGTCGCGCCGATAAACGCCGCAAACAGCGGGTGTGCCTTATTGGGTTTCGACTGAAACTCGGGGTGCGCCTGCGTCCCGAGGAACCAAGGATGCCCTTTGAGCTCGATGACTTCGACGAGATTCCGGCGGGGATTCACCCCGCTGATAACCATCCCGCCACGCTGCAGCTGGGCCACGTAGGCGTTGTTGACTTCGTAGCGGTGCCGATGGCGTTCGCGCACGCTGTCGACCCCGTACGCCTTGTGAGCGAGGGTTCCGGGTGTCAGCGCGCACTCGTAGCTGCCGAGCCGCATGGTGGCTCCTTTGTCGATCACGTTCTTCTGCTCCTCCATCATATTGATGATTGGATGCGCGGGCCGCGGATCGAATTCGGTGCTGTTGGCACCCACGAGCTTGAGGACATTGCGCGCGAATTCGATCACCGCGATCTGCAGTCCAAGGCAGAGGCCGTAGTAAGGAATCTTGTTTTCGCGGGCAAATTTCGCCGCGGCGATTTTGCCCTCGGTACCCCGGTCTCCGAAACCGCCGGGAACGAGAATACCCTCGAGCCCCTTGAGGAGCGCGAGCCCACCTTTTTTCTCCAGATCTTCGGCGTCGATCCGCCGAATGTTCACCTTGCAGTTGTTGGCGATGCCAGCGTGCGTGATCGACTCGTAGACGGATTTATAGGCGTCCTGCAGCTCGATGTATTTCCCCACGACGCCGATCGTCACCTCGTATTTCGGATTCAAAATCCGCCGGACGATCTCTTCCCAGACGTTGTTCACCGCAGGGGGATTGGTCAGACCGAGCAGATCAAGCACGAGCTGATCCATTCCTTCCTTCTGCAAGGCGAGCGGCAGTTCATAGATGGAGTGATCGACATCGCGACACTCGATGACGGCCTTGACCGGCACATTGCAGAACAGGGAGAGCTTGTCGCGCAGATCTTGATCGAGCGCGTGGTCCGTCCGGCACACCAAGACATGCGGCTGAATGCCGATTTCGCGCAGCTTCGCGACGGATTGCTGGGTCGGCTTGGTCTTGAGTTCCCCTGCGGCTTTCAGAAAAGGCACCAGCGTCACATGAATGAACGCGACATCCCGCGGCCCGACTTCGAGCGCAAATTGCCGCATGGCCTCGAGAAACGGCAAGCCCTCGATGTCACCCGTCGTCCCGCCGATCTCGGTGATCAGGATGTCCGCATCCTTACCGCCAGCGTAGATTCGCTCTTTGATTTCGTTGGTGACGTGGGGAATGACCTGCACGGTCTTGCCGAGGTAGTCGCCGCGTCTCTCCTTCTGAATGACCGCCTCGTAAACCTGCCCCGAGGAGAGGCTGTTCAAGCGGGACAGTTTTCCACTGGTGAAGCGCTCGTAGTGGCCCAGGTCGAGATCGGTCTCGGCCCCGTCCTCCAGCACATAAACCTCACCGTGCTGAAATGGGCTCATGGTGCCCGGATCCACGTTGAGATAAGGATCGAATTTCTGGATGCGAACGGTGAGTCCGCGCAGTTCCAGCAGCGCGCCCAACGCTGCTGCCGTTAGGCCCTTGCCCAACGACGAAACCACGCCTCCCGTGACGAAAATGTATTTCACGGGGTAACAGCGTGAAGGTCGGAAGCGAGGGCGCGCAAGGAAAAGCTCGGTTAATCCCGAGATCGCTTGCTTCGTTTCAATGCACCAGCTCCCAGCCCGACCAGACCAGGCCGCCGATCAGTACGCCGATCAACACCAGCCAAAGCGTCCATCGCAGCAGCTTCATCATGATCCAAATCACCACGGCGGCCACCACCGTCCCGCCAAGAACCACCAGCCAGCGAGGGTACTCGCTCAAATCCATCATGATGCTATGGGCGATCTCTGAGACGGGCACAGCACCACCAAGTCCGCGGGGCTCTCCTTGTCCAAGAAAAATCATTTGCCCCGGGCAGGTTGCAGCGCCCTGCTAGCCTCGTGCATTCTAAACCGCAACTCCTGGCCTGGCTAACCTGTGACGGTGTTCACATCGATCCCGGCTCCGGCAAGCATACCATTCTGGGCATTTTCTCGAACATCCAAGCGAGGCAATTTCCCGTCACGCATCCCTTCATGATCTGGTTCATGACCATCACGGATTGCTCCCCAGGGAAGCATACGCTGAAAATTTCGATGAGCCTCGATCCTTCGGCTCCGCAGCCGCTGCTGGAGCGACCGTTCGAATCTCAGAGCCCCCTGCATCGCATCAATCTCATCAACGAGATTCGCAATCTCTCCTTTCCCCAGGCAGGCGACTACTCGCTCCTGATCGAGATCGATGATGAACCCTTGCTGTCGACCAATCTCACCATTTCCGGCTGAAGTACCCGGCGAGGAGGCGACGTACATATTCCGCCGCCCAAACCCTCACCGTGCCGCCCTCGTTTTCCCCTTTTCATTTCCCTTCTTTTCTCCCGCATGAACCAAGACCCTTCCTTTGAGCTTATCGGCGTCGGTTCGCCCATCATGGATTTGCTCGCTCGCGTGCCAGACGCATTCCTGCAGCAGAACGTACCGGGCGATAAAGGCGGCATGGTGTTGGTCGATCACGATGAGATGCAGCGCATCCTCGACTGCCTCGAGGGCGACCCGGCGTATTCTACGGGGGGCTCGGCGGCCAATGCCGCTTACAACGCCAGCCGGCTCGGTTTACGCACGACCTTCCTGGGCAAGCTCGGAAACGACAGCCTTGCGACCGCCTACCGTCACGCGTTCGGCCGGGCCGGGGTTGACGCGAGCCGCTTCAAGGAAGCGCCCCAAGCCAACGCGCGCTGTCTCGCGCTCGTCACTCCCGACGCCCAGCGCACCATGCGCACCTGTCTCGGCGCCGCGATGACCTTGTCTCCCACTGAGATCACCGCGGCGGATTTCGCGGGCTGCAAACACGCCCACATCGAGGGCTACCTCGTGTTCAACCGCAGCCTGGCGGACGCCGTCCTCACCTCGGCGCGTGCCGCCGGTTGCACCACCAGTCTCGACCTCTCTTCCTTTGAAGTGGTGAACGCCTCCCGCGACTGGCTGTTCAACCAGTTTCGCCACGGCATCGACATCGTCTTCGCCAATGAAGACGAGATCCGCGCCCTCTACGACGATCACACGAGCCGCTATGATACCCTCGCGCGTCAGCTCGCCGATCACGGGGTCCTCGCCGCGGTCAAGGTCGGCAAAGACGGCGCGTGGATCGCCCACGACACCACCTTACACCGGATTGACCCGGTCGCAGTTGCCGATGTCATCGACACCAATGGAGCCGGCGACGCTTGGGCGGCTGGTTTCCTTTTCGGTCACTTGCGCGGTTGGTCGCTCCCGGAGTCAGGAAAACTCGCCTCCCGCTTGGGCGCGGAAACCGTCATGCACATGGGTCCCATCATTCCGGATACAGATTTCGAAGTGCTCCGATCCCGGGTGCTGCCCGCCGCCGCCGATCCGGTCGGCGCAAGCCCCGCGAATTAGGTCGGACTGATTCTCCGGAGTGGCCCATGGACCCCGCGGAAATCGGAAGGGGCCGAATCAGAGTTCAGGTGACAGCCCGCGCTCACCGCACGGGCCCCGTCGACTGCCCGATGATGATCTGAATCAACCCGGTATCATCACCATCCGGAACACCGGCCTGAGCCCATGGACGGCCGACAATTTCGATCTCTCTTTGGAATACTATTTCGGCCGCGGCGGCGTCGCTTCGGTTGGCGCCTTCTTCAGGAATTCTGGGGCACGGTGAACGGACCGCTCACGCCACAACTCGCCGCCGATATCGGCCTGGATGATCGTTACCTCAACTGGACCGTGTCGTCGCGAGTCAATGCCGGCGACGCGAAGATCTCAGGAGCGGAATTCAATTTCATCCGTCAGTTGAATTTCGGTTTTCTCCCGGAGTGGGCGCACGCGTTCAGCCTGAGTTCCAACGGTACGATGCTTCACCTCGAAGGCCCGAATCGCTTCATTTCCAAGGCGGGCAATTTCAGCATCAGCTGGAACAAGCGCCCAATCAGCGCCCGGGTGACCTGGAACTACCGCGGCAAGCAGCGGACGCAGCCGCTGACCGGTGCCCAGTACGATATTACCGGCACCAGTGCCGGCTCGGGCGGATTCTACGAGTATTATGATTCCCGATACAACATTGACGCCAACGCGGAGTACCCCCTGTCGCGTCGCTTCAAGCAGTTCGCCAATGCCCGCAATATCCTCAACGAACCACAGGTGCTCGAACGCTACAGCGGAACCTCGGCACGTTACGCCTCGGGTTTCCGTCACGAGGAATTCGGCATCCAGATGTCGGTGGGCGTAAAGGGCACGTTCTAACCGAACGGCGTCAATTCCAGTCCAGCTGGTTTTCCGGGCGGGTCGAATGACCCGCCC
>JBBQEG010000424.1:0-4729 GCA_038320495.1 Opitutales bacterium | reverse complement strand
CAACATTCTTTTACGGCCTTGGCTCGATATGCGATCAACCTCTCCCCTCGCGGGAAAATCGTCGACTGGAGAGCCGGATGCGGGAGACCCGCCTGTCCGGTTCGGAGGGAGGGGCGGTCTATCCCGTCCCTACCCCTATCTCGGGAACCACGGAAGAGGCACGAATGCCTGTATCACTTCGGCCCGGGCAGCAGCACGCGCTGCTCAGCACTTAATAATGCTTCACGTAGCCGTTGCGGCGGAGGCGCTCCAGCCAGCGTTCCTGGCTCGAACGACCCATCTGCTGGACCAACATCCGCTCGATCTGGTCGCGGACTTCGTCGATCGGTTGAATTCCGGCGTATTTGCGGTCTTCGGAAAAAAGGATAAAAGCGCCCTCGGGCAAAAGGATCGGGGCAGACGCTTCACCCTTCTTCAGATCGAACGCGACATCGCTGAATTCCTTGCGGAAGTCAGAGCGTTTTTGCCAACCCCAGTCGCCGCCGCGCGCCCGGCGCATATCGCGGCTGTATTCCTTGGCGAGGGTCTCAAAACTTTCACCGGCCTTGAAACGCGCCAGGATCAAGTTTGCCTGCTGAGTCAGCACCTCATCCGTTTCACCGTCGTTCCGAGTGAGTTGGATGAGGCGAAGATGGACGCTGTCTTCCTGGAAAAACCGGTCCTTGTTCTCGTTGTAGAAGGTTTCGATGCGGACCGGACTGATCACGCTCTGCGATTTCCGCTGCTGGCCCTGCATGTATTGGAAGATGATGTTTTCTTCCACTTCCCGGCGATATTCGCGGATCGTCTGACCCTTGGCGCGAAGATAGGCGAGGAACTTGGAACGATCACCTTCGAAGCGCTCAGAGATCTCATCCGACAATGCATTGTCGATGTAGCTGATCGGAATCTGGCGCTTCTCGTCCTTGCGGAACTCCTTCACGATCAAAACGCGGTCAATCAGGTCCTGAATCGCGCTATCTTGGAGCTGCTCAAGGCGTTCCTGAAAATCCTTTTCGTTCCGCGCTTCATTGCGCAGCTGGGGCAAAAGCGGCCCAATGTACTGCATTACGTCTGCGACGGTGATGATCTTGTCTTCGGCGACGGCGACAATCCCGTTGGCAAAACGGAGGTTGAGGTCGCTAGCCCGATTGACCTCACCTCCGGATGGGGCGCCCGAAAACTGCGCCAGCGCCGTCGCACCGCCGAGGGCGGCGAACGTCATCGAAAGAAGGCAGCGGCGTAACATCATGGATTCGGCAGGTTATTCAAAAATGAGATAATTTCGCGTAAACGTAGAAGGGGCTTGGGGGCGGTCAACCTTGGAAACCGCGTTCCGACCTGCACCCAGTCATCACGGCTACCACTGTTGCGAAGGCACTTCAAGCGACTCGAATCGGTTTCGACGGAAATGATGTTTTTTTGTTCCGCCCGAACTCGAATTTCTGTGATCATCAGCAGCGCTTTGATTTCGTCCCCGAATTTGCCAAAACGGTCTTTCAGGTCGGACTCGATCTGCTTCAGCGTCGGTAAACTGTCGGACAGCGCAAGTTTGCGGTAGAAGTCGATTCGCAGCCGCGTCTCCCCAATATAGGCAGGAGGGATTCGCGCTTGGATTTTGCCCACTTCGACTGCGTGTTTCACGTCCTCGGCGTCCTTGATCGCTTTGTAGCCGTCGACGAGGCGGCCCCGGGCGGAATCGGAATCCAGTCCCATGCCGGGAGCCATGCCTTCTCCGATGAAAACGAAATCCAACTTCACGTTGGCGCGGATCGCAGCGGCAGATTTCTCGCCCTTCAGTCGTGCGACCGACTGGCGGAGCAACTGGCAATACAGCTCGAAGCCGACGCCGACAATGTGGCCGCTCTGCTCGGCGCCGAGTAGATTGCCGGCGCCGCGCAGTTCGAGGTCGCGCATCGCGATACGGAAACCCGCCCCGAGCTGGTTATGCTGCCGCATCGCCGTGAGGCGCTGGCGGGCCACTTCGAGCAGTCGCGTATGACGGTGCAGCAAAAGGTAAGCGTAGGCCTGGTGTTTGAAACGGCCGACGCGGCCCCGAAGCTGATACAGCTGCGAAAGTCCGAAGCGATCCGCGCCGTCGATAATGATCGTATTCGCATTCGGAATATCGAGCCCGCTCTCGATGATCGTGGTCGAAACCAGGACGTGAAACCGGCCGGCGACGAACTCGGTCATCACTTTTTCCAGCTCGTCCGCGTTCATCTGACCGTGCCCAATTCCAATCGTAACTTCCGGCAGCATTTCCTGCAGGCGCTCGGCCACCAGGTTGATCGTTTGGACGCGATTATGCAGGTAGAACACCTGACCACCACGTCGCAGTTCAAAGCGGACCGCATCGATCACGAGTTTCTCGTCATAGGTTTTGACGATGGTTTGGATCGGATGGCGGTTCGACGGTGGCGTATCGATGACGCTGAGGTCACGTGCGCCGGTCAGCGCCATGTACAGCGTCCGTGGGATGGGCGTCGCGCTCATCGAGAGCACGTCGACGGTTGCGCGCATCCGCTTGAACACCTCCTTGTGTTTCACCCCAAACCGCTGTTCTTCGTCGATCACGACGAGCCCGAGCTCCTTGAAGATCACATCATGCTGCAGCAGCCGATGGGTGCCGATGAGAATATCAACCTGTCCGGCGGTCGTGGCCGTTAAGATCTTCTTCAGCTCGGCGCGCGTGCGAAAGCGGCTCAGCATTTCGATCGCGATCGGATAGCCGGCCATGCGCTCGCGAAACGTATTCAGATGCTGCTGCGCAAGCACGGTGGTGGGAACGAGAATGGCGACCTGGCGCCCGCCCTGGACGGACTTGAACGCGGCGCGGATCGCCACTTCGGTTTTACCAAACCCGACGTCGCCGCAGATCAGGCGGTCCATGGGGCGGGTCCGCTCCATATCGATTTTGGTCTCATCGATCGCCTTCAGTTGATCGCGCGTTTCGGTGAACTGAAACGAAGATTCGAATTCCTTCTGCCAGGTGTTGTCCTCAGCGAAGGCATGCCCGGGTTGAGCCTCGCGCGACGCATGAATGCGCAGCAGTTCCGCGGCGAGGTCGATCGTGGCGCGCTCGGCGGCCTGGCGGGCTTTCTCCCAGCGATTGGAGCCGATCCTGCCGAGTTGGGGTTTCGACTTGCTGAGCCCCACGTAGCGACTGATGAGATGGGATTCCTGCAGGGGCACGTGCAGGGTGACATGATCGTCGAACTCGAGTGAGATCACCTCCCGGATGCCCTGGGCCGTATCCAATTTGCTGAGACCGCGATAAAGCGCGATGCCGTGTTGCAGATGCACGACGAAGTCGCCCTCGACCAGCTCCGAGAAATCGAGCAGCTGGTCGATCTGCGCCCGGTGGGCCACGGCCCGCGTGTTCAGCGAGGGCCGGCGCTGGCGCTGACGGCCGAAGATTTCGGTTTCGGTGACGACGACGAGTCCGGTGGCCTTGCTGGCCGGCGCCATTTTCTTCGACTTCCGTGGTGCTTCGGCACCGGTGGATTCGGCGGGCGCGCCGAGTTCGGCTCCAGGACGAAACGTGAGGCGAAAACCTTCGTTGAGCGTGCCCCGCAGCCAGCGCGGCTGAATGCCCTTTAGCGAGGAATCGGCCGCCAGGATTTCACGCGTGCGCTGCTCCTCGCCTTCCTTCGAGACGACGACCAGAACGTCGTATCCAGTTTTCTTCCACGCGGCAATTTGCCGTAGAAATTCGTGCCGAGCCTCTTCCTCCATCGTGAGCCGTTCCTGCGCGACGAGTGCATCATCGGGATAACGGCGATGATGGTTGAGGCTTTCACTGTCCCACGTGGCTTCTTCAGCCGCGGCATCAAAGAGCGCACTCGCTTCGTCGATGTCGCTGATCGCGAAGGCGGCCGCACAGCGGTCAAGCAAGGGCGTGAGTCCGTCAGTGCCTTCCCGCGCAAACGAACTGAACTCCACCTCGAGCACGGCCGGTTCGATAAAAACCAAGTGGGTCCGGGGCGTGAGATAATCGGCCAGCCCGGTTTTCGACGGATCAAGTTTCACCCGCGGCGAAGCAGAAAGGGTGATGGCTTCGACGACGGCGCCGGAGCGCTGGGTGACTGGATCGAATTCGCGGATCGACTCAATCTCATCACCGAAGAAATCGAGCCGGTACGGTTGGTTCGCGGTCACCGGGTAGACATCGATGATGCCGCCCCGGATCGCATAATGACCGGGAGATTCACAGACGGCCTCGGAATCGTAGTCGAGTCGCTGAAGTTCTTCCAGCAGGGCCTGGAACGATTGGATCTGCCCGCGTTTGAGAGTGAATTCACGCGTGGCGAACGCTTCGAGCGCGGGAACGGTTTGAAGCAGGGCCGCGGGGGTGGTGACGACTACGAGTGTGTCGGGGGTGGACGTCAGCGCGCGGGTTGCGCGCAGCCGTGACAGGACGGTGAGGCGATCACTGGACGCGGCAAAGGCCTCGCGCATGTCGCGGCTGTTGGGCATGGACTCGGGGAAGACCAGCGTCTGCTGGGGCCGCGTGTTGTCCAAGGCGCCATGAAAGAACGCCACGTCCTCGGCGAGGTGTTCCGCCGCCTTCAGGTTCTCGGTGATAACGAGAAAAACCGGGGCAGGGTGGGCACGACACAGCTCCGCGATCACCGCGCCGCGGGCGGGTGGGCTGACTCCAGTCAACTTTTGGCGCAGAAGCACCGAAACAGGCATACGCTTCACTCAGAATCGAGGAATGAGCAGACGGCAAACCTCTGTTTTGCCA
>JBBQEG010000423.1:0-4730 GCA_038320495.1 Opitutales bacterium | reverse complement strand
CAATCCGTGAAAAACTTCCGGGTGGTGGAGTGGTAGAGCTGCTCGCCGTGGATCTGTTCGTAGATGTCGGAGACGACCTTCCGAGCTTGGGCCTCGGTCAGTTTCATTTTGTAGGCGGCCTCGAATTTCTGCGCCATGCTCATGGCTTTGGCGCGGTCGGTCAGCTTGGTGGATCGTTTGAGTTGCCGGCCGTTTTCATCGGTGAAACAGGCGGTCCAGAACTGACTTTTTGGGTGTTTCCAAACGGAGGACATGGTAAGAATGACAGTAAGAATGACGCAGAGTTTTCACGATGGCGCGGATTTCACAACTCGTTTTGTAATAACGGAAGTCATTCTGCCGGAACCACGTGAGTCGAGACCGGGGTTCGAATCCCCGTGGGGACGCCAATTTAGAAGCCCGTATCTCGAAAGAGTTACGGGCCTTTTTGTTTTCGCACCAGGCAAGGACGAGGACGATGGGGCTACCAGATTCTGCCGGTTGCATTCCTGAGGTTTTCGACCTGCCTTGGTTCTGTTGGCCTGCGCGCGAGTGAAAGATTGTTCATCCTGACCCCGTGGTTCGATCCGTGGTTCGCTCGCGCCTGCGCCCGCGATCAAACCTGCAACCGATAGGCTGACCCGATTCGTAAACCGCACCCCGAAGGTAAGGGTGGATTCCGGCGCAAATGATCCCATCGTTTCGCCCACTCTTATGAACCTCATCCGCGTCTTCCTGCTTTCCCTTTGCTGCCTGCCGGCTTTCGCGCAGGACGGCTTCCTTCAACGGCAAGGATCTCGCCGGCTGGGACGGCGAGCCGGGGCTCTGGACCGTCGAGGACGGTGTCCTCGTCGGCACCAGCGAAGTTGGCCGTCCGAAGACCAATTCGTTCCTGATCTGGAAAGGTACGGCCAAGGATTTCGAACTGCGCGCCACGGTCCGCGTTGTCGGTGATAACAATTC
This sequence comes from Opitutales bacterium, assembly GCA_038320495.1. Taxonomy (GTDB): domain Bacteria; phylum Verrucomicrobiota; class Verrucomicrobiia; order Opitutales; family Opitutaceae; genus ER46. The sequence goes on along the minus strand of JBBQEG010000423.1, from coordinate 3,788 downwards.
CGGCATCCAATACCGTAGCCGCCGCCTGCCCGAGATCACGCCGTGGACGATTATGGGCTACCAGTGCGACGTCCACCCGACCGACGTCCACACCGCCATGACCTACGAGGAACGCGGTCGCGGCATCTTCGGCTACAACGGAGTCGACGTCGTCATGGATCCGACCGGCCAACGCTGGCAGGTGGGCGAACGCCCGCGCGTGACCGCCGACCTTTCACAGTGGAACGAATTCACAATCATTGCGCGCGGCAACCGTCTTGAGCACCAGGTCAACGGCCGGACCACCTCGGTCTTCATTGACCATGACGAGAAGAACCGCGCTCTCGCCGGCCTCATCGCCATCCAGCTCCACGCCGGCAACCCGCACAAAACCTACGTGAAACAGATTCTGCTGAAGACCCTCGATGACGGCCCGGTTCTGCCGTTTAAAGAAGCCGCCCTGCCCGCCGGCGCCAGGAAGATCGACAAGCCCAAGGTCGTCAGCGCCCAGGGCAAGAATCCGCCGGCGAAAAAAGCGGCCGCGCCGGCAAGGAAGTAATATAGCGAAGCGGGTCCACCGGAGGGGATTGTGCGCATGGCCGAGCGGCGAACGATTGGTTTCAAGTCAAAGGCATCCAGCTTCACTCCCGCGGCATGACGTTCTGGGAAACTTAGCTAACGAAGCGTGCCCGAGTTTATCGCGACGATTCTCGGCGTTCACCGTAATGGGCCGGGCAGTGGGGCGAAATTCGCATTGGAAATACCCCGTGTCACTCGGCCGCTTTGACCCGGGCGGCTTCTGCTCACGCTGCCTGGGCATGGCGAAATACGAGACAGGCGGTATCCGGCGACAGGCCGCGCCTGCTGAACGAAAAGACGTCCTTATCGCGACGCCGGTGTCGCCGGCCGGGAGGCGACCGCGACCGCCTGGAGGTCCACCGGCCGGCCTCCAATCGGAAAGGCAAACGGCTCGAGCTGCCATTCCTCGGTGAACGAAGCGGCCGCCCCCGGGGCAAGCGTCTCCATGGGTCCGATCGGCTCGAGTTCACAACGGATGTTGGCGTCATACCAGATCGAGATCGTGAGGCCCGCGACCTCGTTGTAGGTTCGATCAGGATACACCGGATAGCGTTTCACAAACAGCACGTCGTTTGGCATCAGATAGGCAAACCAGCCCGCCTGGGAATCCATCCCTAGCTTGCGAAACTTCGGCGGGCCGACGATCTCGAGAAATCCGTCCCGTGAGCGAATGGCAGGATCAACCGGACGCGGGTTGATGAGGCTGCCATCGTGGTACATCACGTAGTCGTTCGGATATCGACTGTGCGGGGTGAGCGGAATGACCACGATACCGCCGCCAACCGCCAGGGTCCGGCTCCAGTGACACCAGGCGGTGGTGCGCGGCGAAACGTTGCGAATCGTCTGCGTGCAGCGCAGCCGCGACGTCGCCGCATCGAGCACGAAGTCGCGGATCAGTTGCACTCCGGTTGCCGGATCCTCGGCACTGGTGAGCCGGGCCGCGCGGGGGCCGACAGCCTCGGCGGTCCAGCGTCCCGCCCACAGCAACGGCCGCTTGGGAACAAGCATCTCCGGACCAATATCGAAGCGGCCTCCGCACGGATTTACGGTTGGCCCGTCCGGCGTCCACTCCCACCCCTGCTGAGTGGGATCGAGCCAGATTACATTCTTACCCTGGAGCGAGTACTCGAGCACCCGGCCTCCCGCCTGATGACACAGCACAACCCGCGTCGTGTCATTCGTCAGGGCAACGCAGTCGGTGTAGCCAAAAAAATCGACCCGGCTCACTCCGGGGAAACGGGCCGGTTCGGCGGCCTCGACAGTGAACGCCTGCGCGGTGAGGACGAACAGGGCAAAGCGGATGATGGGGGCTGTGAAAGCGGACATGGTATCGGCAGTTGAAGTGAGTTTCGGGCACCGACTCGGACCGGCGCGCTTGGCGAGGCAGGCCCGGGTCGGTGCCGCCGCAGGCAGACCACCTCATGCATCAAGCATGGCCGCGTGGCAATCCCGGCGATGCACGGCCGACTCACGGCGTCCGTCCGAGCGAAGTCTGCGATAAAGGATGAAAACGCTCGCCGGAAGACGAGCGATTCCTGTGGGTTCGTTTTCAGGTGCGAACATGTGCTCCTCGTGGGGGCTCGCTCGAATCTCTACTTGGGGTCCGTGACCGGGGGTAACCTGGTCGCCAGTGCTTCCCAGTTGCCCAGGTAGACTCGCATCAGGCTTTTCCAGAGCTTGCCATGATTGGGCACGGAGAAGTGCAGGAGTTCGTGTACAATTACATAGTCGCCGAGTTCACGATCCAAACCCAGCAATTCGTCGCTGAAGCTCAGGGTGCCACCCGTCGAGCACGACGCCCATTTTCGGCGCATCGGGCGGATGTATACAGACTGTGCGTTCACCCCGAGTTTCCGAGCCCACTCGTGAATGTGCTCCTTGAATTCCTCCCGGTCGCGCCAGCGTTTCACGTTTTGTCCGATCGGCTGAACGTGTTGAACAACTCATCCACAATCGCGGTCACCTTGGCCATGTCGTCCTCTTCGGCAAAGACGGCGAAGGTGACGCTCTTCCGTAGTTCGCGGAGGGCGCGATCGCTGCGCTGCCAATGGGGTTGACTATTGAAGGCGGCCGCCACGTTTCGGCTGACCAGGTCGGCATGAGCCACTCCGTAATCCTTCAGTTTCGAGAGCACGAAGTAGGTTATATTGTCCAACCCCCGGGCCGCCTGCTCCTGCTGGCGCCGTTCGTTCTCCTGCAGGGCCTGATACAATTTATCCAAGGCCGCGCCCGTGGAATCCTGGCGGCTCTCAAAGCTTTCCTGCACGGCCCTGGCGCGATCAGAAAGCGCCACGAGAAACGGGTCGCCGCTTTTTTCCTCGGCCGCCTTTTCGATGCTCTTGATGAGGTTGATTACCTTGATCGCGGCGCTGCCGCCCTGACGCTTGATCACCTCGATGGTTTCCGCGTCGATTGTGAGTATATCGTCGCGCACCGGCTCCATCACCGCGCCAATCTGCGATTGCACGAGTGCGTTGGTCTTTTTCTGAAAATCGCGGTCAACATAGACTGTTTTCGTGTAGGCCTTGCGAACGACGTAGTAGATGTTTGATAGCGTCGCGTAGCTTTCGATAAATGGCCGCAGGAACGCATCCGGCGAGATGATCTCATAGAGCATCTCCATTTCTTTATACTCCCGAAAGAACTCCTTCCGCCGCTCTGGATCGCGGAAGTGCTCGATCAGCGTGTCGACGTCCTTGTCGTTGAAGTTCCGCTCGATCAGGTCGAGGTACTCCGGCGCCTTGCTCTCCATTTTATTTTTGAAGAGTACCTTCAGCAGTTTCAGGTCCTTGACGATCGCGTTGATCTCGTCGCTGTCGAAGGCGAGGGCTTTCTCCAGTTTGTCGAAGATGCCGACGAAATCCAAAACGAAGCCGTGGGGCTTCACCATCTCCTGCGCCTCGTTCTCGTAGGGGCGGTTCACCCGGGCGATGGCCTGCAGCAGGGTGTGATCGCGCATCGGCTTGTCGAGGTACATGGCGTACAGCACGGGCGCGTCGAAACCGGTGAGCAGCTTTTCGGTGACGATGAGGATCTTCGGCTGCTGATCGAGTTTGCCGAAGCTCTTGCGGATCTGCCGCTCCCGCTTTGGGTCGAGATGAAACTCCTTCAGCAGGGCGGAGTCGTTGTTGCTGCCGGTGTAGACGACCTCGGAATACTCAGGCGGCAGGAATTGATCGAGGGCCTTCTTGTAGTGAGCGCAGGCTTCTCGGTCCACGCCGACGAGGAAG